>NZ_JANVFC010000001.1:341242-782491 GCF_025195005.1 Vibrio sp. NC2
ACGATGTAGAACCTGTTGCGGGTGTTTTCACCGGCGTTAAAGTAGGTAAAGTGGTTGAGTGCGGTCAGCACCCAGACGCAGACAAACTACAAGTAACTAAAATTGATATCGGCGAAGAAGAGCTGCTAGATATCGTTTGTGGTGCATCTAACTGTCGTCTTGGCCTAACTGTAGCAGTAGCAACAGTTGGTGCAGTACTTCCTGGTGACTTCAAAATCAAGAAAGCAAAACTACGTGGCGTTCCATCGCACGGCATGCTTTGTTCTTTCTCTGAGCTAGGTATCGACGTAGAGTCAGACGGCATCCTTGAGCTGCCTGAAGGCACAACGCTAGGTATGGACGTACGTGAGCTTCTTGAGCTTAACGACGTAACTATCGACGTAGACCTAACAGCAAACCGCGCAGACTGCTTCAGCATCCGTGGCCTTGCTCGTGAAGTTGGCGTACTAAACCGCGCAGACGTTACAGAGCCAGCAGTTGAAGCTGTTGCAACAAGCATTGAAGACACAGTATCTGTTGAAATCAAAGCAACTGATGCTTGTCCACGTTACCTTGGCCGTGTGGTTAAGAACGTAGACGTGAAAGCGGAATCTCCAATCTGGATGCAAGAAAAACTGCGCCGTTGTGGTATCCGTTCAATCGACCCAGTTGTAGACATCACAAACTACGTGATGCTAGAGCAAGGCCAACCAATGCACGCATTTGATCTAGCTAAGATCGAAGGCGGTATCGTGGTTCGTCTAGCAGAGCAGGGCGAAAAGCTAACACTTCTAGATGGCAACGAAGCTGAACTAAACAGCAACACACTTGTTATCGCTGACCAAAACAAAGCACTAGCAATCGCTGGTATCTTTGGCGGTCAAGATTCTGGTGTTACTACTGAAACAACTGACGTTCTTCTTGAAGCGGCATTCTTCGCACCGGATCACATCCGTGGTCGCGCACGTGCTTACGGCCTTCACACTGATTCTTCTCTACGTTTCGAACGTGGTGTTGATTCAACACTTCAAGCAGCAGCAATGGAGCGTGCAACACAGCTTCTAGTTGAAATCTGTGGTGGTGAAGTTGCGCCAGTAAACGGCAGCGAATCTGAAGCTGATCTTCCTAAAGCAAACGTAGTTGCTCTACGTCGCGCTAAGCTAGACAGCCTACTAGGTCACGAAATCCCATCTACAGACGTAGTGGAAATTCTTACTCGCCTAGGTTGTGACGTTACTGTTGTTGAAGAGAGCGAGAGCACTGATGCTGGTTGGACGGCAACGTCTCCATCTTGGCGTTTCGATATCGCAATCGAGCAAGACCTAATTGAAGAAGTAGGTCGTATCTACGGTTACGATAACATTCCAAATCAAGCGCCTAAAGCGGCACTTAAAATGAATGACCACAAAGAAGCTAACCAACCGCTTAAGCGCGTTCGTGACCTTCTTGTAGACCGTGGCTACCACGAAGCAATCACATACAGCTTCGTAGAACCAGAACAGCAAAAACTTGTTGTACCTGGTGTTGAGCCGCTAATCCTGCCATTCCCAATCTCTGCGGATATGTCAGCAATGCGTCTTGGCCTAATCCAAGGTCTTCTAAACACAGTTGTTCACAACCAGAAACGTCAACAGTCTCGCGTTCGTCTATTCGAATCAGGCCTACGTTTCATCCCTGAAGCAACAGCTGAAAACGGCATGCGCCAAGAAATGATGCTTGCGGGCGTTATCTCTGGTACTCGTGGCGAAGAGCACTGGGACATTGCAACTAACACTGTAGATTTCTTCGATCTTAAAGGTGACCTAGAAGCCGTTCTTGAGCTTTCTGCAAACGAAATCGCATACAGCTTCAAATCTCTTTCTTCTGAAGCAAAAGAGCGCAACCCAGCACTTCACCCAGGTCAATCGGCTACGATTATGGCTAACGGCAAAGAAGTGGGTATCATTGGTACTGTTCACCCAGAACTAGAGCGCAAGTTTGGTCTTAACGGCCGCACTATCGTATTCGAAATCGAATGGGCAGCTATCAACACTCGCGTGCTTCCAGAAGCAGTAGCCGTATCTAAGTTCCCTGCAAACCGTCGTGATATCGCCGTTGTTGTTGACGAAGCAGTCGCTTCTGGCGACATCGTAGAAGCGTGTATCGCAGCGGGTGGCGAATTCCTAACAGGCGCTAAACTGTTCGACGTATACGTTGGTCAAGGCGTTGAAGAAGGTAAGAAGAGCCTAGCTATCGCACTTAGCCTACAGTCTGTAGAGCGCACACTTGAAGATGCAGACATCGCTGGTTCAGTAGATGCTATCGTAGCTTCAATCTCAGAGAAATTCGGCGCAGCACTTCGCGACTAATCTCTTCTGATAGATAGAAAAACCAAAGGCCTCGCATTGCGAGGCCTTTTTTGTACTGCAGGGTAAAAACTTGAAATTTGGTATAGGTAGGTGCTCTGGTGAGGCTAGTATTTAATGAATTGGAAAACATCAAACAGTTCAGTATTACCACGTTGGATCTATCGAGGAAGTAAAGGTGAGCTAATAGGACGAATAACTAACCCAAGGAGAATATAAAGTCTTTAAGACTGCTTATCGATATGCTTTTGGCGCATGTTCCCTTCTGGTTGTTCAACACCCATTCTTCCTTTTTTGAAGCCCAATGAGTGATAAACCTTTCCCTAAGATCCATATCTTCAAACCTTAGTACGATAATACAATCACTTATGAGAACTGACTCAGAATCTAAAAATACAGTTCTTCCTACATTTCGACCCACGCGATGAATCAAAATGTCGTCTTTGAAAGCATATTTGAATCTACTTTCTATATCATTATGAGGTGAGTAAGATATGTTTGAAAGATCTTCTACATGTGCATAGTTGTGATGAAATGGCTTTCCTGATAATCGACATTCTTTACTACTATTAGAACCTCTAAATATATGGTAACCGTGTTTTTCTTTTAAATTTAAGTTGTTAAAAGTTGAGCTAATAGGTACGGTTTTTCGTCTAGTCTTACTTGAAGAAAGTATTAAACAGGGAATATTACTATTTAAATTGTTTGGCTTAGCTTTCTTTATGAATAAAATATATGTCTTTGCTTCTGTTTTCTTAAAGCTCTTATGTTCACATTCAATTATTTGATATAAATCATACTTAGAGAAAAGAACCTTTCTAAATTTAGAAAGCGTATGTGAAGAGAAAATAAAGTCAGGAACAATAACAGCTAATGTTGCTCCTTGTTTTAGGAAGAATAGATTTCTTAGAATGAATAATATTTCTGTTCTAATCTTTGAACTATCTTTAAATATAGAGGTAAAATCATCCCCTAATATTGATTTATAGTTTTCGCTCAGAGTTGTATAAGCAAATGGAGGATTACAAACTGCCAAGTCAAAAGAATTAGCATTGATGTTCAAATTTAAATCGAGAGCATCACTACATATGTGAATGTCTTCTGGGTACTTTTCTCTCAACTTGTCGGTGTTTTGTATGTCTAGATCTACGGTAGTAAAATAGACCGCCTGATTGAGCTCTTTGATTGGCTCGATGAGTGCACCCTCACCAGCACTTAACTCTAAACAGGACTTAACATGCTCGACGTCAAGCATTGATGCTAGTAAAAAGCTAGTGGCTTCTGATGTATAGTATTGATTTAATTCAACCACTTTCTATGATAACCTTATGAAACGACAGATTATTTTACAATATTGATTATAAATGTAAAGGAATTACTCCTATGACAGACCAGCTAGAAATAGATTTATCTTTTTTCGATAGTAGTGAGTATGAAGAAAGAGCGGATTACTTAACAAATGAGCAATTGCTTGACTGGACTGCAAATAGTGAGCACTTCCAGCATATTCAAAAAAAATTGATTCAAGTTGGAGCTAAGTTAATTACTGGCCCTAGAGGTACAGGAAAAACACACCAAATGCGTTGTGCATACAACACATGTATTAGTAATGAGAAGCTACCACTGCCTATATATGTAACGTTTAATCATTACTTGAGATTGGAAACATATCTTCATAATAAATCTAACGCTTTAGATATTTTTCATGCATGGGTTCTTTGCAAAATCTCGTATGATGTTATAGATAACTTTGACGTTGAGTACAATAAAGAATGTTTAAGTAAGGATAATCTATTTAACTTCATAAAAGATATGGAGAGAAATATATATAATGAAAGTTATGATGAGATCATATCAACAATCAATATATCTTTAACACAAGGTTTAATTCATCGAGCATTAGACGAGAAAGGTAGAAAAAGAGCTATTCTATTGCTCGATGATGCTGCGTTGACGTTGACTCGCGATTATATGGTTGAATTTTTTGATATTTTTCGCAGTATTAAGTCGGTGAAAATTTCTCCTAAGGCTTCGGTCTACCCAGGTACAACACAGTACGGCCCTAGATTTCATGTTGGTCAGGATGCTGAACAAGTTTCTATTTGGATGGATGTTCAAGATAAAGACTATATCTCATTTATGAATACCATTATTGACAAAAGATTCAGAGAGCATGTCAATATAGATGAGAAAGTTTTAAATTTGTTGATGTATGCATCATTTGGAATCCCAAGAGCATATATCTCTTTGATAAGATCATACGTTGATTCGGATAGTAAAACTCAGCAACAGCGTATAAATTCAGTTATACAGTCGAGATGCGATAATATTATTCAAGAATATTTATCTATTGCTGAAAAAATCAAACAATATGGAAGTTTTATCAATGTGGGACATCGTTTTTTATTTAGCTTGATAAATGCTGTTAAAGAATTTAATTACGATAGCTATGAAAAAAAAGGTGACGGCTATCGAAAAAACATAATAGTCGGAATAGAAGATATTGATGAAAAAGCTGAGAGAATGATTAAGTTCTTAGTTGAAGCTGGCCTTCTATTTGAAATGTCAATGGTTTCACATGGGCAAGAGAGAAAACTGAGACGTTTTGTCCCACATTTAGCTCTTTTGATTAAAGAAAAGGCTTTGATAAAAAGTAGAGGATTTAATGTAGTCCAATTAGTAACTGTATTGTCTAGCCCCTCTGAAAAACATCCGATACGAAGAAAATTCAACCGGATTATTCCAGAACAATTAATATCTGAAATTAAAATTGATTTGCCGGAATGCCCTAATTGTGGAACTGCTAGAATCGCAGATGGACAAAAATTTTGTCATATATGCGGTAGTGAATTAGTTGACGGTTCAATATTTAAAGAATGCATGAGTAAAGAGTTGTCTGAGTTACCTTTTACTGACTTTCAGCTGAAAGTTATTAGTATATCAAAATTCAAAACAATTGAAGATGTACTTATATCTGATGATACGATTAGAGAGTTAAAAAAAGTCAAGCAGGTCGGGCCAAAATATGCAGAGAAGATTGTTAATAAGATTAATGCATGGACAAATGAGTTTCTATACTAATGGCTAAAAAA
Organism: Vibrio sp. NC2; assembly: GCF_025195005.1. Classification (NCBI taxonomy): domain Bacteria; kingdom Pseudomonadati; phylum Pseudomonadota; class Gammaproteobacteria; order Vibrionales; family Vibrionaceae; genus Vibrio; species Vibrio sp. NC2. The sequence goes on from NZ_JANVFC010000001.1 coordinate 346,659, forward strand.
GAATTTAAGTTCACATTATCAGGAACAAGAAGCACTACTACTATACGATCTCAGTCTCTATTTGACCTGTCGTATCAAGAACCAACTAAGTCGCCAATTGATATATATGAAAGTAATATGCTGTCATATAAAAAATTACTAGGGTGTTTTGTATTAGAGCCTGCAACTGGTAATTATATATCTTTGGCATCTCAAAGTAATGAAGAATGGGCTAAATTATCGAACCTTCTTATTCTTGGTTTTATATCTTCAGTTGAAAGTTATGTTCGTTGTCTTCTGAGAAAGTTACTTCTTATCGATGATGAATCTAAGACAAAAAGCTATTCACGACCTGTGACATATGGGGCTGCAATTCACCATGATAAACAACTTTTACCCGAAGCATTAATGGAGGACTGCTCATTTCACTCTGCGTACAACATTAAAGAAACGGTAAAGAGTGTTACTGGTGTTAGCTTACTTAATCTAAAACAAAACCCCGAATTAGCAACTGCATTTTCAGACTTTGATTTTATAGGTCAGTTAAGACATTGCGTTGTTCATAGGTCAGGGTTGTTTGGGTCAAATAACGCTCTATCTTTAGGTCTAGACAAGTACCATGAATATCTAGAAAAGCCAATTAAACTTGAGCTCAGTGTAGTACAAGAAGCGGCAAAGGCCTGTGATACTTTAGTAAAAGAACTCAACGACACTTTGTTTCGCGAATTTTTGAATCGAACTATTAATATTTATGATTGGAAAGGCGACTTGAGAAGTGATGCAAAATATTTTGATAAATATTTTAATGTGTTTTCTCCATTGGACAGCAGAGGTTTGAGACTGGAGTGTTATAACGAGTTTCGAAATGTTCACAACTTACGCTACCGCAATGGCCAAAGATAGACTTTATCTATAATGCTAAGAGGCTCAATAAGTATATTTATTAGAGCCTTTGAATAATCTTTTGTCGAAGACTTTGATAATGGTTTTGTTATTACCAGAGTCTGCTTTTAAAACTACAAATTTCGACACGTTCCTGTTGTTATGTTACCTACTCAATGATTCGCTCCCATCTATCAGTTTAATGTTCTTGACCCGTCTACAACTTCACACTTTATAGTGACTACATTGATAGAGAGGGGCGCTTTCTGCGTTCCCTCCAAAGTAAGTAGAGAGACATTATGAAACGTTTAATTTTAAACATCACACTCTTAGTATTCATGGCACTTGGTAGCATCAATGTCATGGCTCATGACTCAACGGTTAAGTACGCTATCGCGATATCTCACGATGGTGAGCAAATTGCGTATGGCAAAAGTTGGAGCGGGGATACTGCGCTAATCTTCATTCACGGTTGGAGCTTAGACAGCAGGCTTTGGCAAAACCAAGTGAGTGAGTTTTCAAAGCAGTACCACGTGATAACCATGGACTTAGCAGGGCACGGTAACTCGTCGTTCAACCGTGAAGATTACACCATGGTCGCATTCGCTGAAGACATCAAAGCCGTAATCGAGAAAGAACAACTCGAATCCGTCATCTTAGTCGGCCATTCCATGGCAGGTGGTGTGATTGCAGAAGCCGCTAAACTGATGCCGAAAAGAGTGAAGGGCATTATTGGTGTAGACACATCGCAAAACGTTGCACTAGCGGTTTCACAAAGCGACCTAGATGCAATGACCAAACCATTTGAAGCAGACTTCCAAGCGGGCATTACTATGTTCGTGAAAGACTCGCTACCAAAAGACGTAGACGCGGATTTACTTTATTGGGTAACGCAAGACATGGCCTCAGCACCGCCAGCTATCGCGATAAACCAGTTCCGCCACTATCTAGGCCAATACGTCACAGGCGAAGCACACCGCGTGTATGAGAAAGTGAACGTGCCAGTAATATTGGTTAACGCTCGCCTATGGCCAACGGATTCAGAAGCGAACAAGAAACACATCAAGGATTACAGCATTTACTACATTGAAGACTCAGGCCACTTCCCAATGCTAGAGCAACCACAGCAGTTCAATGCAACGTTGATGAAAGCGGTTAAGTCAGTGAGGTAGGGTGGTTGTAGTTGTTAAAAGATGGATGTAATCGGTGATAGATAAAACTAGGCCTCGCGTGTGCGAGGCCTTAGTTTTTTAAGTTAAATCGATGGAGCCTGTCAATCTGATAGAGTCCATTATTTTTTGTCTTGAGATTCTTTATATTTTTTTGCAATCCACTCATGCAAATGAAGCCCCGTTTGACGCTTTAGGAATACACTGATACCAGCCAAAATTAACAATCCAATTATTGTGCCCATAATCATCTCCACGCTTTGTCATTTTTTAAATTCAGTTTAATCAATATGTTAGTGTTTTGATTAATCCATTGATTTCATCATTTTATCTATATTAAGCCCACCAAGATCCTCGAGGTTATTCTTAATCTCTTCATCGATTGATAGCTGGCGTTCCACTTTCTTTATTTCCTTCTCAAGAAACTTTTCAACTTCTTGAGATACGTTGAACATTAAGCCCTGTTCACGCGCTGCTTTTCTCGCTCGTTTAAGACGAACATCTAAGTCTGATGAGATTTTGATGTTCAGTGATACTTTGGATTGTTTTTTCTGTAATGACATATCGATTCTCAACTCTATCTAAAAAATACTATAAACTTTTCTACCTTTTTAGCAAGAAATTTTGAGGTTGACGGATTTAGGAGCGAACAAGAAACAGAGCAAGGATTACAGCATTTATTACATTGAAGACTAAGGTCACTTCCCAATGCTTGAGCAATCAGGCCAGTTCAATACAACGTTGATGAAAGCGGTGAAGTCAGTGAAGTAGGGCGGTTGTACGTGAGAATCGGCTGATAATCCCCTCCTAACCTCCCCTTGGTTTACATCTCCAATCTCTTGTTGGTAATGGGAAAGGGGGAGGAACTAAATACCGAGCGCTACATGTGCTGCTATATGTTCAGCGGCAAAGAATGTTCTCCCCCTCGATCGTAAATCTAAAGAGATCGTTTAACTTCTTTTGAGGGGAGTGTTGTGTGCTTCACACAAACCAAGCACCTAACATACGAAATATTTCTATCTTCATCATTAAATATACAACAGGTGTCACACTTGTCTGTAAATGGCTAATCTAACCTGTAATGACCTCTTTACTGATAAAAATAACTTTAACAGCACCTTTCATCATGTGGGGAGGCTTTAAACTCAACGTCAGATAAAGAGATTTCTTATGTATAAGTATCTAACACTAATCGTTTTATTACTCGCTGGATGTGTGTCTACAAACGAAGTTGCAGACAAATCTTGGTGCCAACCTTACAACGACCAACTTACTGAAGTTTTTAGCAACGAACTTACGTTAGGCGCGAGAGCCCTAGATACCGTTATCGGGTGTGCTCCAAGGCCTCTACCTAAATTTGTACAAGGAGACGTACTAACTAACTCAACACTTATGTCCGATTTTCAAGTGAAACAGGTCACTGATATTAAAGAAGTGTACGCCGACACCAAGCCTAATGCGGACGATATCATCAACTTTGTTATTTCACCGCAAGCAAAACAATTAGCATTGAGCAGGGCATTGCGCCTCAATGAGCTTTCATACTTAATTATTGCGCAATCGCAGAAGGACAAATCTGAAATAATAAAAAACAATACCTTTGAAATACTTAATGAATTTACGGAAGATAATATTGATAAGTTAAACAAGGCCGTAAAAGAAGCCAGTTACGATAGATATCAGAAACAAGTGCATCGTATTCAGCGTGATTACTATGACATCTTGTATCAAATTACTCTCGGTGGGGCTGATAAGGATGGACGACAGTCAATAGCATACGACCCGAAAGATATCGTAAAGCTGCTCACTAAGGCTGTTAAGATCTATGCTGATCAACAGGCTATTAGGTCAAACTTTTTATTAATGCGCGATCAGTATTTCGCAACTATCAACAGTAATTCACTTCCATCTTTTGATCAGCAGTGGGAGAACCAGATAACAGACATTAAAGAGCAATGTGAGTTAACTGCAAAAGGGCTTGGTTTAGATGAAACCAAGTGTGATGTTATGTCGAAGTAAATATATCTTTAATGAACTAAGGCCTCGCATGTGCGAGGCCTTTTTGTGGTCCGACTGAAACTCAATATTAATCGAGCTTAACGAAAGCTCGGGATAATCGCTGGAATCCCCGGTAGAAGGCCAACCAACGCCATCACACCACTTAGCACAATAAACATAGTTCCAGGCAACACCCAACGGCTCATTTTACTCAGTTCACTACTGCGTTCTTTACAACCGACTAAGCCTAAGTTATCCAACAGCATGGTGAGAGCCCAGCCAAATGCAGGGTTAACGAGCGCTGAAGAGAACACAACAATAGCGGCCGACTGTGTGGTTTTTCCTTCACGCGTCATTTCCATGCCAGCTTCTAGCAACGGAACAAATACCCCAACAATCAGCGCCACACACAGTACAGGTTGCCAGATAGCTAAATCCATCGGGTAACCCCAAACTGCGGCGATGATACAGAACAGAGCCGTGAGCAGCGCGCCAGCAGGAATAGGGCGTTTAGCAATCGCCGCCGGTACGATGTAAGTACCCCATGAGGACGTAAAGTTAGTACCGCCAAGTAGAGAACCGAACGTTTGACGAATTGAAGCCGTGGTCATGGTGTCGTCGATGTTCATGTGTACTTTTTCGGTACGCTCTGGGTAGCTGATCTTTTGGAATACTTGATGCCCTAAGAAATCTGGAGACCACATAGCGACAGCCAAAATTGCAAACGGCAATACCACCATGAAGTGCTCAATCGTTGGTAGGCCTAACATCCAACCTGTATCTTCTCCCCACCAATACATAGGGTTCATGTTAGGTAAGCCTGGCTCAGTGTGGAAAGCGAATGGGGCACCCATGGCAAATGCAATCGTACCGCCTAGCAAGCAGCTAAGAGGGACGGCTAACCAACGTTTACGGAAGTGTTCCAATAGCGCGTACAAAATAATGGTGCAAAAGATCACGACAAAAGCAATGTGGCTCATGCCAATTCCCTCAGCCCAAGCGAACAGCTTTTTCACTTGAGAAGCGGTTCCAACAAAGCCAAGGTAGAGCAATAAGCCGCCACATACGCCTTTACTGGTGAGGTTGGCCAACATGCTGCCACCTTTACTGATGGCTAAGATGAGGCCAAAAGCGCCAATCAGCAACCCAAAGGCCATAGGGTGTCCACCTGCTGCAACCACAATTGGAATTAACGGGATGAGTGGACCGTGTGTACCTGCGAGGTTCGCGGTCGGCAACAGGAAGCCAGAGAAAATAATAATGAAAACAGAGGCGATGAGGAGTTCATAACGAACGTTTTCTAGAATGAAGTCTTCATTTAATCCGAGAGCTCCAGCAAAGGTGGCTGCAATAGCGCCCACCATAACTACTTTACCAATGGTCGCCGCCATCGCTGGGATGGTGTCTTCTATCTCAAATCGATAATCTTTAAACGGCAAATTTGGACGCCAGCGCTTAGGCGACATGATTTGCAATTCGTGTTCTAGATACTGTTCTCGGGAATCAAATTCCGATCTTGGTTTATGTTGTTGTTCATAGGTGAGTTCATCCTCATTGGCTTGAGGCTTCTCTGTTTGTATATGTGCGGACTCTAAAGTAGTGCTCATTTTGATTCCTTTCGTTCACACTCTGAGGTGTGTTATTCCAACAAACGTTGTTGACTCACGGCATGAAGTGTAAACAATGCGTCAACTTATAATTAAAGATTCATTAACATTTAGTTGTTAGTACCTTATACCAAACCAAAAAAAACAAATAGACTCAGTCGGTTAGACATTAGTCGTAGAGTCGGACGACTAGTATTAGACCCTGTAGATAGTATGTGTCTGTTTATTGGTAGGCTCTTAATGTCAGGAATAACAAAGTCACTTTCAACAACAAATGGTTCGACTCTAAAGGCCCAGAAAAAAGTCCAACAACTTACGTTTGGTTGCATGCTTGGTTGCGTTCTTGATGTGATTTGATAGTGACATCTGGTCCAGTTTTATGTTGGATATATTGGGTAATAAGCAGGGGTAGGGATTGCCTCTAGTAGCTCAATTTCTCCTACGTTTGGCCCCTGATAGTGTTAGAATCTCCGCATCAGAATTATCGAGAAACTAGGTATTTATAAACAATGTTTATCCATCACGTAAACGGCATCGACTGGCTGGTGATTACAGCTTTTGAAGAACTGAAACCGATGTTTATCGAAGATGCTGGTCCCATCCCAGCTTACTTCTCTACCACCAGTGAATTGAGCCTGATTGATCAAGCCAAGCGTAGCTATGGATTTTTGCCTAAACTCCGCGGTGTGATCACCGATACCGGCACGTATCAAAGTGAAAATCTTGAAGAAGATTTGAACCCACAGCTAGCGTGTATAGTGGAAGGGCGTGGTCGGGTGTTTATCTATCACGGCGACTATGTGGCTTTTGTGGATGACGAGCAAACCTTCATTACCCGTATGGACTGAGAGTGACTCAGTGAGTTGAGATCTGCGAATTGGTAAATCGGCGAGTTAGCTCCCCTAGAATTAAAAACTAAAGGATTAAGACGATGGCAAAAACGGTCTCATTGGTACTTGGCAGTGGTGGCGCAAGAGGCTTGGTTCATGTTGGAATCATCCGTTGGTTAATCGAGCATGGCTATCAGATAAAATCCATCTCTGGCTGTTCAATTGGCGCACTTATCGGTGGTGTCTACGCGGCGGGCAAGTTGGATGAATTTGAAGAGTGGGTTACCAGTATCGACCAATCGGATATGGCTATGATGTTGGACTTTTCGTGGCAATCGAGTGGTATCTTCAAAGGGGACAAGATCATCGACACGCTGCGTGGGCTGATCGGCGAGATTTCAATTGAAGATCTGCCTATCCCTTATACCGCAGTTGCTGCCAACGTCGCCGAAGAAAAAGAGGTTTGGCTGCAATCTGGTTCGCTGTTTGATGCCATTCGCGCCTCCATCTCTTTGCCACTGTTCTTCACTCCACATGTCATTAATGGTGAAGTGCTGATTGATGGAGGAGTGCTCAATCCTGTACCGATTGCGCCTACCTTTAGTGATAAGACAGACTTTACTCTGGCTGTGAACTTAGGTGGTGAACCTGAGATGCTTCAACAGGAAGTGATACCGGTTTCCCTACCAACAAAAGAGAGTAACCTGCATGAGAAGGTTGTTCACTTTATCGATAATCTCGGTAGCAGTGTAAAAAGTAAAATGAGCTTCAATTTTGCCGCTTACGACATTGCCAACCAAGCGTTTGATGCGATGCAATCGACCATTGCTCGCCAGAAACTGGCCGCTTATCCCGCCGATATTACGCTTGAGATCCCACGTAATGCTTGTGGCACCTTAGAGTTTGATCGCTCACAAGAGATGATAGACAGAGGTTACCATTTGGCACAGGCTAAACTGGGTAACCGGCTTTAATGTATTTTCAGCTGAATGAGGATATTTATGGAAACTGAACTAAAAGAGCTTGAACTCCACGAGCTTATGGCAACAAAAGATGTCATCGTGCTCACCAGTTTAGAAGAGCCTGCGGTATCTTGGCTGATAGATTGCTATCAAGAGAATACTGATATCCAGATTATCGAGAACGCACATCAACTCGATACTGAAGCTGTTTTAGCGCAATGTCGAAACAGCCTGAGTGAAAGTAAAAAGGTCATACTTATCGCGCAGTTTCGCAGCCAACTGCCTATCATCAATATCGCTTCACTGTGTAACGAGAAGCGCAAGTCATTGACCAATATTGAGTTATCCGGCTGGGACGAAGAAAAACGCTTTCCTCACTCTTTTAGCAGTTTTTAGGTCATAGTAGCTTCTAGCTTCTAGCTTCTAGCTTCTAGCTTCTAGCTTCTAGCTTCTAGCTTCTAGCTTCTAGCTTCTAGCTTCTAGCGGTTTATTGGTAACAGCAGTCGCTAGTCTTTTGAGTTTCTATGTTGACGTAAGCCCACAAGATATGGACTTCACTTCAAATGTCTGCCGCCATCAAGGTGTAAGGTTCTTCCTGTCATGTAGTGACTGGCCAACACAAACTTGATGCCATCTATTATTTCCTCAAAGCCCGCTTCTGTGGGGATCAGAGCTTTCTTCAGCGCTTTAGTTTTGTATGCCTCATCGTCATGTTCATTGAACTTAATCATGGCTGGAGAGAGGGTATTTACTTTCACCTTGGGAGCCAGCATTGCTGAAAACGATAGCGTTAAGTTGTTGAGCGCAGCTTTACTGGCCGCGTAAGCAATGTGTTTCTTACTGCCTTTTTCAGCAACGTAATCACTGATGTGGATGATGTCTGACGTTTTATCGCCAGACATCAGTTGGTCTTTGAGCGTTAAATTGAACAGATAAGGTACGGTGGCGTGAATCGTCATCATCTGGTGCATGATTTGTGATGCATTGTCACTGGGGTTTGTCTTGTTCTCAGGCTTCCAGTCTGAAGCGTTGTGTATGACGGCTCGAAGTGTCTTATATTCTTGACCAACATAATCAAGAAAGCCCTCTAGGCTGCTTTGTTGATAAAAGTCTACTTGCTGCAAGTCGGCTCCACTGTCGCGCAACAGTTGCAGTTGAGGATAGTCGCTGCGGTAAGTGCCAACCACTTTGTATCCATCTGCTAAAAGATGCTGCGCCAGTGCGAATCCGAGTCGCTTTCCCACGCCGGTTATTAGTATCGTTTCACTCATCGTAAAAACTCAGCTCTGGTTTGAGGGTTAGTTTTGAAAATACCACCGAGCGCGGTCGTTGAAGTTTCAGAGTTTGCATCCATGACGCCTCTGGATTTAACGCAGTAGTGAGTGGCTTTAATTGTCACGGCCACATTTTCTGTTTCGACTAGAGTCTGTATCGCGACCAGGATTTGCTGAGTAAGGCGTTCTTGCACTTGAGGACGCTGAGCAAAAAATCGAACAATACGGTTGATTTTAGACAGCCCAAGAATCTTGTTTTCAGGGATATAGGCCACTTCTGCTAAACCATCGATGGTAATGAAGTGATGTTCGCACGTCGACGTTAAATCTATGTTCGACACCTTGACCATTTCATCAACCGACATTTTGTTTTCTATAACGCTGATTTTTGGAAAGTTATCGTAATCGAGCCCTGAAAAGATCTCGTGAACGTACATTTTTGCAATGCGATGAGGTGTTTCAGCAAGGCTGTCATCGGTTAAATCCAGTCCAAGCGTACTGACCACTTCCGTCAAAAGTCCTTTGATGCGGTTGTACTTCTGGTTGGGATTCATTTCGCTCGGTGTCATTGGGGTTTCAAGTCCTTTTGCGAGCAAAGCTTCTCTTACTTTTTCGGCTTCTGTATTCAGCATGACTCTCTCCTTATGAGTTAATTTTCGAGCTCTGCTTCATAGCTAAGCGTGAGTGAAACGGAGTCGGCAAAACGTAGGGCATGAGGCTTATCAATTCTCACTTGAGCGTATCGTACCCATGGATGATCGATACAAATGCCGAGTACGTCGCTGGTTAACTTTTCTAAAAGCAGAAATCTTCCGGATTCGACATGTTGAATGATCTTCTTGCAGATGTTTTTGTAGTTGAGTGCGTTCTCCACATCATCTGAGAGGCAAAGGTTGTTAGCGGGGTAGTGGATCTCTGCATTGATAACGATGTCTTGCTGCTTAGACTTTTCTTCTTCGTTGAAGCCGATGAAGGTTCTTAGTCTGAGATTTGTAATGGTGATAATGGCGTTGTGATTCATAACAGTGTCCAATCCTTAGAGAGTAAAGTCAGGTACGTGCTTGTTTTAAGAAAAGATCAGTAAAGCTCACGCGATTAAGAGTTCAGTTGTTCCTTTAGCCGTTGTTCCTTTCTCAATTGTTCCTGTTGCAGCCGTTCTTTTTTCAGTCATGTAAAGGCTAGGTGAAACTGATATTGAAAGGGATGGGTTTGGTTTTCTGGCTCAATTGGTCGAAGCTTTCCCAGAGCTTATGAAACGAGATGTCTAGAGTGGGGTGACGTTCTTGCGCGGCAACATCGACTAAAGGCCTGAGCACAAAAGCGTATTCGGTGATTTCGCCTCTAGGCAGCTCTACGCCATCGATAATGCCGACTTGATTACCGTAAAGAAGGATGTCGATATCCATCGTCCGTGAAGCATAGGCTTTGGTCTGACGCTTGCGATCGTTCTCTGATTCAATTTGATGTAGAACTTTAACCAGCTCTGCGACTGGGAGGTCACATTCGAACCCAACGACTAGGTTTAAGAAGTTATCCCCTTTAAAACCGACAGGCTCGCAATCGTAGAATTTAGAAATGTGTAGGGGCGCAAAGCGGTCATGCAATGCTTTGAGAGATTCTGTGACGTGATGTTCGCGGTTAATGTTGCTTCCGATGCTGACATAGACGGTGGCCATAGTCTTTCCCCCCTTTTAAACAGCCTATACGTCCGACTTGCTATGAAGATCAGCTATGCGTCCTTTTAATGACAGGACGGCAAAAGAAAAATACGGTTCTGTTACAAGTTTTGCCCGTTTTGAGCCCGACAAAAAGGCACCTGTGAGCTAGAAAGTGCCACGAGTAAAAACTCAGCCGATGAAGGTATTGGACAAAAATGTGTGTGGGAAAAATTGAATATGATCTGTCATGAATAACTATAGGTATGGAAAGTCGCTTAACGTAGCGTCCAGTATTGATGGTGCCGATCACTGACAAGTATACGGACCTTCATGACAATATGCTTTTTCACATATTTTAAGTCATGCTCTCTAATGCCTATCAATAAAAAAGCCCAAACAAAGGATTGGGCTCAATTCAAGAATCATGAAACCATTGTCATGGTGGTTATATTCCGATTAATTCCCCCAGATTTGGCTTACAAACTCTGGATGGTCAATAAACGGATTACGATTCCCTTGGAAATCATGTACCGCCTTATTTCGGTCGATTTCTTTTTGGCTTACTGGATCTTCAGAATGCCAACGCTTTAGCATAGTAAGTAGCCAAGGTTCAAAAACGGTTGTATTGGTTCCATCCAGAACGGCATCCGAGCTTGTAGAGTTTCCTTCCCAATTAGCGATTTCATTTTCATAGCGTGTTGCCATGTAGAAATATGCTCTTGCGAAATCACCTTTAAACTCATCAATTGGCTCAAACACCGTACCTGCATAACCAAGAGAATTTGCTGCACTGCCTAACTTAGAACCATTGCTTGATGTGTATGTCGCGCTACTCACCTCACCAAATGGCCAATTACTACGTTTCGAGTTAACGTAGCCGTCAGTGGCAAATAAATGGTGACCGTCAGAGTTCATTGGCTCGACTTTCCCACCAAACCAGCTTTTCGGGAATGAGTGCTCACGGTTGTAGCAATCACCTTCTTTGCTGTATTGACCACATTGATCGGCCACCTTAGTAAATTGGATTGAATCTGAGCCTGAAGGTTTCTCCGAATACATATCGAGAATCGACCCATCAGTGTCATAGTATGCGTCTAGGTCAGCGTCAGACACTAATGTCCAAATAGCGGTGTAACCCTGACTACTATGATTATCAATAATTTGATATAAGGCCGTTTTTAACGCAAAGCCCACTTTGCCTTCAGCGTCTTTGTAATACTCACCTAACACTGGTGGTTCAGTTGGTGGTGTAGTCGTTGAGCCACCAATCGTAAATTCTGTACTCTGACTTGCTTGGAAATCACCACCAGATGCCACAACGGTCCCGTTTACCGACAAACTGTATGAACCATTCCCCACACTGCAGCACATTCCATCTCCATAAGAGTCTGAGACTTCTAGGGTGTAGCTACCATCTGCTAAACACATTCCCACTTCATTGTTGGTGTTACTTTGATAGTCTGAACCAGAATAAAGAGTTTGAGAAACTGAGTTTTTGAGAGACCAACTGGTTTCAGAACCATAGTTATCCGTCACTAGCGTGAGTGCGGCACTTGTGTCATTGCAGCTTTGTGTTGGTGGAGTCTCCGTAGGCTGAAAGTTATCTAAATACACCACTTCCGAACCATCAAAACCTGCATCATCATAAAATCGTATGCCCACAACGATATCTTTAGTGCTCGTAGCGCTGTACGAGTGAGTCAATGCTTGCCACTGATTCGTTAAACCATTATTCGAGTAGCCTAAATAGCCATCAACAAAAAGGCGAGCTCTCACGTTACCTTCAGTGTGATAAACATCGACAGAGAAATCATAAGTTTTCCCTTGTTCAACACTTATCGTTTGCAGAAAATCAGTATTACTTTGAGTGCCTGTATTCACGGTTACTTGCGCAGAGAAACTGCCGTTATTGACAGGGTCGGTAGAGGGCGAAAGTGCAATGCCGGAGTCAATCACACTCCATCCAGATGGTACGTTTCCTTCCCAGTTTTCGAAACTTCCATTTTGCATTTGCGCATGCGCACTCGCTGAACAAAGTAATGCAACGCCACTTAGTGTTATTATTCTATTTATCATATAACCTTCTGTTTAATTGGATAAAAACCAACTAAGCTTAGAAAGTAATCAAAAGATGAATGGAGATAAACATCACATTTATAAATGTAAGTAACATTACTTTTATTAATATATGTGATGTAAAGCAATGTGATATCGACCTGTCTAATGCTTTCACACGCTAGATTATTGAAAAAAGTTCATCTCGGCTTTCAGGGGAAAGCCGCGATGAACCCAAAATAAGCACTTATTCACAAGCCCTGCCTATAGTAAATGTAACCTCTACTAAAGTTCGATCCAGCCCTTACCTAACCAACTGAAAATTATGCGCACAATTCAGTTTGGTTCTGATTTCCAGTTGAAAACCGTGCAAGTACATATTGCTTCCGATTCAAGGCTCGTTATCAGTCAAAAACTTCCTTTTATTTGTATTTTGTTCAATGGCTTATGGGGGGGCATGTTCGAGCGTAAGTGTGATTGAAGATCAGCCTCTATCGCACCATAAACCCAAACAACAGCGTCACACATTTATCTCACGGGAAGCTTGGTCTTAGTTTTTACCAGACCGAAGGCTAAGCTGGATTCAATAGAGGCAATATTGGGCAGGCGAGTTAATTGCTCTGTAGATAGAATTAAGGCCTCGGGTGTGCGAGGCCTTTTTGTTTGTATCGAGCGGGAGTAGCAAAAGTCTCTTGAGGTTTTACCTTTCTAAATTGTGCTTAATGATCTGTTCCACCACACCATTCATCGTCTTTGAGCTAATCTCCGGCTTCAAATACAAGGAATGATACTCAACGCCTGTACGGTCTACATAGGCTGCTTGTAAGCCAGCGGATAGCGCACCATGAGTGTCCCAATCATGAGTAGCGACAAGACGAAGGTTTTCGACGGGCTCTTGTAAGGTTTCGGCTGCAAATTTATACACATCTGAATTGGGTTTGAAACTGCCTGTTTCTTCAACAGAAATGACGGTGTCGAAATAATCTTCTAAGCCCGAGTTCTTGATTTGAGAAGTGATGAGATTGAGGGATGAGTTGGAAAAAGCGACGGTTTTAAACCCGTTCTCACGTAGTTTAAGTAAAGACTCTTTGATATCAGTGTGCGGTGGTAGATTGGCAAAGGAAGTTAACAAGGCATCTTTGCTTTCCGCCGTTAAATCACACTTGTATCGCTGTGCAATAGCGTCGAGCGCTGCATTCGCTAATTCAGAAAAAGTAGACTGTACGTTTGTTGCGATGCAAACCGTTGAAGAGTGTAAAAGCTTTGAGAACCAAAGCGATAGTGCATCCTCGCTGCCAAATACTGCTTTAAATTTAGGCTGTAATGACCCCAAATTTAAAACCGTTTCATTTATATCAAACAGTATCACTTCTTTTTTCATGCGAAGAACCCAGATTTAATTGAATTTCATGCTTACATAATCTGCTCTGACGATACGGTTTTCAACTTCGATTTAAGTAATTTATGCTTTACTCTCTAATTTGAAAAGGGGCTGGAATGCGTCAGCGACAACCCGTCAACTCAGGTCTGGCGTTGCTTCATAAGTATCAGGCAACGCCAAATCTTTAGCTTAATTTGCGGCTTCGATGGTGCCTTTGAAAGTGCTGTCTAAAAAGTCACTAATCTCTTGTGAGTGGTAAATTGAGATGATCTTTTTATACGTTTCGTTATTTTTGTCTTCTTCTCGCGCCGCTACAACCATCACAGCTAAAGGTGCGTCTTTTTGCTCTAAGTAAATGCCTTGTTTCTTAGGATCGAGTCCAGCCGACATTACATAGTTCATGGTGATTGCAGCAGCATCTACATCGTCAAGAGAGCGGGGTAGCTGCGCGGCATCCACTTCAACAAATCGAATGTTCTTCGGGTTGCTAACAATATCGTTTAAAGATGCGTTGAAACCAGCGTTGTCTTTTAAAGAAATCAGCCCGGCATCTTCAAGTAGTAACAGTCCACGCCCGCCATTCGTTGGGTCGTTTGGAATCGCGATTCGAGCGTTATCGGGGATAGAGTCAAGCGAAGTGTACTTGTTCGAGTAAACGCCCATACGCATCAAAATTGAACGTCCGATAGAAACTAACTGGCTATCGTGATTGGCATTAAAGTTATCGAGGAATGGCTGATGCTGGTAACTGTTCAGTTGGATACTTCCATCATCTAATGCTGCGTTAGGGGTGATGTAGTCTGAGAATTCAACTAGCTCAATGTTAATCCCTTGCTTTGCTGCTTCTTTAGCGACTGCCTGTACAACTTGTGCATGTGGGCCAACTGTCGCCCCAATCTTGATGACAGCCTCGTCTTTTTTTCCACATCCTGTTACACCGAATACGAAAGCTAATGCCAACAGGGATGCTGTGATTTTTTTGTAGCTGTTCATGATAACTCCATTTAATTGATCAAAAAGACGTTTGGGTGTCTAGATGTCTATATTATCTGTTTATAAGAGCGGGTCAATAGGTTTGTTAGAAGCAAATTTAGATTGATATTAATAGGTTAGATTGATATTAAGAGTCAGGTTTAATTCATATCAGAATGTCGACGACCCCAAACCTATCTGTAGGGCAAGCCCATATAGCGTTAAGAAAACAAAGGCCTCGCACGTAAAGAGGCCTTTTGGGTTTTGTTGAATAAGGTATAGGGTAGTAACTTGGAACTTAAAGAAAACGGGTTCGGTAATCTTTCCTATTAAGAAAGCTTTTGATTAAAGAACTCAAGTGTACGTGCCCACGCTAACTCAGCTTCTTCTTCAGCATATCGACCTGTTGAATCGTTATGGAAGCCATGATTCACACCGTCATAGATGTAAGCGGTGTAGTCTGCCTCAATCTCTTTGAGTTCAGCTTCATACTCTGGCCAAGTTGCATTCACACGTTTGTCGATTCTCGCAAATTGGATGAGCAATGGCCCTTTAACATTCTTTCTTAAATCGGGTGCGGCAGGAGTACCATAAAACGGAACGCCCGCATCCAGTTGTTCTGGCATTACCGCCGCCAACATATTCACGATATAGCCACCGAAGCAAAATCCGACTGCGCCTAGCTTACCGTTACTTTTTTCATGAGATTTCAAAAAGTTTGCAGCGGCGATAAAGTCTTCTTCGATTTTCTCTCTGGATAATGATTTTTGCATTGCTCGGCCTTCATCATCATTACCTGGATACCCACCAAGCGAATAGAGTGCATCAGGTGCAAACGCAATAAACCCCGCGGCCGCGAGTCGTCTTGCCACATCCTTTACGTATGGATTTAAGCCTCTATTTTCATGAATGACCAAGACAACAGGCGCATTACCCTCTAACTCTTTTGGTACCACCAAGTAGCCATAGCCTTCTCCGTGTCCTTTAGGCGAAGGAAACTTCTCGTAGGTTGCTTTGATGGAAGGATCATTGAAAGAGACTTGCTCTGCCTGCGCATAATTAGGGATCAGTGCAGAAGTTAGCGTCGTCATAGTTAAGCCAAGTACAGCTAGCCCGGATAGACGAGCCATAAACTCTCTGCGATCAATCAGGCCGTGCGCATATTCGTCGTACCAATCAAATGCTTCTTGAGGGATAGATCGAGTCGGATCTGATTGAGATTCGGTACTTTGATTCATAACTTTTCCTTGTTGTGAGTTGTTTGACCAATCAACTATAGTGGAAATTTCAACATATTTGAACGATCGCTCAATATCTTTTAGGCTATTTGTTATATCAAAGTACAAAAATTAGATGACAGTCAGATAAAACGATCACTTCGGAATCGATTCCCATGTCTTAGGTTTGTTTTACGGAGCAATTCAATACAAGGTTGATTTGAGGGTTAAGTCAGTGAAATAGGGTGGTTTTGACTATTCGATATTTGAATTTCTTATTGGGGGGAGGTTCTAGCTTTAAATTGGGCATTTAAGAGTTAAGCCTATTTACCACAGATATGGACAAGTACGTTTCAATGCAAAACGCTTGATTTTACTCTGGTATAATCTTTCCTATAAGAGCAGCCTTAGCGTTATCAGAACCTTCTTTATGAGAGATAAAAATAGATGTTGAAACTTTTGCGTCAGATAAAAAAATGGAAACTTGCCGCGTTTAGTTTACTCATGCTCATTGCCGCTTTTTTTATCTACAACCAGTTCGGGAACCGTATGTCCCGTGTCGACGAGGCAAAATTTCTAATCGGGCAGCTTAATATTGTTTTGGATGCTGCTGAGCAATATTCTCGTGATAATGGTTCTTTGCCTCCCATCACTTCCGATACCGACACGAACTTCGGCTACTTAAACATCAATCACTTAATCGAAAATCCGGGCTTATCAACATGGAAAGGACCATACCTACCTTATGACGATACATGGATAGGTGGTGATCAGTACATCGACCACCCGGATTATATAGCAACGCAATTACTGCTTAAGGAAAAGGATAGCCAGTGGGCACGAGGAAGCACCGAGACAGGTTGTGAATCGTCATCATCCATTTGCTCTGTTGCGGCTTGTATCTGGTTGGTGCCAACAAAAGTCGCACAAGAAATTAATCAGATTGTGGACGGTAGTTCGAGTATAAAAAGCTCTGATGCGATAGGAAAAGTACGTTACGACAAAGCTTTTGGTGGCGCACTTATCTGTATGATTGGAGATGACTATCCAATGCCATCAGCACAGCTAAATTAAGTCGTTTCTAATTACCTCACAGGCAGCTTGGTCTTTGTTTTTACCTGACCGAAGGCGAAGCTGGATTCAATAGAAGCGATATTGGGCAGGCGGGTTAACTGTTTGCGGATGAACTGCTCGTAGCTTTTGAGTGATTCACTGACTACATGCAATAGGTAGTCGTGATTGCCCGTCATCAGAAAGCACTCTAACACCTCGTCAATCACTTCAATGTGCTGCTCAAAGTCTCGCATGTTCTCTTCTGTCGGCTTTTCAAGTTTCACCAACACAAATACATTCACAGGCAAGCCGCATGCTTCTTGGTCGACACTGGCGTGATAGCCGCGAATAATCCCTTGTTTCTCTAGTGCTCGAACTCGGCGTAAACAAGGGGAGGGCGATAGCGACACGCGATCGGCTAACTCTTGATTAGTCAGGCGGGCGTTACTTTGCAGTTCAGCCAGTATTTTCTTGTCGATCTCATCCATTAGCATATTCCATCAATATTGAATTTAGTTTGGCAATATTATTGCTCAAAGTGTATGTCTTACTTCGCAAATAGCAATTTTTAGCATCTGCACAAAACTAAAATTAAAGGAGGAACAACAAGCATGGAATGACTTAGGAATTATGAATACATCAACTCAACTTAGCCCGCTGCGTAAAACAACCAAACATGAACAAGCAGAAGCCCTTGCCATTGAGCAGGCAAAGCATTTTGGTATCGACCCAAACAGTGATTACGGCGTCACGCTTATCGAACTGGCGACGACACTGTACAAAGCCAATACCAAGACACACGATCTTTGGGCATTGACGGTTGATGGGCTTTCAGATCTCGACAAGAGTGACCGAATCGCTTGGTTTAACGCCAAACGTTTCTTGTCATTCCAGATCGCTAAGATCCTCGACAACCTGCAAAACCCAATGCGCGCCACTTACCAATCTATTGCCACCAATAATGGCAATTTTGCGTCTAAAGGTGCGTATCCTATCTTCGATAATGTGGCGGCTATCTTCTCGGCAAGCCCGGTTATTACGCGCACAGCCACGTATTTATTTGCATGTACAGAATGGATTGAAGATGCGTTTAACGGTAAAGAGCCGCTGCACGATATTTACTCTCGACTGCTTAATCCAACATCGATTTCACTGGCTAATCACATGGTTGATATTGAGGCAGGCTCTAGAGCCAATGAGTACCTCGCATGGAACTTTAACTCGGGTATGGCGGCTATTGATGGGTTGTTGAGCCATTTACTTGGCCATGAAGACATTGTTTTGGCTTCACGTAATATCTATGGCGGTTCTTACCAGCTGTTGGAAGATTGGTTTGGCAAGCCTTCGAATCTGAATGTCGCGGTAGAGTGGGTGGATGGTTACTCCGGTGATGAGTTTGCGACGCGCCTTGATGAGGTTGCTCATAAATACGCAGATCGCCTCGCTGCGGGTAAAAAAATCTACGTTTACCTAGAGTCACCATGTAACCCACATGGATACGTGTTGGATGTTGCTAGCATCAGTAAAGCTGGTCACTCTCGCGGTTGGGATGTGATTGTTGACTCAACAGTGGGGACTCCATTGCTGCATCCAGTACTAAAACGCGACGATGTGGCGGAAAGACCCGATTATGTCATTCACTCTTACACCAAAGAACTGGCGGGTTCTGGCACCACAACCGCTGGAGTTGTGATTGGCCGCAACGAGACCATGTTTATTCCAAAAGGAGAGGAGGTCACTTTCACCAAACCTAACGGTGATGAGGCCACCATTCCATGGAACGAAACGCTGTTTTGGAATGTGTACTACATTAAGGGCGCATTCCTAGACGCAGATAAAGCGTTTGAAGTGCTTAATGGCATGAAAACGTATGAGATGCGAGTGGTGCAAAAAACGATTAATACACTGACTCTGGCGAAGATCTTCGATGCCCACCCTGACATCAATGTGTCGTGTCCAGCTTTGCCAGACAGCGATAACTATGAGCATTGCCAGAACAACATGTACTTGGGGTTACCAGCCGCGCTGTTCACTATCGATATGGAAGGTAACGGTAATCGTGCGCCAATCAATCGTGATGGGTTCAAACAGTTCTTCGACATGCTTGAGCCCGCAATCGGCATGCAAGTGAGCCTAGGACAAACTAACACTGTGGCGCTGTGCCCAGCACTGACCACGCATTCAGAACTCAGCGATGAGGCACTCAATGAAGCCGGCATCAAACCAACCACAATGCGTATCTCTATTGGCTTAGAAGATCCTCGAATGTTCATCGCTCATATTATCGAGGCCGCCAAATTGTCGATTGACCGCAAACACGCAGACTTCTCATCCAGCTTCCCTAGTGGTGAAAGTATCGATGAAATCTATATGCAAACCTATATGGATGTACACCAGAGGTTTGTGAAGAGCTTGCCGAAGTTCAGTCAGCTTACTCAGTAACTTAGGTCAGTAAGGAAAGTTAACAAGAGAAGTCAGAGAAGTCAGTGAAGTAGGGTAGCTGTAAACGTTAAATGAAAAACGTAAGGCCTCGAACTTCGAGGCCTTTAGGTATTCAGGTAATAACAATAAACCAACCTAGAACAAATCCTAGAAAAATGCGTCGATGAATCACCAAATAGCCTTAAACTCGTGGAATGTGGGCAATTTATATCAACACCTCACGGCTTTCGTGACCACGCCCTTATTTGCTCAATTTCATCTTCATCGATATTTAAAGATTGGAGGAATTTGAGATGTCCTAGTGGCTCCATCTGCTCAAAGCGTTTGTGCCAATTGATCATGTCCTGTTCATCCATTCCTGACTCTTTAAGTATTTCTGTCCAACGCTCTTTGGTGAGTAGGCCTTGATTAAGAAGTTCAGGCTCTTTGAGTAACGCCATAATGGACTGTTGCTGCTGACGCAACTTTTGAATTTCTAGATCGAGAGCAGCAAACTGTTGTCTTAGTACCGTATCTCGGTCTTCATCTTGAGATTGCTGTAGCAGGCTCTCAATCTCACTGACAGGAATACCATAAGAACGATAGGCAAGTATTGCTCTAAACCTTTCAAGCTCTCGTTCGCCATATTGGCGATAACCGTTAGGTGTTCTAGCTGCGGGAGTGATTAGCCCCTTTCGTTCGTAGTAGAGAACCGTTGTTCGAGATACCGCTAGTTGTTCACAAAATTGTTTGATGCTCAACACTTAGGGCTATCCTCTTTGGTGGTTTGATAGTGAGACCAAATCAATGGAATCAATGCACTAGCAAGAATAATCAGTGCGCCAGTCATTGACCATAAATCAGGAATTTCAGAAAAGACAACTAAGCCAATAATAAGTGAATAGATAATCTTTACATACTCAACATTGGCAATGATGTTGGCTTGCGCCCATTTATATGCAGAGATACCAACATACTGAGCAAACGAAGAGATGAGGCCAACTAACAGCAATAACATGAAGTCTTCGACTGTTGGCGTGCGCCATAAGTAAAGGGTTGGTATTAATGTCATCAAACCAATTGCCAGAGCTTGGTATGCCATCAATGTTATTTTTGGTTCGCTCTGTGCCACTTTCCTAACACACACTACCGCTACCGACGCGCCTAGTGCGGCAATCACGCCAGATAAAACATAAAGGTTATGGCTTGCAGCAAAGGTCGGTCGAACAACCGTCATTACCCCGATAAATCCAACCACAATCGTGAAAATTCGACTGCTGGTGATCTGCTCTGCCAACACGAAATGAGCGATTAGAGCCACAAAAAGCACCTGCAAGAAACCGAGTGCTGTTGCGTCAGCAAATGGAATATTGCTCACTGAAATAAAACCAAAATATAGAGCGGTAAATGCGCCCATTATCCTTAGTAGGTGAAGCGATATTTTGTTGGGCTTAAGTAGCACGCCGATATTTTTGCTGATCGCAGGCATGAGCAACAACATAAAAATGAACTGGCGAAAGAACAGGATCTGAAAGGTGTCATAGTCTGTGCTGAGCTGTCGAACAAATACCCCAACGATCGTAAACAGTGCTGTAGATATAAGGGCAAGAGTGATCCCTTTCATTGTCGATGGTAGATGGTCGAAGAGCTGAAATAGCTTTGACTGCTGTAAGTCTCGTAATTGGTGCAACGAAATGTGCCTCTTTAGTCATGATAAGCATAAGGCTAATCATTCTAAAGTCGTTACCTGTAGACAGGTCAAGTGGTATGAGTGGTCAACGGCTAGAAAAAGAAATTAGCCACAGAGGTGGCTATTATTCAAATGTTAATGGGTCATTTCCTATAACATAAGGCAAATATGAGCGGAAAAAGTAGTTTTTTGGACAACACTGATGTTGAGCACTTTTTCCACTCAATGAAGCTGCAATTAACGTTGGCTAGGGTAACCAAACACATCGTTCTCGTTGGCTGACTCTCCAGTTTGAGTTTCTGCAATATCCCAATGCTCTACTATTTTCCCTTCGCTATTAAAGCGGAAGATATCAATGTAACCAACACCTAAATCGTCTTTTTTACTTAGGTCAGTTTGCTTAGAATGAACAAGAACCATGTCACCCATCGCGATTGTTTTTGCTATCTCCGTTTTTAGCTTGGTCCCGTTACTGTTTAAGTAATCAAGGTAACCAACCAATGCTTTTCTACCATTTGGAACCTCTGGGTTGTGTTGAATGTAGGTTTCGCTAGAAATATACTTTTTTAACGCACTTGTATCCGCTGGGTTATCAAAGCTTTTCAACACAGCAATGGCTCTGCCTCGATTACGCTCGATGTCTTGAGTTGCATCATAGATATTCGCGTCTGGCCCTTGGTACATGGTGTTTTTGTTTTCAGATTTTTCCGGAACTTGTTGGTAGTGATCCCAATGCTCTACCAGCATGCCATTTTCTTCTCTCCAGATATCAACATAAACATATTCCGCACCGTCTGAAGTTGTCCAAACAGAGTGTATTGCGACATAAGGACCTTCTGCAATGGTACGGTAGATATCTACTTTCACGCCAGGATCAGCAGTTAACTCGCCAGCTACCGCTTTAATCAGTTCTGCTGGCCCATCGCCATACGCTGTAGCGTGTTGGATGTAAGTGTCACCAACGTACTTTCCAAAGTTGTTCAAATTCCTATAAACCAGTACATCTTCATAGAAGCCTTCTGCTAGTTTAATGGATTGATTAGTTTGAGCGTCAATGGTGCTTAGGTTAGCAAAGCTTGGGGCAGTAAATAGACAAACAGCCATTCCGATTGCAACAGATTTAATAGACATGATTCTTCCTTTTTAGGTTTGTTTTGTTTGAGCACCTGTATGCTAGCCACTCTAATTAATTAAAAAAATAGGGCATTGTTCATACTTATCATGAATAAATTCGATTAGTTGTAGTTGTGGCGAGGTGGTAGGTGAAGTCTATTACTTAAATCGAGATCTAATGATGGTCACGGGATACTGGCTGGGATCTGATAACTACTTATTTTAAAGGGCAAATCAGAGCAATATAATTACTCTGAATAGATGAATAGATGAATAGATGAATAGATGAATAGATGAATAGATGAATAGATGAATAGATGAATAGATGAATAAATGAATAAATGAATAAATGAATAAATGAATAAATGAATAGGTGGGTTCAATACACAGGCGTTTACTTGGTTTCAAAAAACAGAAACCTTATACCATGGTCGGTCTTTTTAACGTACAGCCAAAAAACTAAGAATATCAATCCCAATTAATACTCACTGTAATCGATTTTTAAGCCAAGAATGACGCTCTGACTGCTTATTTCTATTGTGCCAGACTTTAACAATATTGAAGTGAGGAAGCTCGAAAGGTAAGGGGACCTGCTTAAAGTCTCTAAATAACGTTTCTGACAAGCGAGAAGGCATTGTCACTATGATGTTTGTATCTTTAATTAAAGACGCTATCGCCCCAAAACTCGGCGCACTAGCCACGATTTTTCTCTTCACTCCTCGTTTTTTAAGTATTGTGTCTATTTCGGTTTGGTGAGAATGCTCAAAAGACATGATGGCGTGAGGTTTGGAGCAATATTGCTCTATCGTTGTTGGCGGTGTTTGCTTTTGAGGGTTGTAAAAACAGACCTCTTGGTCAGAAAACAGCTTAGTTTGAATTAAATCCGACTCGTTACTCGTTAGTTCAGGTGACAAAACAAAATCTACATCACCAGACCTAAGTAATGAAGCCCACTGAAGTTGAGTTCTGGCTGGGGCTATGTGCAATGAACTCATCGGCGCTGCTTTCTGGAAATCATGAAACATAGGTTTTATAACGGTTTCTATTTCATAGTCGTTAGCCGCGATGGAAAAAACTTTATCATCTATTAGTGGGTTGTATTGTTGTGAGCTTGCGAAAGCTTGCATCGCTATTACGATTTCTCTGGCCTTTTCAATAAGTTCTCCCGCCTTTGGCGTAGGCGCGATACCTCTTCCTGAAGTGACAAACAATTCATCTTTTACTATTTTGCGAAGTTGGTTAAGCCCATGGCTAACTGTTGATTGAGTAACCCCCATACTATCCGCTGCCTTTGTTACTGATTGGTGTTCGTAAACGCTAATAAACATGCGAAGTAGTCGTCCATCCAACGTAGAGTAATCGAAAGTGTTCATAGGTAACATTCAACTTATGCAGTGTATTAATGATATAGGTTGTAACATACTCTTTCTCGATAAAACAGAACCAAAGATTGACTCACCGGAATGAACGATATTTTCGAGTTAATCGTGAATAAAGAATTCCAGTTTATAGAGGTATTTTATGCCCAGTTTCACTCCTCAATTACCAGTTGCGTATGGTAATCACCAAGAAGCAATATCTTCTCCAAGGTTAAAAGGTTGGCATGCACATATTTATTTTAATGACCTTACCGAGCAAACGGCTCAAAGGGTAATTAACGATATAGCATTAGAAATTACAGATCTAAGACAAGGCCAACTTCATCGAAAATTGGTTGGCCCTCATCCCTGTTGGAGCTGTCAGCTTTACTTTAAACCACATTTATTAAGTGATGTAGTTACTTGGTTGACGTTCAACCGAAAAGGTTTAACGATACTTTTTCACCCCATCAGTGGAAATGATTTGTTAGATCATAAAGATAGAGTTTTTTGGATGGGAGATGTCAAAGACCTAAAGCTAGAGAATCTATAAAGCCCCAAATTTGTATCGATGATGAAAACAATGAAAAACATGGAAAGAGGGGGGAAGAATCAAAAGAAGGGAAAGGAAGCGACTCGTTCAAGTCCTGGATAAATTGCTCTGGGGGCAACGGTGACAGCAAGCGCTAACTGAGGAAAAAAGCTTTCGCTACAGCCCATGCTGTCAGCATGAAATGGTGCTTATTAAGGTCGCTCGACAGGGTAGTCGAAAGACTGTTGTTAGCGAACTTGGTCACGCCCTTTGATCATCCGCTTACTCTTTGGGCTGGTGACCCGTCTTCTTCGCAAACTTTTGCATAGCCTCGGCAAACGTTGTTGTCCCGCCTTTCGCTTTAACCTGAACCACCTTATATCCCAGGCTTTCTAGCGCTTGGCGCTCCACTAAAACCGCTTTGTCATCTGGTTGACTGCCTTGCACAGGTTGATGAATGTAACACCCTTCTAATTGACCATCTTCGACCAGCTGGTGGTGTTTCAGTGCATTGATATCAAAATTCATAGTAAGTCTTTTCGTTTTAAATGGAGAGTCTCTGTGGCAAAGACCACAAGTCTTAATAATTTTATGGTTTGTACCATACGGTATTTTAACTATAAGAAGCTAGTGAAAATACAGTAATCTAAAGGAATGTACTGGGTGCGGTTCGTATTCTCAATCTCTTATTGATCGTATGAAGAGAAGGAACTGAATACCGATCGCGATAAGTACGAGACAAGTGCGGCTTCAGTTTAGCGACAAAGAATGTTCTCCCCCGCGGTCGTTAATCTAAAGAGATCGTTGAACTTCATTTTGGGGGGAGAACACGCGCCTGTCCTAATGGAGTAGTACATCTTTTGTCTTGGTAAGATTCTGATAATGGACTTTAAAATCGTTATCACTAGTCGTCGTTTTAATGATATGTCAATCAGCAAAGTTCCCTAGAACGTACGTACTATTTAACTATGCCTGAAATTCAATAACATGTTGGCCAAAGGGTACTGGCGGTTCTAATGAACATTCAATTTTTATACTCTTAAGAACCCTAAATCTTGTACCGTGAAATTGGCTAAGTTTGGAAAGATATAATCCATTGCACTATCACTTGTCACTCCCATCCATTTTGCGATTGTCGCACCAATTTGCTCCACAGAAGTCGTTGGAATCATTCGCCCTTTATTGAAATCATTATCCCCATCCAAGATTAACGATGGCCACTGTCCGTATAGCTGCCCACTATTTAATGCTCCGCCCATCACAAGATGATTGCTTGCCCAGCCATGGTCTGTTCCGGTGCCGTTGCTCGCTAAGCGTCGACCAAAGTCAGACATTGTCATTGTTGTTACTTTATCGCTCAGCCCCGCGGCTTCCATTGACTGATTGAACGCTGCAAGCGACTGACTCAAAGCACTCATCAATTCCGCATGGTCATTCAACTGGTTGGCATGTGTATCAAAGCCACCTAAGCCGACAAAATAAACTTGCTTCTGATGCCCTAGTTGATCGCTCGACTTAATCAATCGCGCGACCGTATGTAACTGATGACTTAAAGAAATATCAGGGAAATGCCCTTCTTCAGGTATTGAATCAATCGCTGAAGCTAGTGTATCTCGTATTGAAATTGAATCACTCTTCACACGATCAAACTCTCTTCCAAACGCCGTCAGAGGAGATAGGTTCATCACCTGATCAAAGCTTTTACGGCGCTGAGCGTTGTTTATAGCATTCACTTTAGGCAACGACGAGGCATTAATAAGACTGGCACTATAATCGCTGCCATTTAATAGCTGAGCGTATCCATTAAGGCTAAATGTTGGGCTAATTGTATCTGTATCGCTACTGAGTACGTCCATCATTCGACCTGCCCAGCCTAACGTTGTTGTACTTCCAGACCAACCGCGTTGCCACTCAGTTTGCTGCGAATTATGAGAGAATAAAAACGGTGGCATCGCATGCGTTCCGTCCTTTAACCCCGTTTTTGTTGAAGGTTCAATCAACACTCCGCTGTTTGAAATGGCGACCATTTTCCCGCTATTGAACAGACCTTGAGCATCAATCATTGATGGGTGTAAACCTAATGTCAGACCTGAGCCTGTATTCAATGACAAAGGCAATAATGATGCTTGTGAGATGGCAATATCTGGACGAGCTGCTGCGTATTCATCATAGTGTGCATTATCGTTGGGCACCAACATGTTAAAGCCATCATTTCCGCCGAACAAAAAGACACAAACTAGCGCTTTATAATTATTATTTGGCAGCGCATGTGCAGAGCCAGTTCCCATCATTGAGACAACTGGTGTCGAGGCCATAGCCGCTAATAGTTGACGACGTGAAATCATTGGGCTAATTCCTCAATATGAAACTCTTGGCTAGTCACAACAATATACAGTGCATTGCGGACCTTTAAACTTTGCTGCGTATCGCGAAGGCTTTCTAAAGACTCCAATACCACGGCTCTGAGTGGCTCACTCATTCTCTGAGACAGTAAACGCCTCTCAACTTCTTCGATCAATGCTATGTGGTCATTAGCGACCGCTTCTAAAGGTGCTGTATTTATGACAATGCGTTTAGGATTATCTTCACCCTCGTAATTTGTTCTGCCCGTTGCATTCCAAAGCTGATTATTGGTGAGAATGAAATTATTCCAGCTCAGTATCTCGAACTCTGGTGCAACATCATTTGCGGCAGCGATCTCACCATTTGGGGCGTAGTCAGGAGAAAAGAAATTAAACACACTTGGCGAACCAAGTGGAGACTGGCCATATGACCTGAACATGTCGATAGAGTTATGGAATCGCCCCGAAGGATCAGCTGACTTTGCTTCAAATGCGCGGAAAAAATTGGTCATCGCGATTAAAGGCTCTTTCATCTTGGCGGGCGATCGAACACTGCCGCTAAGCGCTTCACGATCAGTTAGAATCCCGCGAATTACCGCTTTAAGATCACCTCTAACTCCCTCACCATTATCGGCGAATAGTGCACTAATTCGAGCAATATAAGCAGGAGAAGGGTTCGAGGTCACCAATCTTTGGATAAGGTGTTTACTGATTAACGGAGCCGTATTGGGGTGATTAAGCAACATATCCATCGCCTGCGCCATATCTTGCTCAGCGGTTTGTCCTTGTGCAAATACTTCGCCTATTACCACCTTTTCTTCATCATCATGGCGATCAGGATAAGCGACCATTGGCAGGAACCAATTCCCATCTTTAGAACCCCACGATGGTCTAGCTTTCTCAGCTATGTGCCAACCAGTAAATACTCGTGCAAGGTTTTCTATGTCATCCTGCGAGTAAGTTGGAATCAATTGCCCCTGACTATCAAGTTTCTCTGTACCATCGGAATTTAATTCATAAAGCCCGATGCTAAACAATTGCATAACTTCTCGTGCATAGTTTTCATCAGGGAAGCGATTACTTTCTGGATCAGCCTTTTGATTAGCCATCATTGACAAATAATCGCCCATCGCGGCATGAAGCGTCACTGATTCAATCAGATCACGATAATTGCCAAAAGCATGCTTGATGAGCATGTCGTAGTAGTCGGTCATCTCTAGCGCGCGACCACCCAAGCTAGCGCCATACCGTGAAATCACAAAAATTTCACTCAATGCAAACGCGACTCGTTGTCGTAATTGGTCTGCTGCATTAATGCTGATATCCCACCAAACTGCCACGCGATCTGCTTGGTTGTAAGTGTCTTTATCAGCTTCCAGTGAGTAAGATTTCAGGCGTGTTGAGTGCAAACTTGGGGCCGCAGAAAACTGCTTATCTAGCCAATTGATATAGCCTAAGTTTTCTAATTCTTGATAGGAGTTTGGCTGTGGGCCAAATGTCGAACGATAGAGAAGGTCGTAACGCTGATCTTGAGTCAGGGAAGCAGGTTCAGGAGTTCCACCATTTCCCGAACTGCTATCTTCTCCACCACAAGCCGAAAGCAATGAGAGGCTAACGAAGCATATACATAATTTGAAGCCAAAACGCTTTAACATAAAAAACTCAGAAATCTTATTACTGCAGGTGATTTTTCGCACACTAACGAAGATCATCATTTACAGCAATCTAACCCAATATAAACTGTGCGACGGGTTCATATTTGACAATGAGGCAGCAAAATAACTCAAACCATGTCGTTGAATACGATATACGCATATCTATCTAGCCTTAAAAAAGAAAAAGGTCGTGCGATCTATCTCTTCTAAAGGCAGTCTTTCTCAGTCAATGACTAATCCATAGGTCATAAAGCAGACTGCAAATTAATATTACTTTGTGATACATAAAATTGATATTTACAGGGTGCAGATAACTTTTAGCAGCACAGATACATATTAACAAAATTTGATTGAGTTAAAGGTCTAACGTCAAAGCATTAACTGACAATAGCAGCGACATTGGCGTTAATAAAGCACGACTTTGTTTCATCATTTAAACCAATTTTTGATATTGGTAGATTTTTACATGAATATAACAATATAGCTTTTAAAATAAGGGAGTTTTAAGGGAGGCTATGAGTTTACTACAATGAGATCTAGGGTATATCCCAATGCTAGAGTATCAGAACATTTCACGCCCCCCCTGATGTAAGCAGTTAAGACCGTGAAGTAGGGACGCAGTGTGTAGTTGTTCAGTAGCAATCAGTGGAGTGATAAAAATGAGGCCTCGAGTTTGCGAGGCCTTTTATTATTACTGGCTATATATTTAGTGTTGCAATATCGATGTGCGTGTTATGCCGTTTACCGTAGCATTGGCGACGATATTTAGTTTACCGTCAGCGCCATAAAATACAAACTTAGGCACAGTGGTGTAAGTGCTATTTCCTATTGTGGTATTAGGGAGAGTAATCGTTTCTGACAGGTTCAAATGGTTTGAAGTCAACACCAATACCTTGTTGCTTTGCCCTTCAAGAGAGTAAGCAATTTTGGTAGTGTCGTGAGACTCATCCAGTGTTTGAATTGTAGAAGAGTAAGGCCACGAATTGAGTTCAGGTAAAGTTATTTTTCCTGCGTAAGTCATGTCAAGCCCAGCGTCACTTGACGTATTCAATCTCACTCCACACTGCGTGTAGATGAATGTGCCAGTATGGTTGAACCAGAAATTATCGCAGAAACTGTAGTCGCCATGGTAAGGGGAATCGACAGGTCTTGCTGGGTTTTCCGGATCCGAAATGTCCGTCTTAGCGACATCTTCAGGGCTAATATTTGTATCTAAACTGTAGAAAGCTTGGCTGCTAGGGCTGATTTTGAGTACCGTTTTTTCGTAGTACCCCCAGTCACTTTTAGACTCTACAGAACCGCTTTCAAGATTAATGACTTGTAGGTCAACCCATTGATCCGTTTTAGGTAAAGTCCAAGCGTAGTTACCATTGGTGGTTAAATCAAAAATATCATGGGAATGGTAGATATTCGATACTTGGGTATCTATTGGAGAAGAGGCGTTGTATTCAAGTGTCGTTATCATCGCATCGTGGCCGACCACAAAGCGATTAGTACCACTAATGTTATCGACAGTGACAGCTGATGGCGATCTATGAAGGTCTATCTCATAAGCTGTAGCATCGTTCAGGCTATAAAAGTAGATCGCGTTCTTTGGGCTATCAGATACAACAGCAATTACATTTAATGAATCGGAATAAATTGCATCGACAGTGTTGTGGGTCGGTGCGCTATCAAAATCGATAACAGAAATACTTGGTGTTGTTGGAGAGCCTCCATCTGGATCTGGGCTTGGATCAGGGTTTGGTGAAGTGTTATTGATCTTGTAGCTGACGGGAACGGTTAGTGGGCTGCCTTCGATCGGATAGCTACAGTTATAGTCGTAACAGACGTCCACATTGAGAGTTGAGCTAAATGAGCCCAAACCAACTACGGATGGCGTTTCTAAGCTCATATTGAGCCCGATATTAGAGGGACTAATAAAAGGCGTAACGGATGTAACAAATGAACTATTGGCTCGAGCTTCTACGCGAAGGTTGTGCAGATCAGAACCAGAAAGATTGATGGTGTCAGATACATTTTGGTATACGTTCACATCAGTGAGTTCCGCTACTGTTTCAATGTTCGGAACGGCTAGCTCTACTTTATGATCTAGTGTCACTTTGTTGGTTAAAGTGAGGGCGACTGGCGAGCCAGAATAGTGTTGGCTACAATACTCATCGTAACAAACAGCGAACTGAGCTGTTGTGGAGTTTGTGCCGTTGCCGACTTCATAACCTGGCTTCATGTATACGCTGACGTGACCCGTTGCATCGTTATTGATGTTGTACTCAACCCGAGATATCAAACTTCCACTGTCACTCATGATGCCATAGTAGAGATCGTCTCCTGCGTCATATTTCACACTGAAAGGGATATTTACATAGGTTTGTTCAAACGCACCAGACTCCATTTGATAACTGGTTTGTGCAACATTGACGGCACTAGATGATGGACTACTATCACTACCACCACAGCCAGTTAGAGCCAATACAGATAAAGCGGACGATATCTGATAAAACTTATTCCATGTCATATAATTTAATTCAATCCATAATGCCCAAGTCATTGATATATTTAATCATAACAACATAATCGTATGCAATATGTTTGCTAGTGGTATTCGTCGCATTTCAAGCATCACTCTTAAGATCTACGCCACCATTTTTGCGTTCTTAGTTCACATTTCCAGTTAAAGGTTTTACAAATCGATATTGTTTAAATAAGGGGACTATTCTGTTTGCACCACGATAATTAGTTCACTCTAGAATAGAGTTTGATTTTTGTGCGTGGGACTTGAAGGAAAGGAATACCGATCGTGATAGGTACGAGACAAGTGCGGCTTCAGTTTAGCGGCAAAGAATGTTCTCCCCCGCGGTCGTTAATCTAAATAGATCGCTGAACTTCATTTTGGGGGGAGCTATAGGGCGAGGTGTAGTGGTCTAATGCTCGACTTGAATCTGAGTATTGGTCATCATCGCGATCAGTTTAGCTACTCGTTTACGCATGTCACGTCTATCAATAATCATGTCTAATGCGCCATGCTCTAATAGGAACTCACTCTGCTGAAAATCTTCAGGTAATTTTTCTCGTACCGTTTGTTCAATCACTCTTCGTCCGGCAAAACCAATTCTCGCTTTAGGTTCACCGATATTGATATCACCTAACATCGCAATACTTGCCGATACACCGCCAAAAGTTTGATCGGTCAATACGGAGATATAAGGGAGCTTTGCATCTGATAGCCGTTTTAAAGCAGCACTCGTTTTTGCCATTTGCATTAAAGCCATCAGTGACTCTTGCATACGCGCTCCACCACAAGCCGAAAAGCATACCAATCCACAGTTAGCCTCGATGGCTGCATTAACAGCATCAACAAAGCGAGCGCCCACAACGGCACCCATTGAGCCAGCCATAAAAGAAAATTCGAAAGCGCACGCCACAACAGGCATCCCTAACAACTCTCCCTGCATCGCGACTATTGCATCTTTCTCACCTGTACTTTTTTGGGCTAGGGCAAGGCGTTCTGTGTAGCGTTTATTGTCTTTGAAACTGAGCAAATCTTTCGGCTCGTGTTGTTTGCCTAACTCAGTTTTCATACCTTTATCTAAAAAACTGTCTAAGCGACAGCGTGCCGACATCCTCATGTGGTGATCGCATTTTGGACATACCTCCAGATTTTCATTAAGGGCTATGCTATACAGGATCTGGTCGCAAGAGGGGCATTTTGTCCATACTCCTTCTGGAATATTCGCTTTACGCGTACTGATTATATTTTTCTTATCTAATAGTTTTTCTATCCAACTCATTGGAAACCTTATCCAGTTCACTTTTAATGATGAGTATTGTATAAGCCTGTTTTTGGTAATAAAGTGCTTAATATTGGCTATATAATCCTATTTAATGGGATTGCTGGTGTGGGCGGATTATTGATATGGATGAGATTAATGGGAATGCTTGAGAAGATTGATCAACAATGGCTAAAAAGCTTTCACTGTGTCTATGAGAACAATAGCTTTAAGAGAGCTGCAGAGTTTCTGTGTTTACCGACATCAAACGTCAGTCGTCATATCGCGTTGCTAGAAGAGCAGCTAGATGCTCGACTTTTTGATAGAACAACTCGCCGAATTTCTTCGACAGAAGCAGGGGACCACCTTTATCTACGAACTCAGCCATTGTTGGATAAACTCAACGACGCTCTTGAGGAGGTGACACAACACTCTCGTGAAGTCATAGGGCAACTCAATGTTTTAATGCCAGACTCACCTGACTTGGCCCAAGCCGTCGTTTCGTTTTGTACTCAGTATCCATCTATTTCATTATGTTGTGATACGAGTATCAGCCCTAAAGAGGATCCGCTTGACGGATTTGACGTTATTTTGAGTTTTCATCGAGGGAAGCTAGAGGATAACAATTGGATAGCGAAAGAGATTAAGCGTTGGCCTAGTGTTGTTGTGGCTTCACCCAAACTTCTTCATACATCTTCTAAGCCTTTTAAGATTACGGATTTGAAACATGTACCTTGTATTAGCAGCTTTACCGCGTTAAATGGTACGCCATGGGTATTTAAGAACGAAACAGGTCCGGTAATTACTCAAAGAGTAAAATCTACATTTAAAGTGAATAGTGGGCAACTCGCTAAAGCAGGTGCATTGGCTGGTTTGGGGTTTGCGATACTCCCTGCTGAATTTTGTCGCGATGAAATAGAGATTGGCTCTCTGGAAGTTATAACACTTGAATACAAACCTGAAGATTTGGTGCTGTACGCCTTTTATGCGTCGAGAAAGCACATAGCAAAAAAGATTCCGATGTTCATTGAGCACTTAAAACATCAAGCGAATCTAGACGCGCAAAAATAACAGAAAATTCGGAGGCTAGGGGCTCTTCCCTAGGTTAGAGGTGTACTCACTATTTATGGATAAAACTAAGACCTCGCGTTTGCGAGGTCTTAGTTTTTCGGGTAGTGATAACAAACTCTTGGAGACAAATACGTTAGCTTATTTACTATAAATTACTTATGTCAGATGAGAAAAAGCATCTAGAAAGACCTTGAAGAACAATCGATGTGAGTTTTCCTTTGAAAAATATCACAGAATTTCACTCTTATTTTTTAAATCCCTAGTAACTCATCTGAATACTTTATAAGTCCTTTAGCACCGAAACCATTCTCAATTTTTTCATAGGTATAATAAGTTATCGACTCACTATTACGCACAGCTTGCACTAAAGTATTGCCATGCTGGTCGATAACACTAGTTGAGGCGGTTTGCTCTAGGGTCGAGGAGTTGACAGAAATAACTGTGAATACATTCTCGATAGCCCGAGATACTAGATGTGATTTGATGATTGAGAGTCGGTTGTCGTCAGGTTTGTCTTGAACGTCGCATAGACAAACAACCGTAACATCGACTTTTTCTTTGTATAGTTCTCTGAAGTATTCTGGGAATCGAATTTCGTAGCAAACTCGAACACCAATCCTAATACCCTTAATCTCAACGACGCCATTAAAATTACTATCTACAACGAAGTTATCAGCATCCCAACCCCATAGTGCTCTTTTGTCATAGTATTGCACGTAACCTGAAGGCTCGATGATAGCGATAGAATTGGCCGCACGTTCACCGCATTGACGGATACAACCAAGAAAGAGGTAGATCTGTTTTTCTTTTACAAGCTCAATTATTTCATTGAAAGCAATATTTTGTTGTTCAAAGTCGATGTCGGAAACAGAACTAATTTCTACGGGTGGATAGCCTGATAAAGCACACTCTTGCGTAAGTAGAACTTGCGCATCATATTCGCTAGCTTCACATATAGCTCTCTTAATCGTTTGATAATTATCAGTTGATTTCGCACTAATAGGAAACTGTAACAAGGCAAACTTCATTAATTTGTATCCTTATTTATATTGCGGTACGTGGCACGTCCTTAAGTGGTTAGTGATGCTCACCGAAATTACACTAATCAAAACTACAGTTATTAGCAAACCTAAGTCAATTCGTAATCAGGACAATAAGAAATAAAATCGGCGCTAGCTTGGAAAGGGGCATAAGTGAGCTAGTCAATTATCGAACTTAGTCAATGAAAATTACTTTTTAATATGGATAGACACTTAGCTCGTGGCTTGTATTGATATTGAAGATCAGTTTCATCTGAATCAGATGAAACTGGCAGTGCCTTTGAGCGTTTCTACGCAATTGTAGGATTATTGTATCTAGAGCATTAGCCTGTCGCGCATTTCTCAATATTTACGACAGGCCCACTTTACTGCTGTGAATAGTTTATCAATGTCTCTCTGTAGAGTGAGAGTAAAGTATCGCTATCTACTTGAACGCCGACTTGTTGTGCAGGAAATAAACCCCATTCATCATTCATATAGTTACGTTGATCAGCTTTCTGAATGGTCATCCCTTCCGCTGGCCCATCTGTGACAACCCTGACCGGGCCATTACGACTTGTAAAAAGAGACGGTTGGATAACATAAGCAATGGCTGATGGGTCATGAACATGACAACCATCCATTCCTACTTTGTCAGAATAAAACTTTAAGTAGTAACGGCTAATGTCCCAGATGAACTGCCCAACTTCTCCAGCGTCATCTCGCAACTCATCAAGGTATTGACTGGTAAAAAAACTCTCCTCTGTAACATCGAGCCCGATAATGACAACTGGCCATGATGCCGTAAACACCTTATCGGCAGCATGAGGGTCATCATGAATATTCGCTTCGGCAAATGGTGTTACATTCCCTCTGTGGCCGTTTTCACCGAATGCACCACCCATAACGACCACTTCTTTTACCAAGTCGACGATGTCAGGAGCAGCTTCCAGTGCAAGTGCAAGATTAGTCAGAGGACCGACAGCCACAAGAGTGATCTCTCTAGGTTCAGCTCGAACACTGTCGATAATGAACTGATAAGCTGGCTTTTTAATCGCTTCATAATCTAGCGAACTTGGTGCCGTCACATCACCCAACCCCGTTTCACCATGCACAACAACCGTTGCTCCAACAGGATCTCTTAACAAGGGCTTATCCGAACCTTTAGCAACAAGTGCCGTCATACCGAATTTTTGCTTCAGATAGAGAGCATTTTGAGTGCCATTGTCTATCGTCGCATTTCCATAAACGGTCGTGATCCCCATCAGCTCAATATCTGGATGTGCTTCTGCAAATAGGATTGCCATTGCATCATCGATGCCCGGATCTGTATCTAGGATGATTTTCTTTGTCATATCAGCTTCTAATTAAACAGTTGAGAGGAGTAGACGATACCTAGAAAAAACACTGATGAACGTGACTTGAATCTCATGATGAGAGCAATTTAAATTAAACACTCAAGGTTTGAATTTCTCGTATGAATATTGTACTCCGGTCATTTTGTTTCCGCCTTTTCTAAGGTATTAGTACCTTTAAAATATTGGAAAAATTCACCATGTCACTACAAGTTTTCTGACAGTGATGGACCACCAGTAGAATAGAATGTTCGATACTAAAGAAAGTTATCACGATGTATGCGGTGAATTTAATAATGGCTTTAAATCAGTTGCTTATGGTGGGGTTTTTATTTTTAAGATTCCAAGATCAAAAACGAAGTAGGTCCTGATTTGGAATGGATGCCATCTACAAATAATGATGTTGTAAACGTTATAAATTCTCTAAACGAATTGGTTTTGCACGGTCACTTAAGGCAATTAGGTCGATGTGGCCGTTATGACCATATATATTCAATAACTGAAAAAGAACGTAAGTATTGGAATGAGTTAAATAACAAGTTTTAGATACTCTTCTTTTTCCTAAAAGTGTGCCAAACGCTTAGCTCTAAAAATACAGATCAAAATCTGAGTGGCCATTGGTGTTTAAGATCTTTGGTATTTAAGTCCTTTGATCGTTAAGCCCTGATTTAGCCTTCTAGATTACGCCGAACTAAATCGTGCATTTGTTTTACTGTCATCAGTGCTAACCAGATGATTTCTTCTACCGAACGTTGACCCGTTGTGGAAGTTGGGTGACCGGTATCGGTTTGATTGGTTAGCGCGGGCAGCTCATGGACGCGGTTATCACGAATGGTATTGATCAATGCATCCATCGCATCATGAATTAAGCGTTCGACTTGTTGTGAACCTTGGTATTGCGTGCCTTTTCTGACCAGCGGAATCAGCAAGCAGAGATAATGGCTTAATAATCGATAGTGACTCAGCATATCTTCATAATAGTGAGGATCGGCACGAGTGTGTTTTGGCTCTTGCTGCATCTCATTGTAAATCAGCTCAAGGTCGCTTTCGGCGGTTAGCATAGCGGCACGTTGCTTGGTTAGCGCAATATGGTCATGTTGTTCGGTGCCAATTTGCAGCTGTTCGTAGCAATACACAAATAAGTTTTTTGAACTATTAAGCGCTTTTAACGCTTGAGTGTGGATCTCTTTGCCTCGCCATTGCGGCCATAACAAACTATATCCGAGCAGGACAATCGCGCCCCCGACTATGTTGTCGATCAAACGTGGTGCTGCAAAGTCGAGCCCTTGGTGCGCCATGGCCTGATACACCAAAATCAATAGCGCCGTAATACAACCAATGGCTAGCGAGTAATGGCGCATAATATTAAGCATCGCGACAGGCAAGAGGATAACGATAAGCGTATACATCGCGGTCGTTGGTACGCCAATGTGAATTAAAGAGGTCGCGAACAGCACACCAAGCGCTGTACCTAAACAGCGTTGCCACGTTTTACTTCGTGTCGCCAAGAAGCTTGGTTGAATCACCATTAACATCGAAATCAGAACCCAATCAGGGCGAATCAATTCGAAGTATTCTGCAATTCCAGCACCAAGTGCGAACATCAAACCGACACGGGTAACATGACGCCAAATCGGATTGCCTCGGCTTGGTAGGCGAAAAGACAACTCGAACGGCTGCACTTCAAAAGAACGTTCATAAGCGGGTTCATTAAGCTCAATACGTCGGGAAATGTGCTTCACTGCGTATGCCCAATAACGAAAGCGGGGTTGGTCTTCGAGCTTGACCGCTTCAATCAAGTCATTAGCTTCTTGCTCTAATGAGCTTAAGTGCTTCACCTCTTCGTTTGTGTTGTGTAGAAGCTGTTTGGCTTTGTGTCTTAGTCTTTGCTGACAATGCTGGCTCCAAACCAATAGCAAGTCTCGTTTGTGTTTGCTGGACTGGAATTGGTTCAATAGATCGGGATTCGTTGTGTGGCTGCTGAGTATCACTTCAAACGTATCAAGAGCGAGGAACAAGGCTTGTCGAAGCGAGTTAGCATCTTCTTGCTTAGACCGAAAAGATTCAGATTGAAGAGCCTGTTGGAACAACTCGATGAGTTGGTATTTGATGCGTCTTTTCGGTGCATCACTTTCGCTACCTAGCAGGAATGCTTGGCGATATTGGATGTAGTCTGCCAACGTTTCGTAAATCGCGGATAGACACACACGCAATGCATAGTGCTTCCACAACGCAAACCAAAGCCAGCTAAACAGTGCAAAAGTAAGAGGCCCGAGTACCAACATAGGGTACAAGCTTAGCGCTGTGTTGGAATTGTGAAGTGAGAGAGTGACGACAGCTATCAATAGGCTCGACATACCGAGCCTCGCCCAGAATGGACCATTGACCGCAGCACTGGCAAGCAAAGCACCCATAGCACCATAAGTCACCCATAAAGGCAGTCCGCTTTTCAGCAGAGCGTAACTGATGGCCAGAGTCATGCCCCAAACGGTTGCGGTAATCGCAAAACGTGTCCACCGCCTTGGCCCTGCTGCATCGAGGCCACTAATCAGAGCGGCTGGCATGGTCATGAGAGCGGTCATGGCGATAGTGGTTTGATTCGAAACACCCCTAAACCGAGAAACAGCACAATGGCACTGGTGGCGCGAAGCCCAAGGTTAATAGAAGGGGAGTACCAGACTTTACGCAAAATGGCAGGAGAAAACGTCATAGACCCTCGTTATTTGTTTGATCTTAATGAGTGTAACGCCAAACCTCTTCGCGTGCTGTCTTCAATCGCAGATTGATAAATTGAATTGCTGCAAGCCTCTTCTATTGGCATAGAACGCTATATAGCTTGGTTTATTCGAAAGCGAATCCACAAGGTTTAAGACAGCAAGATTCAAGATCGAGGGTTCAAAAATAGACAGCTTGGTAGTCGATGGAATCAACAGAGAACGAAATTCGACTTAATCCTACCTTCTCGCTGCGATTGTATTCATTGATCGAGTGGTCAAAGCCATAGGCTGTCGAAGGGGCCATGTATTGAGTTATGCCTTGTTTTGTCGCCGTTATTCCATCGTGGCCATGACCGCAGATCACATCACGAACGCGATATTTTCGAAGTACGCTCATCACATCAGCCTCGTTTTCTAGACGGATGGCTTTCATCCACTCAGCACCGACTGGAATGACAGGGTGGTGAACAACCACGATAGGATCATTGGCCTTTCTTAATTGTCGTTTTAGCTGAACCATGCCGCGGTTATCAATGCGCCCAGAACCGAGTGGATGACGTTTATCCAGCGGCTTGAAGCTGGAGTCCAAAAACACAAATTCTCGTCCACAGCTGGTGGCTTTATCGGTGACGAAAATCGACGATCCTTTTAACTCTGTACGCATTAAGCGAGAGTCATCATGATTGCCCGCAATCGCGTAAATGGATTGTTCGTTAATGTGTTGCCTAATGAACGCTTCTAATCGAACGTAGTCTCCCGATTTTGGGTTACAACAAATATCACCAGTCAGAAAAATGGTCTTGCATGCTGTGTCTTTGCTGACGTATTCCAGGGCTCTACGCAGGTTCTCATAGCTGGATTCATCGGAAAGGTGACAATCACTGATTTGGTAAACGGTGTTCATTGTTGTTGTCCGGTTATGCCATACGAATTATTGAAGATGATAGAAAAATGCCTGCCAAATTGGCAGGCATTTTTTGATGCTAATTTGCTTTGGGTGCTTTAGAAGCCTCGTGCTGTTCAATCATGAACGCGATTGCTTCATCGTTTAAACAAGACTTACTGACATATTGGCGCTGTTTTCCAATATGAAGGATAAAACCTAAATCGGTTTGTTGCAGCTGGGAGATGTCAGTCCAAGCGATAGTATTGGTGTTTTTAGCGTTTTTATAACTTACGCCGTTAACGTCCCCCTGAAATACTACTTTGCTGCCAGCACCTGAGCTGATTTTTTGTCGCCATATCCACCAGGTTCTCTTGCAGTAAACGCTGAACGCTTCAATCACACTTAATACAATAAAGAACCAGCCAACGTAACCGTTAGGTAGTAGCTCAAACTCTAATAAAACCACACCAAAAATAAGAAACAGTATTCCTTTTAAATAGGCTTTTGGAAATTGAGTCGGAAGGCTAGTTTGATCATAACACTCTGTGAAAAACGTCTTATCGAGGATGTATTCTGTGGTGAAACCGGGATCTTTAGACATGTCTGGCTACTTTAATGTTTTCTGTGAATGAGCTTTCTATAAAGGGGCTACTACGCTGCAATCTAGTAACTCCAGCATTGTATCGCTTGTCGGTACTTTTCTTTAGCGGTTTTGATGCTCTTTTGTAAATCAATAATACTGACGGGGTTTGCTCTCGGCATAGCTTACTTGTTTACCTGATTTGATATTAAATAATGACTAAAGCTAAGGCCTCGCGTTTGCGAGGCCTTGATATGTGCGGAGCGGGTGGAAAGAACCTCAGATATATTGCAACATTCTTGCGCTCGACATGGTGAAAACAGGCGACATGCCGCTGTCTTGGCCGTTCATTAATAACAAGCCAATCAACACAAGTAAAATGCCGCCAAAGAGTTGCAAGTAGTGACCTGCGACTTTCAATGATTCACTACTGTTCTTGTTACCCGCTGCCAAATAGCGCTTCACTAGATGTTTACCTGTTAGCGTCATCATTGCAATTAATGAGGTTGTTAATGCTGTGCCTACGGCCATCGCAAAGGCACTCAGAACGCCCATCCAATATAGGCCAACCATGTTTGCGAAAAGCAGAACCATGATTGCTCCGGTGCATGGCCTGATACCAATCGTCACGATTATTCCCGCGTACTCTCGAAATGTTGAAGCTTTATTGATGGCTTCTGGATCTGCGACGTGTTGGTGGCCGCATCCACAGTCGGCATGAGAATGATCTGCATGAGTGTTAGCAGCGGCTTGCATTGCACTAGTAGCGCCTATTATCGGGGAAGGGGCTGATATTGATGAACGAAGTGCTATTGGCGAACGAACTGGCGCTGACGAACGAACTGACACTGACGAAATTGCGCCTGTTGCTAATGGAGTGATGGCTTTCACTCTCAGAGTTGGTTGCGGTTTACGCATCGTTGAGTAGATGTTTTTCAGAGCTTTCCAGCAAATCAACGTACCTACCACGGCCACTAATGCAAAGCTTAATGAAACAAACATATTCGCTTTGTCATTCACGACTCGCATGGAAGCACTAAAGCCCCACAGCAACACGCTTACTAGTAAGATTGCGACCAGTGCTTGTAAAAAAGCGGAGACGACCGTAAGTACTAAACTCGCTTTTGCTTTGGTTGGGTGAGTGGCTAAGTACGTAGAGACAATAACCTTGCCGTGCCCAGGCCCCAGAGAGTGGAGCATGCCGTAGATAAAGCTGAATCCGACAAGGTAACTGCCTGCACCCCAAGGGTTGGATTTAGCTTCATAAAGTAGGTCTGCAAGCTCTGAATTGACTTCTCTTTGCCATTGGATGCTAGAGATAACTAACGATGGCCACATGGACCACACTTGATATGCACCGACAGCAATAAGCAATAAAGCTCCGGCGCCAATAAGGTAATAGTTTGTTTTAAGTTGATTTGTCTGCATTTCACAAGAACCTATATCAGATATTTTTCTCTAAATGAATTGAGAAGCTTACGTAATGGCGGTAAAGAGTCGCTTTATTAGGATGTAGGAACTGCCGCACAATGAAGCTCAACCGATTGTGTAAACAGTTGGCCTAACGTGTTATCTGGATCTGCGTCGGCTGGTAAAGACATCGCATAACTCATCTGTTCTGGCGTCGGGTTGGGCTCGATTAATTCCAACTGACATTGTCTCGCTAGTTCAGGTGACAAGGTCACGTCGCTATTCGATAACCACGACATGTCGACGAAGTAACTAGGGTCAAAAATGAGTACGCGAAGCGAGTCTCGTGTCACTGGTTTAGGTTTAGAAAGTGGTAGGTCAAATGTTAGAACCATCTTGGCTTTATCACGCTCAAACTTTGCGTTCTCAACCACCTGATATTTGATGGGCTCTTCACCATCATAAAAATACGTGAAGTAGTGCTCGTACATCATGTTTTCGATTACAGACGCAGCGAGCTTTTTGAATGTTTCAGCTTCTGTATCGGCAGAGACATCTTCGCCATCCAACATGTACATGGATGTCATTGCATCAAAAGACCACTCCATAGAGAGACCAGTGATCATGCCATTCTCTCCCTCAATATGAGTTTTCATCTCTATCCAAGAGTGAGGGTGGGCATATAGATTTGGCGCAAAAAACAAGAGTGCTAGGCCAACAGTCAAGCCCTTGATAGAGCGAAAGTATGTCGCGAAACGGCTTACAAAGCGTGAGGAGAGGCGATTGATGACACCGATTAGAATAAATAGCTGTTTCATGAGAAATGATGGTTATTAAGTGTAATGTTATAATATAACAATTGAGTGGATTGTTCACATCAAATTTGTGTCATGTTTTGCCTGTTTACGTTTCTATTATCGGTTTCAATTCGGAGTTGCTTTTATTCGCAACTGCTTTTATTTGCAGCAATGCCCCGCAAGTGCGAGGCATTTTTTGATTGGGCAAGGAGGGTACTAAGCCGCTTAT
The DNA here is from genome assembly GCF_025195005.1 of Vibrio sp. NC2. Classification (NCBI taxonomy): domain Bacteria; kingdom Pseudomonadati; phylum Pseudomonadota; class Gammaproteobacteria; order Vibrionales; family Vibrionaceae; genus Vibrio; species Vibrio sp. NC2. The sequence goes on from NZ_JANVFC010000001.1 coordinate 388,638, forward strand.
CTAGATCAGTCAGTGTTTGTTGGTAAACGGACTTTTAGAAGAATTTCTTAATCGCTTTTTCAGCACAAGCGACATCTAAGTGGCCACCCGGAGCGCCACCCACACCAATCGCGCCAATCATGGCATTGTTCAGTTGTACCGGAACACCGCCCGCTAGGAACAACAAGTTGTCGTCCATATTCTGCAAGGGTTGCATGATAGGTTTGTCGGCGATGAGTTTCATCAGGTTACCTGACGGCTGCTTCATGCTTGCCACTGTGAACGCTTTTTTGCGTGAGCTATCAAGAGTGTGGATGCCAGCGCCATCAGAACGTAGTTGAGCAATCACATTGCCCGACAAATCAACAACAGTCGCAGAAACCTTGTAGCCATCGGCTTCGCATTGATCAACGGCTTCATGGGCAAGCTTGAAGGCCGCTTCTGATGAGATTTGAGTGAAAGAGACCGTTTGTGTTTCTGCTGCCATTGCATTGTGAGAAAGGCTAAGGAAACCAAGGGTTGCTGCTAGTACTGTTAGTTTTGTCGTTTTCATGTTTACTCCGTTAAAGCATCTGTTTTCAAAAAGAATCTGTTTTCAAAAAATATTCGTTTTTCAAATTCCGAATTCTATTTTTTGTTTGTTTAGAAAGGGTGTTTTTAATCAACAGGTTCATACTAACGAATGCATGATTACGACTGGCTTTCTTGAACATTACAAAGTTGCAATGTTGGTTATATTCGAGAAAGGATATTGATAGAGTGTATTAAGACCACGGCAAATAAATAAACGGACGTTAATGAAAATACTATTGATTGAAGATGACATTCATATCGCGAGATTTTTGGTGAATGGTTTTCAGCAAGAAGGGATAACGGTGACGCACGCAACAGATGGTGTTGGTGGATTACACGAGGCCGTAACCGAAGAGTATGACGTGATCATTCTCGATATTATGTTGCCAAAGAAAGATGGGTTTGAAGTGCTTGCCGAGCTGCGAGGGCAAGGCTACGCGACGCCTGTCATCATATTAAGTGCCAAACACTCAGTGGAAGAACGAGTGCAAGGGCTACAGTCAGGTGCTGATGATTATTTGGTAAAACCTTTTGCATTTCCTGAGTTATTGGCTCGTTGCCAAACCTTGGTGCGTCGAGGTAAGCAACCGACAACTCAGCCATTAGAACTGCATTATGGTCCGCTTAGCCTAGACCTACTTAAACACACGCTGCAAAGAGATCAACAAACGATCATCATTAATCAGCGCGAGTTTATGTTGATGAAATTACTGCTTGAAAACCGAGAGGCTGTGATGTCTAAAATGGCGATTCTTGAGCATGTTTGGGGGCATCAGTTTGATCCGCAAACCAACGTGGTCGATGTTTTGGTTTGTAGGCTTCGCAGCAAAGTTGATAAGGGTTTTTCTAAGCCATTAATTCACACACTTCGAGGTGTTGGCTATGTCCTCAAGTCGTAGTATTGAACAGGCGCTTGCTAAAACGCAGAGACATTTGTTGGTTCGTTTTATGTCGACCTTACTGCTCTGCTTGCTGCTGGTGGAACTGATTGTTGGGGCTATCTTCTTTTTCGACCTTTACCAAACGGAAAAGAAGATCCTTACGTCTATGTCGACCGAGTATCAGCGTATTTTGACTTACGATTCGAGTGAGCGATTGATTCATGTTTTAGAGGCTAACCCTCACCGGTTACTCGAAAACAACATTGCGGCGTATAAGCTTGAGAAGGGCGCTTCATCTGATGGTGTGTTTATCGCTGGTGTTCAACATTTATCGACAGAACAGTCTTTTTCTAGCTATCAAATTGATGACAATCGTTCATGGTTAGAGAGCTTCATCTTGAGTCCCTATATGTCGTTGCCTATTGAAGGGGAGCAATATGATTTCTGGTTGGTTTTGGATAACCGAGCAAGAGACTTTATCGCCTACAATCAATGGTTAATGACCTTATATGCGTTGCTTGCTCTCGTGGCCGTGACCGCAGTATTCACTCGTAACATCATCCAGAGTGCCATGTCTCCGTTAGTGACCTTTGGCGACCTGCTCGATAAGCTGAAAAAAGGGCAGTTAGAATTTCCTAGCACTCGCACTAAAAATGAAGCCGAATCTGATTTACCGCAAGGGCTCAATGTGATCAGCTCTAGTGTCCATACTGCGGTTGCCAAGTTACAGCACGTGACGACAACCTTGAATACGACCGTCGATGCGATCGCTCATGATATTCGAACTCCTTTGTCGCGTATTACGTTAGCCTCCCAAACGGCATTGCTCAATAACGCCGACCAACAAGCGATGAAAGACGCATTGGCAGATTGTTCTGAACACGCCATGCAGGCAAGCAATATGTTAACCGCCTTGATGAAGCTGAACGACGAGCTGACTGGAAAGCGCATACCACAGAAAGTGCCGACTCAGGTCTCTGATGTGATTGCCAATGTGGTGAGCTGGTATGAAGATGTCGCAGAAGATAAACAAGTTGAGCTTGAGGTTGAGAGCGCTGATGCTCTTGTTATTCAGTCAGATCCTGACAAATTGACTCAGGTGTTGGTTAACCTTGTTGATAACGCGATTAAGTACACCGAGCCCGAAGGAAGAGTGACGGTCAAAGCCGAGCAAAGTTCAGAGGGTAAGATCGCGATAACCATCCAAGATACTGGTGTTGGCATTGAACAGAAATATCAGGATTTGATTTTTGAACGACTTTACCGAGTCGACAGCAGCCGCAGCAATATCGAGGGGTATGGTCTTGGGTTATCTTTAGCGCTTGCCATGGTCGAGAATCTCGAAGGAACGCTAGTCGTTGAATCTGAACTGGGTGTGGGGAGTACTTTTACTCTTTCGTTGTAACAACGATTTATATCGTCACTTCTGCCTTTGAAATTTCAGCTCGTACGTACAAAGAATGCCCCGCACTAGTGGGGCATTCTTGTTTTTGGGGAAGGGAGGCTCTCCATGAACAGGTGTGGGAGGTAGAGTAACCTGCGCCAACCCTATTGGCTGCTTGTAGCTTGTAGCTTGTAGCTTGTAGCTTTTGATCTTAGTTATCGATCCAGTAAATCTTATTTTTCACATGATAGTTATTGGCATATGCCAATAATGAGGCGTATGCTGAACTTCTGATCATCAATAACAGGAAGTTACTATGTTATACGCAGTACCTTGTCGCGACCTTCATGTCGGCAACCATTTTGCTCGTTCCCCACAGATCGCGATTGTCGATGAGCAACGACAAATAAAGCAGATTGTTCCTTTGGTTGATTCCGACACCGCTTGCAATAAAAAGAAGCAATGGATCTCTGTCCTCCGTTCTTACGATGTGAAATCTGTAGTCGTCCGTCACATAGGGAAGAAGATGCTAGCGCACTTGTTCAACCACGATATTAGAGTTTTGGCATCAACAGGTAAGGCAGAAATAGGTGCTTTGGATTTTAGTAATCTGCAACAAGTGACCGATCTCGATTACGCTCGGGAGCCGCGCAACGTTTGTCACAGTAAAAAAGGGCACAGTCAGAGAGGGTGCAGTAATAAAGGGAGTAGTAAGAAAGGCTGCGGTGAGCAAGGGCGCAAGAAAGACGCCGCGATTCTTATGGCACAGCCGAATCACTTAGGGGGTATTCGAGGGTTCCGAAAATGACCTTTTTGTTGACGCTATTGGGGTTTGTCGGAATCGTCGCGTTGATGGCGATAGGTGTAATTTTTTCTCGCAAGCCAATCAAAGGCAGCTGTGGAGGGCTTGCGCAGTTAGATATTGAGCGTGAATGCAATTGCAAAGATGTGTGTGAAGGGCAGAGTCGAAAGCTGTATCAGATCTCTGAGCCATCAAGCTAAGTATCGAGAATTCACTGTCGTTGAGCTAGCTAACGTTGGGTTAACTAACGTTGGGCTAGTTCGCGAGTTAAGCGCTTTGAATCACCAACGCGTGACCGTTGACGATGCACTTGGCGACTTTGGCTCGTGCACGCTTGATGATGTTGCCGAACGTTTGGCGAGACACCTGCATATGTTCAGCGGCTTCAAGTTGGCTCAATCCTTCTTGATCAGCCAAGCGTAAGGCTTCTAACTCTTCTAATAGCAATTCTTCTTTATGAAGCTCGTCCATAGGAACGCCATTAGGCTTAAAGCAAGAGTAAGCCGCTCGGGTGCATAACTGGCGATGTTTTTTTGGTCGAGCCATATTAATCTCTAGGTATTTAAGGTTAAAAGGTAAGTATGAAGGTTTTCATTCCACACAACCATCGGCGTTGCCAAGTGTGCAGCCAAGGTTTTTTCGCAGACAGCCCCATTTGTTTTGAAGCCGTTGGCGAGCGCGAGACTTTAGTCAATCATAAAGCCTTGGCCAATCATGAAGCTTCAATTAAGAGTGAAGCTTTAGCTAAATATAAAACCAGGGCCAAGATTGTACCAACAGATAAAGCTGAGGGCTACGATGGCATCATGCAGGGTGGCATTGTCACCGCGTTACATGACAGTGCGATGCTGCATTGTTTGTTCCAAAATAACATCACTGCAATGACGGTGAGTTTGTCGTCTCGCTTTCATCATCCCATTTCCATTGGTCAAGAACTGGAAGTTCGCGCCCAATGGGTCAAAAGCAGACGTAATATCTACTTCCTTGAAAGCCAAATTACGCAGTGCGGAAAGTTATGTTCGTCGGCACAAAGCCAGTTTATGTCATCCCACTAGTTATCGATCCGATGTTCCCTATGCCGTTAGTTTGTTACGCCCATTGTTTTGCACAATAAATAGAGGTTTTCTATAGTTAAGGTAATAACGAATAAAGCTAGGGCAGTATTGAATTTATCATAATCTTTCTTCACTTCTGATCGCGCTGATGTGTGTTCATTAGTCGAGCCTTCGTACTCGATTCAATTCATTGCTGCCTTCTTCTGGAGGGCTGCTGATGCACAAATACTTCAAATCGACACTCCGATACGGTGTCACTTCAATCGTTTCTCTTTTTCTATTCTTCAGTACTTTTGCCTCTTCTTCTCCACTTAAAGTCGGAGTGTACCCGTGTCCTCCTTTTGTGATCAGTTCGATGGAAAGTCAATGGAATGGCCTGAGTGTCGAGCTTTGGGAACAGATCGCTAAAGAGATGGACGTTGAGTACACGATAGAGAATCATCGTTTGGATGAATTACTCAATGCGATTGAAACAGAGCAAATCGACATCGGTGTCTCTTGTATTTCCATCACCCCAGAGCGTGAGTTGTTTGCTGACTTTTCCCATTCCTTTTATGAAACTCACCTCGCTATCGCAGTGAAGAAGCAAGGTTACCTTCATACCTTACATGCCATTTTCTTAAATCCTGCATTGTGGCTGATCATTGGCGTTATCGTCTTTATCTCTGGTGTGATTGGTGCCTTTTTTTACGTATTGGAACACGGTGAAAATGAAAAGCTCTATTCGATGAAAAGCCGAACGGGCCGTTGGTTAGAAAGTTTCATATTAGGTTTGCTTTTTATCACTCGAGGCCCATTCAATTATTTTGAGTTTAAGAGCTTAACCGGACGAATTGCTACGGTGTTCATTGGTGTGCTGAGTATGCTGTTTATCGCCAGTATTACTGCGGTATTAGCCAGCAAGCTTACGCTCAGCCAAGGCTCTTCCCATATTAAAGGTGTGAATGATCTTGCGGATGTTGAAGTAGGGGCAAAAGTCGCGACGACTTCTTCTTTGATGCTCACAAGCTTTGGTATTCGACACAAGAGTTATATCGATATGCCAAGACTGTTGGCGGCTTTAGAGGAAGGCGAAGTAGAGGCGATTGTCGCTGATGATGTGGTGCTCAAATATATGATTGGTAATGGCAGAATAAGTGGGCAGTTCGATGATCTGGAGGTGTTGCCGTATCAACTCGAAAAGCAGAATTATGGCTTTATCATCACTGAAAACAACTCGTATGAAGAGGAAATTAACCGCGCTCTTCTGAAAATTCGTGAGTCGCGAAAGTGGCGTAAAATCTTGGTCGACTATTTTGCAGATAAGTAACCGAGTTTAACTGCTAACTCTCAAGCATTTCTAATGCCTCTCCCTAGAGTTGTTCTGAACCAGAGGCTTTGTTCTTTTTGAAATATTTGAACGCTGTCCAAACGACATAAGCCGCAACGCCCACAATCAATGCAGAGCGAAGGAGAATAGGCGCATCATGCTCAAGTTGACCAACATGCGGCACAATACTGGCAAACAATCGACTGGTAAAAAACAGCCCCATTACTAACATAACAATCTTATTCATGTGACCTGCCATTCAATTGGGTAAGTTGTACAAAACGTGTGATGGGTCGATTACACGGCCAAAAACGATTCTGCTCGAAATAAAAGCATGCGCTTCTCAAGAGCGCCCGTCAACGCGATATCAGCTTAAAGCCAGTAAGCTAAAGTTTCGTTTTTGGAAGTGATTTGTTCTGCTGTTGGCGTTTCGAGTTCAAGACTGCTGTGAGGTCGATGACACCTTTCTGTGAATTTGATTTTCCGGAATTATTATTCTGATTTATGATCGCATGCAATCTAGGGGGGACAAATGTCCTCCTCTTTGTTTCTATCGGCGCAATAAGATAGGTGCTACAAAAATCAAATAATAAAGGACACCCCGATGGATCTATTCGCCCTACTTGATATCAACAATACTCTAGTCAATATCCCAATAGGAGATGGCTATGCAATGAGCTGGATCGAAGCATTCGGCACCGTATTTGGTTTGCTGTGTATTTGGTTTGCAAGCCAAGAAAAAACCATTAATTACCTGTTCGGGTTACTGAATGTCACCTTATTTGCGGTTATCTTTTTCCAAATTCAGTTATACGGACTGTTACTGCTTCAGCTCTTTTTCTTCTGCGCCAACATTTACGGCTGGTACGCATGGACACGCCCTAATGAGCAAGGTGAAACGCTAGAAGTTCGCTGGTTGAGCCAAAATAAGCTGGTGGCAACGGCTGCAGCCTGTGCGATTTCGATTGCACTGCTCACAATGTATATCGACCCATTCTTCTTTGCGCTGGCAAACATCGCGGTTGATAGCTTGAATCTATTTGGTGCTGATTTAACGGAACCAGTACTTGAACCTGATGCGTTCCCATTCTGGGATGCCACGATGACCATTCTATCTATTGTTGCTCAAGTTCTTATGACACGTAAGTATGTTGAAAACTGGATACTGTGGATTGTGATTAATATTATCAGTGTTGGTATTTATGCTACGCAGGGTGTGTACGCAATGTCTGTTCAATACGCAATCTTAATGTTTATTGCGGCAAACGGTACTCGTGAGTGGGCACGCACAGCTAAACGAAATAGTGATAAATCGTTAACTCAAGCAACGGCTTCTTAGGAGTGAAGATGGCAAAGCAACCTCATATCGGCGTTGATGAAACGCAAATTGCTCCGTTAGTTATTGTTTGTGGTGAGCCTGATAGAGCGAATCGAATCGCGAGCTTGCTTGAAGATGCCGAGATGGTTTCTGAGAACCGAGAGTATCGAATCTTCACTGGAACTTATCAAGGGAAAGCGATATCAGTTTGCAGCACTGGTATTGGCGCACCTTCAATGATCATTGCGGTAGAAGAACTTAAGTTTTGTGGTGTGACTCATATCGTCAGAGTAGGGTCTGCAGGTGCGATGCAGTCCCATATCGGGCTTGGTGAGCTAATTATTGCAGAGGGCGCAGTTCGCGATGAGGGTGGTTCTACCGCTTACGTTAAGCCGTCGTATCCCGCCTATGCAAGCTTCTGTCTGCTTAAAGAGCTAGACAAGTTCTTGCAGCAGCAATCAACACCTTACTATTTAGGAACGGTGCGCTCACACGACAGTTTTTATACCGATGACGAGCAGGCGCTTTGTCAGTACTGGAATGGCAAAGGCATTTTAGGTGCAGACATGGAAACATCCGCGTTGTTTACCGTGGGACGCTTGAGAGGGCTTAATGTAGCTTCTATCTTGAACAATGTTGTCTTGTACGAACAAGATGTAAAGGAGGGCGTTGGGCAATATGTCGATGAGGCAGAGGCAATGATGCAAGGAGAGCGGCTAGCATCATTAGCGGCACTGGAAGCATTAATTACTCAATAAGAGCCTGAATAAATACAAGACAAAAGCGATGGGAGACCGTCGCTTTTTTATTGGGTTCTCTCCTGTGGTTTAAGTGGTTACAATCGTTTGAATATAAACAGCAGTAATGCAATGAGAGAGTAAGTATGAAGATTGCACCATACTCAAGCGGACGCTTTAAAAACTACTTAGAACAAAAAAGCTCTGAATTTAGAGATCTCATCTACCAACACCAAGTTAACTCTCGTTACTTCAATCAAAACGATGAAATCCTACGGCAAGGTGAGCAGCTTCAGTATCTTTATGTAGTGCCCGCAGGGAGAGTCTCTATGAGTATTTCTGCGGCTAATGGGCGACGCTTTCAATTGGGTGAGGTGAATTGCGATTACCATATCTTCGGTGAGATGGAGTTTTTCACTCAGACACCTTGTCAGTGGAACGTAGTGGCTGACGAACACATGCAAGTTGATGTCATTTGCATTCAGAAACTAGCAGAAGCACTACATGAAAACCCGGAGATGATGTTCTTCTTTGCCTCTGCATTAGCGGAAGATTATCAAGACTCTATGGGCATTTACACTAACCGTCTTTTACACTCAATTACCTACAACATTGCCTACGACTTATTGGTTCAAAGCCAGACAAATACCGTGTTAGGCGGTTTCGATAAAGTGAATCAAGAAGCGGAACGTTTTGGCACATCGAGCAGAGTGTATCGAAGAGCGGTTAAAGACCTATTAGATAAAGGTTTCATACGAAAAGGAGACCAAGGGTTGGAAATTGTTGACCAGCAAGCACTCCGAGCCTTTATTGATTCGTATGAGTAAGAAAAAGAATGACTCAAGTTGAAAGGGAAGTTTGAGTGAAATCAGAGAGGTAAGTGCAGAGCTGCTTCTCGATTCTAAGGCCCCGTATTACGAGGCCTTGTGTTTGTCACAAAAGAAAGAGCGAGCGCCAGAAAGTTAGCACCTATTTAGAAGGCAGTTGTTAGCTAAACTGAACTTGAATGTTGTGGCTCATTTTGTTCTTTAGCTCTTCTTCATACTGATCTAGCCACGCATACCGCTCGCGATACAACTTGCGCTTTTGGCGCTTTAGAGCCTCAAGGTCTTTCCTGTTTGGGTTGATCGGTAGACGATAAAAATAGTCATCGTGTACCTGTCCATCGTGCTCTTCCCATAAACTATCGTACTTAAGGCTGATGTCTTTGTTTTTCTTGCCGTAGCGTAATGAGTTCGACACATGGCCAGATTCTTTTACCGCATAGATATTTTCGATACCTAAGCTAATGGCTAACAGTCGTAGTGTTTCTACCATGAAGGATTTAGGTCTTAAACCGTAGAAAGCTTTTGTGAATGTACGGCTAAATCCATTGTCATTGGCTCCACCCTGAATACCACCAATGTAGATGCTGTTGTCGAAAACAGTGAGCGAGATGCTATACATTTTTTCGAGTAGAGAATTGGTCAATGAAATTGTCAGTTCACCCTCTTTTCTCGCGTTTCTTTCAAAGCTGAGATTAACCAGATAAACGTTGTCATCTATCTCTAGTTTTAAAAGATTGAGTCTTTCATTATAGATTTGGTGTCTAGCTTCTGTTGCGAAGGTTTCTTCAAACCAGTCGTAGTGCTTGGATAAGATTTCTATCTTTTCTTTATTGCTAAAGCCAGTACATAAGTAGGGAGTTACAAATTTAGATAAGAAGTTAGGCTGTTTGATAAATAACAGCTTTCTCTCTTCAGAGTTGAAATTTTCACTCATTTTTCTAGTGGCTGAATAGTAAAACAGGGCTCGAATAGTAAACTTAATTATTGCCTTGTACTTACCCTTATTTTTATGGGTATTGGCTTCTATTCCCATGCGAACGACATTCATAATCACCTCAAAAAAGAAACGCTGCACCAACACATTAGTGTTGCGAACATTTCCCTGACTCTCATAACTAACAATGAAAATGATGATAGTGAAAAATGCGATTTGGGTATGTATGGGTATGTATGACAATGTAATTAAGTCAGTTACTTAACGTTCAAATTTTGGGCGGCCTTTACGCTTAACGCAGATTGATAAATGCAAAAAGTAACATTTACAAAACGATCGTGTAACAATTGACTGGCGAGTAGTATTCTTCCTAATTCCGAAGCTGAGTTTCATATGACTGACTTTTTCGGAGTAAAGTTACTTTTGAGGAATTAAACATGGCAGGATGCATATCACCGCGCAGTTACGGTCGTTTAAGGCGAAGCCGATGGAATCGGTGGTATAAATGATTGGTTGGGTACGCTTGTTAACATCGAGAAGTTCATTTTCGATGTTAGTGATCATCGCTATTGCCTCCGTGATAGCGAATACGGGGTGGCGAGTTGTCATGAACAATTTCGCTGTCGATACCGTGGGCATGACAGGAGCGGACGTTGGTCTGCTTCAGAGTGTAAGGGAGATCCCTGGTTTACTCTCATTTACAGTGCTGTTTCTATTACTTATTATTTCTGAACAACAAGTTGCGGTGCTCTCTGTCGCCGCGCTGGGATTAGGCGTTGCCATAACGGGTTACTTACCCTCAATCTATGGCTTCTATTTCAGCACAACCCTGATGTCTGTTGGTTTTCATTATCTAGAAGCAGTGAATAAATCACTGTCTACACAACTTCTAGGTACGGAAAACTTTAGTGAATCCATGGGGAGGATTCGAGCCGCGGCATCCTTTTTCTCCATGGTGACTTTCATATGTATTATTGTCGCCAATTATGTTTTTGGTGTATCAGATAAGGCTATATTTTTTGCTAGTGGTACAGCGTGCTTCTGGTTAGCTTTTTATCTACTCACATTCAAAAATGCTAGCTGCGGTGAACGACAGCACACCAAGCTTATTGTACGTCGTGAATACACCACATATTACATATTGACCTTTCTAAGCGGGGCAAGAAGACAGATCTTTGTCGTGTTTGCAGGCTTACTCATGGTCACCAAATTCCATTACACGATCGCAATGATGGCCGCTCTATTTATGTTATCCAGCTTGTCCGCCACTGTTGCATTACCTGTGGTGGGTCGTTTTATTGACCGAGTAGGAGAAAAGAGAGCTCTACTGATTGAGTATGTGGCGTTGATGTTGGTGTTCTTATCGTATGCTTTTGTTGAGAATCATTATCTGGCAGGTGGGCTATACGTTGCCGACAGCATCATTTTCAGTTTTGCGATAGCGTTGACTACTTATTTTAAGAAAACCGTCCGGTCAAACGAAGTGGCGTCCACGGCGAGTCTTTCGTTTACTATCAATCATATCGCGGCAGTATTTCTGCCATTCTTATTGGGAGTGGTGTGGATGTCTGGATATCAATGGGTGTTTGTTACAGGAGCTATTATTGCATTGCTGAGTTTTCTAATCTCGTTGACTATCGATACCAAATTGCATCAACGCATTAATGGGGTGACTGAATTGCAGAAAGAGGTCGCTTGAAAGGGTTAACCGGTATAAGCACTTGATTAGTGAAGCGCTGTTTCTTAAATCAAAAATGCCACTGCAAGGCTGCAGTGGCATTAGAAGAATAACAAACTATAACTCTAACAGTTTTGCCAATTCACGCTCTTCCATAAGCTCTTCAATGCGTTGACGAGTCTTGGGCGTTTCGGCTTGTGCTTTGGTTGACTTGCCTGCTTTTTTACTGCGGCTAGCTTTAACTTTTTCTTTGGTTATAGACATAGTAATCTTCCTTGGATTCTGCTTTGAGATCGTATTTACTCTAAGCGTTACATGACTCTTTTAGTGCTTTACCTGCTTTAAACGCAGGCGTTTTTGATGCTGAGATTTGAATCTCTTCTCCGGTTCTTGGGTTACGACCAGTGCGAGCAGCACGAGAATTAACTTTGAAACTACCGAAACCAAGGATGGCAACATCATCACCCTTAGCCAATGTGTTAGAGATACCTTCAACAAGTGCGTTTAACGCTGAACCTGCTTGATCTTTTGAGATGTCTGCTGAAGTTGCGATGTGTTCAACCAACTGAGATTTGTTCATATTCTATATTCCTTATTGAGTACGGCTGGCGCTTAACTTTAAGGCCAAGCTTGTTCTATCTTAGCAATAAGGGCTGAAATAGTGTTAACACCTAGGCAGGGTTTTGTAAAGTAATCAACAAGATTGAGCGTTAAATCATCTTTCAGTATAACCGAATGCAGTTCTTTAGCTATCGGTAATTTAAATGCTAGCTATCAAGCTAGTATGGGAAAGGTGAACGTTATCTCTCATTTTTGAGAAAGCTAATCATAATTCAGCGTATCACTTGTCGGATAAATGAGAGAGCAGAAACAAAAAAGCCCAGCGAATGTGCTGAGCTTTTGGTGTGTGTTTCTATTTTAGGACGAGACACTAAGGTAGTTCGGTAAGATCTACTTAGTAATAAAGATTTTCTCTGTTTCTAGTGACGTCATAGCGCGAACTTGGCGCCAAATGTAATAGAAAATACCTAACATCATCAGCATGCTAGGGATAGCTATGGCTGGGTAGCTGTATAGCGTGAGCTTACCCAACTCTTCATTAAAGGCTGCAGTGCCGGCAGGGCTTGTCACAATCCAAGTCGCTAGGAAATAGTTCATCGCAGAAGAGAAAGCGAAGGTACTTGCGAATAGGTAGTTCGATGTCATTAGACAACGATCAAACTTTGCTTGGTTACCGAACTGTCTTAAGCGCTCTTCAATAAGAGAGATGTTTAACAGAGCTGGCGTAAAGATAACTTTTTGGATAAACGGGTAGCGAGTGAAGGTCGATCCAAGAACCGCTAAACCAATTAAGCCAGGTATTAATGCTTCTTTTAGCGCTAACCAACGAGTGTCTAGTTCGAAGAAACCAATGCCACCCGTTAATAACACGCTGACGAAGCCAAGCGCCGCGATGAAGTTGAATTTCTTGTTGCGGATTAACTCCATGCCACCGTAAGCAATAGGGAAGGCAAGGGCGACAAGTAATGCTAAGCCTGTTCCGAGATCCTCCTCTCCACTGAACTTCATTAAGATGAATGAAGGAAGAAGGACGTTAAATACGACTTCGAAAAGAGGACTCGATTTTTTATTTTCTGTACTACTCATAATTTCTAAATACATTATGTTATGGATTTATTCTCAGGGATTGTTGTTTACCTCGCCCAAGATGTAAAGCCTTAACACGTCATGCTGTGTAACGACATGTGACATCAACGACATCTCTGAGCCTATCTCACTTTGAATTCAAGATTTTACGCATTCTAGTTTTGGATGCTTTTAGGTATCCCGACCGAACGAATCAAGCAACGTTTCATAATCAGACTTGTTTGCCAAACTCTCAATGCTAATAAATGTCAGTACGTCTGCGAACGGAGAAAGGTGTAAAAAATCGATGATGTTGCGGCTGTCCACTTCATCAAACAATTCAGTATGTCGAAACTGGACGTAATCTAAAGCTACATGGAGATACAAGGTGGCCAAGTTGTCGCTCAAAAGGGATTCTAGTCCTTGTTCTTTTATCTCTTGGTCAAGTTGCTCTAGGGCGGCAACCATACCTTCTTGCCCTCTTTGGATAAGCGCATTGTCACTGTCTGTATAGCGAATCAATGCCGCGGTTCTAAACGCGATCTCCATTAAGGTCTTTGCTGTTCCTAACGTTTGCATTTCATTGGCACGACTTAACGTTACCTGACGTAGCGTTTGAGGCTGGTACGTTTCAATTAGGTATTGGCAAATGCACAAGCTTTCCGTTAGTGCTGTTCCGTCTTCAAGTTTGAGTGCTGGAATTAAACAAAACGGATTGACGCTTTTTAGATTGGCCGGGGAGCTCCATGGATCAACCCAAACAAAAGACAAAGGAGAGCAGCGTGATAGAAGCGCAGTTGCTGCGACCACGCGTGAAAACGGGGAGGTTTCATTTAAGTAGAGTTGCATGATAATCCTTTATTATATTCGTCAGATGAACTGAGGAAGTTAGCTTAGATCTAGGTCAAGTATTCAGGCTTAGAGTGAGTTACAGTCATTAAGGTACACACCGCAGACAGCATCAAAGCAGCAGTACTAACGGTGAATAACACGTCGTATGAAGCCATATGATTTAAGTAGTACGCCATCAAAAGCCCAACCACACCTTGTGATACGGCAAAAGAGAGTGTCATGCCTGCCCACGCTTTGGTATGCAGTTCATAGCCTACAATCTCCAACGTGTAAGTCGACACTAGAGTTACCGTTCCCGGCGTGAAAATACCAACCAGTAATGAAGAAATTAACAGCGCGATAGGGTGTGTACTAACAAGCGGTAATGCGACGCCTAAAGCCTTGAGGCTAAATGCAATACAGAGGGATTTTTTAAGCCCTAACTTGTCTCCCAAGATACCGGTAATCAATGGTCCAATGGCGGCACCAATACCAAAGGTAGCCCAGAACAGACCACCGCTGCTAAACGACATACCCAGTTCGCGCACGATGTAATCTACCCAAAACAAGGTATGGGGTAAGTAGCCGATAGCGTCGAAGGTATAAGCCACTAGAATAAGCGCAACGCTGATTGATTTTGGCTTTGAGAGCTGAGAGAAGGAGGATTTTATATAAGGCGCTTTAGATGTGTTAGGTTGGGTTTGCCATGCATTCCAAGTCAGTATCGTTGTGACTAATGCGATGACTCCCATGCCAATCCAAGCCGACATCACACTAAAATAGATCAGTACTGGGATTAATGTGCCTGATAACATCGCACCAAGTCCAATGCCTGAAAATATGACACCGCTGACACGCGCCTTCACATCGGGATTAAACTTTCGGACAATCACTGGTGGGGCGACAACCATTAATAAGGCACCCGCAATTCCAGCCAAAGTTCGCCAAACATAGAACCATGTTAAGGGCGCCTCCTGTAGCGCACAGCCTAAGTAACTAAAACTGCTTATCAACATAGCGAATCGAATTAACTGCCCAGCACTAAAGTAACGCAGCAGTATGTTGGCAGCAGGTGCACCCAATATGTACCCAAGAAGGGTCGCGACACCAAGGTAAGATGCATCACTTTCGCTAAACCAACCACTTTGAATGAGAGCCGGCATTAATGCTATATAGGCAAACCTACCGATCCCGTTGCCTATTAGAGTGGCCCCCATTCCAGCCAAGCTGTCTCGATTAACGATGTGTTTATTCAGCATGAAAAGGGCTCTTTTTAGGTTCAGCTAGATGTTCTAGCACTAGGACAAGATCTTTGTTTAGTTTTGCATATTGACATCATTCACCATCAATATCACTAGGCGGTTAGTCATATAATTTTCTCATTTAAAACCGGTTTGAGATAGGTAAATAGCGAGTGTGTTTAAACACTTAGGTGGATGTGTTGTTCTGCCGAGGATAAGGCAATAAGCGATTGTTTTAATCACCGCAGATTTGAGTGATTAATGGTTAGACTAAAGTTGGACGACCGACCACTTTAATTGAACATGAGTGACTTGTTTATCTAGAACTGTTTACTGACTTGCCGGTTCTAACTCACATTCACCCGCCTTAAACGATGGATGAATGTGAATTAAAAAAGATCTAACTGGGTAGGTGTGACCCTATTATTTATCGAAGAGCAGATTGAAGCTTAAAGGGATTTTGTCGGAAATCGCTAACCCACCAACGGTAGCTGATAGCTTGTTCAAGTTGTCTGTCGATATTCCAAAATCAGCGCCATTGACGATGATTGTCGAGGCTGAACTAACCATCACTAACTCTTCTGATGGAACGATTAAAACGGGAAAATCAATCGTTTTTGTTACGCCGTGCAAGGTAACCTCCGCTGCAATGGTTGTTCTTTTTGGGTCACCAGACAACATTGACGGTTCAACTTTTCCAGAGATTTTTACTTCAGGGAAAGTCATCGATTCAAAGTAAAGCTCATTGAGCCTCTGGTCACGAATAGCCACGCCAGTACTCACACTTTTCAAATCCAACAATATGGCAAATTGACCCGCTTCGGTAAGACCTCCAGATAAAGGCTTGATGGATGCGGGCTCAACAACAAACTGCTTCTTGATAGTTGCGAACGTAATATTCGATAAATTGGGGTCTAACGTGTAGCCCGTTTCCGCGAAAGATTGAGCGGAGATAACGGTGCATAGGAGGCCGAGTGCAGAGATTAGTTTTTTCATAAGTTGTCACCACATTGATGAATTCACAAGTTTAACGTTCTCGAGTCGTGCATTTTGGAGTCTTTATTTGAACTAAAGATAAATTAGAAAAAGATAGATAGAAGCTTAGTTCAGCATTCATCAAATTACCTGACGAAGGTAGAGCATCGCCATATTATTGGAACCATGATCGGCAAAGTTACTTGTGTAAGTTTGGTTATGTTATAACATAACCAAAAGTCGCTATTACTGTGAACGACGTTTGCAGTATTAAAAGAGAAACGATAAGCATGCATCAAGGAGATGACGTAATGAATGCCGTGTTAACCAAGTCTTTGATAACGAATAGCAATCAGCCACTTAACATTAGTTCCGTTGTGAGTATCAAGGATCAGGCGAATCATAAGCCTGGACTTAGCGCTTCTGAGCAGCCAACGGTATTAGCGGATATCTACCAAAGTGATATTAATATAGCGGTATGGCAGCGACAGTTTAATGAAGGTTTAACGACGGCAATTAGTGAATTCATCGCCTCGAATCCTAGCTTCAGTAAGTCTGTTAGCGTGTCACCTGAAAATGCTCTCGATAAATTGGAATTTGCCACCGATGGAACCGCTTCTAAAGCATTATTAGAAAACATGGCAGAGCTGGTGGATATGTTCAGTTGTTTGTTCGATCTTGAAGAAGTAGGGCTCCGTCTCGCGGTTCTGAATAAGGCGATGTGTCCTCGTTTTCATTTTGACCAAGTACCTTGCCGCTTAGTGACCACTTATCATGGTGTCGCGACGCAATGGCTGCCAAACGAATCGGTCGACCGTTCTAAGCTTGGCCGTGGAAGTAATGGACAGCCTGATTCTGTTTCAGGCCTGTACAACGACGAATCTGACATCCAGAAAATGGCCAGTGGTGATGTTGCGTTATTAAAAGGGGAGCGTTGGAGTGGCAATGAGAATAGAGGCCTTGTTCACCGTTCACCAGTTACGTCACCAAATGAGACACGACTATTGCTGACTCTAGATTTCGGTTAGAGAGCTTTTATGAAATGAGCTTTTTATGATATGAGCAAGCGGCTAGGTGCAGCTTGCTCTCACTCATTTAAGCGAAGACGCGGATATGGTGTCCGTCTGGATCAACAGCAAGGAAGTTGATGCCATAAACCGACTTTTCTGGTTCTTGTTCAAACTGAATGCCTTTCTCTTTCCATGCTTGGTAAAGACTTTCTAGTGTCTCTTTGTTTGCAACAGGCATGGAGAGCTCGGTGCCACCACCCTTGATGCTACTTGCTGGGGTTAGAACATCTGACTGTTTGAGTGTAATTTTAACGTTGTCTGCAAAGTCTAGAGCAGCAAAGGTCGGTGATAGAAGCTTTGGCTCGCAATCAAAGGCTTTAGAATAGAAATCCATGCTGCGGTGAATGTCAGTGACATAAAGAACAAATGAATCGATGGTAAACATAGTAGCTCCTGAACTGTTCAATTGGGTTTGCCGTGTTGGTTTCAGTTAACTCGGTTTTTGTGTTGAGCCCGGTTTGGGACCACAGCAATGTATCTAACCCCTGTGACAGTTTTTGTCAGTAGCGAATCACTTTATCTGCAATGCCTTCCATGTTCTGCCAATCTTTGATCAAGTCGTGGCGCGCATGCTGGTACTTTTGCTCAAGTATTTTCCATTCGGTAATTCTGTCGAGCCTGAAATTACGATACGCACTTCGCGTTTCACACCAAGCGACCAAGACATATTGTTGTTCGAATAAGCCAATCAACACTGGCCAAACGATTCTAGAGCTAATCTTAGCTTTGGCGTCTGTGTAATGAATCTCAGCTTTGTTCTGTTGCTTAATTGCGAACTTGATGTCCGACAGGTCAATGGTTAACTCTGCGACTTCAATGATTGAAGCAACACGCACGATATCTTCACTGCGTTTGGCCTGGTGGTCAGCAGGTAACACAGCAGAAATCTTGGCAATGGCATTTCTAGCTGACTCACTGAATTCCCCATTGGCTTGCTTCGCTACCCATTCAGCACCAAGCCGTAACGCTTCCAATTCTTCCGTTGAAAACATCATCGGAGGGAGAGTGAAGGTCGGTTTTAACAGATAGCCAACTCCTGCTTCACCATCAATTTCAGCACCTTGTGCTTGCAGCGTCACGATATCGCGATAAATGGTGCGAGTACTTACATTGAGTTCTATCGACAAGTAGTCGGCGGTAACTGGGTATTTATGGCAACGTAATAGTTGGAGTAGGTCAAAGAGACGTTGGCTTCGGGACATAGGAAAACTCAGACGACAGAATGAACGATTAGATTAATGGATCAAAACTCGTAACGCTATTTAGGTTGTGAGAAATGGCGTGTTCTGCGCCTTTACCAGTCCTAAAGTTTGACGCCTACCGTTGAACTTATTCTCGTCTCTAATTTGAAACTTAGAGTTCACCATTCTCTAAATCAATGGGTTACGATGCGTGCTCTTACTCACACATATGAATAATTCAACCGGTTAGCTGGTTTCTTAATTTATTTTAAAGCGTAAAATATATCCCGCTTGCAAACCGCTTTGGCAACCAATTTGTTCGCCACGGTTTTTACTTCCAAATTATAGGTTTCCTATGTTCAAGAAACTCTCGCTTAAAAATAAGCTGGCGATTTCAGCCAGTATGGCCATTATCCTGGGGGGGATTTTGGTCGAGGCATTGTCTTTTCGTGCTTCACTGCAAAGGTTGGATATTGAAGTTGAACAGCGCTTAGAGGGCGCATCGGCTTCGTACAATCAATATGTATCGGATTGGATCTTATCCAAAGAGCGTGCGCTTACTTCTCTTTCGAAAGAATCCAAACAAGAAGGCTTGGTGACTCATCTAAAACAGGTTCGTGACTCAGCCTCTTTTGATAATGTCTTCTTGGCATTTCCTGATGGTTCGCAAAAGAACGCGAACGGAGTAGTACTGCCGCCGGGCAATGATGATCCCCGTTTATGGGGTTGGTACACCAATGCGGTTGCGAACCCAAGCAAGGTGTTCATGGATAACCCAACGGTTGCTGCAGCAACTGGGGCGAACGTTGTTTCATTAGGAACAGCAATGCAACTGCATGGGCAACAGGTTGTGTTGGGTGCTGATGTAGAAATTACAGACATCTTAAACAGTCTAGAGCAGGTGATTCTTCCAGGTGAAGGTTACATGTTCATCGCGACCAACAAAGGCACGGTTTATACGCACCCTGACACTAAGTTACTGAACAAGAATATCAGTTCACTTGGGTTAAATTTCTCCGATGTACAAAAGGCTCTGACTAGCGGTAAAGACACTTCTATCGAACTGAATGGCAGCGACTATGTTCTGTACGCACGTGCTATTGACGGAACGAGCCTGATTACAGTGAGTGTTGTTAATCATGACTCTCTGGTTGCACCGTTATTTGATGCAGTGATTGGTCAAGTTTTAGTGACACTGCTGGTCGTCATTGTATGTACCATATTGTTTAACCTTTTGTGTACTATCCTATTCCGTCCGTTGAACCACGTATCTCAAGCATTGGCGCAAATCGCGAATGGTAGCGGTGATTTGACTCAACGCATTCATGTAGAAAACCAAGATGAAGTGGGCGAGTTGGCTCATAACTTCAATACCTTTGTTGGAAGCTTACAGCAGTTGATTGGCCATATCCGTGGGCAGTCAGAACAGTTAAATAGCCAGTCAGAGCAAAGTACTCAACGTGCGAACCGTTCTGTGGATGAGCTTAACCATCAACAGCAAGAAATCACAATGGTGGCAACGGCTGTAACGGAAATGGCCTGTGCAACTCAAGAGATTGCATCGCATGCCGAGCAAACAGCAAAAGCGGCACAAGACTCAGCGACAAGCACTAACAGTGGTCACGCTCTGGTAGTCGACACTAAAGGTTCTATCAATAACCTAGCCAATGAAGTCAACGAAGCGGGTAACGTGATCAGCGAACTTAACAAGCACGCTCAAGAGATCTCGACAGTACTCGCCACGATTCAAGGTATTGCTGAGCAAACCAACTTGCTTGCTTTGAATGCGGCGATTGAAGCGGCTCGTGCTGGTGAACAAGGTCGTGGCTTTGCTGTGGTCGCGGATGAAGTACGTGTGCTTTCACAGCGTACCCACTCTTCAACAGAAGAGATCAAATCAACAATTGATATCCTGCAGCGCACAACGGCGCAAGCGGTTGAGCTTATGGAGAGCAGTTCTAAACTGGCGATACATTCAGTAGAAGATGCAGACAGAGCTTCGCATGCGCTTGAAGAGATCAAC
The DNA here is from genome assembly GCF_025195005.1 of Vibrio sp. NC2. Lineage (NCBI taxonomy): Bacteria > Pseudomonadati > Pseudomonadota > Gammaproteobacteria > Vibrionales > Vibrionaceae > Vibrio > Vibrio sp. NC2. Next base: position 409,062 of record NZ_JANVFC010000001.1, read on the forward strand.
ACGGCGGTTGCTTTGATCAGCGATATGGCGACTCAAATCGCGACGGCTGCTGAAGAGCAAACACATGTGACGGGTGAAATTACCCAGAACGTGACGACCATTAAAGATGTTACCGACCACCTAGTTGTGGGCGCACAGGACAGCTTAACTGAGTCGAACGAACTTAAGAGCCAAGCCGCTGGTTTAAGTGATAAAGTGGCGACTTTTAAGCTTGCTTAACTGTTTCATTAGCTGATGCCTGATCAGTGAATGAACAGTAAGCAATAAGCCAAAGCGACGTAGATTACGTCGCTTTTTTTGTGCCTGTGAACAATAGAATTCTTTACTAATCTACTTCTGAAAATTCTCTTAGCGCACTTATTGCGGCTTCAGCTTTGTCTTTTTGAACGAAGATATGGTCATGGTAATAACCAGCAATCACGTTGGCGCTAATGCCGTATGAGCCTAGCTTGGTAGCAAAGGCTGCAGTTAGTCCCACAGCTTCAAGACTGGAGTGTACCGACAAAGTGATCAGGCTAAACACACCGTCGAAGTCTAGCTGAGCTTTGGTCGCAACTTCTTCTTTCAGAACAAGTGTTAAACCTTCTTTCTCACGAAAAGTCGAGATTGGATTGAGCTGAACATAGTCTGCCAATTCCCCGTCGACAGTACAAAAAACATAGTTTCCTTCAATGAGTTCTGGTGACATGGACTTTAACAAAATGTCTAAATCGGTAATGGCAGTCATCGTCTTTTCCCTGTGTAATCGCGTTTGTTTATGGTGTTGGATAATGCAGCCAAGATAGAATTTAGCTCTGCATAAGTAAAATTAATAATACTTATTCCACATCAGTATCGTTAATGTCGAGCCTGCTTGCATCTTGCAGATATTGAAAACGCACTGGTAAGTATAAGCAATCCAACGTCTGTTGATATCAGTGATTACATGAAGAAAGCATACCCACAATCTAAGGCAACAGAAGGCGACCTAGAACTGGGTGCCAAAGTGCTAAGTGGTGAGATGGAGTGGCACTAAGTTCATTATCTCGGTTGTGTCTCAGAAAAGCTTGAAGATTGTGTGCTAGATTTATTGGTGATACACAACTGGAGATATCGATGATCTGGCTTTCAGTGAAAGTACTACAGATTGGACTTGTCTATGGATACAGGAAGTATCAAAAAACGAAAAGAGCGCCTATTTAGGGGCTCTTTTTTTGTTTGTGTACTTGTTGTTTAGTCTTTAGCAAGGCAGTAAGTTAACAGGGCTGAACATTAGAGAGTAAGAAAGCTAAAAAGTTAGCGAGACCTAAAGTCATCAAGTTCGGATTTTAGCCAAACTTCACTACTAACCGATGTTTTGCCTTCACAGTGAACTTGGTAATGGCGCCCACTCAACATACTTTTTGTTGCTGAATACGCGATAAAATCTTCAGCAGACTCAATATCGTCGGCGTAATAATCGGCTTTCTTTTTTATATGTGCGGCCGCTTCTGGTCCGTTATGAATTGTGCCATTTCGTTCGTATTTGCATTGCGTTGATTCAACAAAGGTAAGCAGATGGTCAATCTCTTGTTGAGGAGAGGCGAATGCATGATTCAGCGATAGCAATTGGCTGACCATCAACCCACATAGAAACCGTGTACGCTTCACCATCATCCTCTCCCATCTAATCGGCTATTACAGAGAACGATTAGGAATCAGTGTTTATAAATAGCTTTCTCTAACAAAGAAAAAAGCTGTGTAAATTCTTGTTCAATGGTGTCGCTCTTCCATTCTGATGAATGAAGTGGGTGGTGGTAACGCACGGTACCGAAAAAGAAGCAGCGCGCAGTAATAGCGCAATCCTCAATCTCAAAGGCACCTTCTGTAACGCCATCATTCAAAATCGACTCAACTTGCTGCAACAGATGGTTGATGTGTTTTGATTTTACGTGCTCTGGTGTTTGTTGTGCCAATGATGAATACGACTCAAACAACTCAGGCTCGCCAATAAAAATGCTTCTCTTAATGGCCGTTAATGCCTCAAACCACTCTCGAAGTCTTATTGATGCGCTTTCAGATCTAAGTGTGATCTCAGTTAATGGCGCAGTCACACGCTCCAACCATCTTAATGTTATCGCCTCATGCAATTCCGCTTTAGTTGCAAAGTGTCGGTAAACAGTGCCGTGACTCACATCAAGGGCACGAGCTACGTCAACAACAGTCGTTTTTCTAGGGCCGAACTTACGTAAAACGATTTCCGATGCATCTAATATCTTTTCTTTAGTAAGCATTTCTAATTACCAATAAATTGTGTCTAAACCCTTATTTAAGGCTTTGAAAGTAAGGACTTTCGATAACGACAGTATTAGCTTGATGCTATCGATTACCGTCTACTCAGTCAAACGAGGTCATCGTTTAATGCAAAGGTTATTGCCGTTATACATAAGTTCTTGCCGTTAGACATAAGAGTTAATGTGTTCTTGTATCAAATTGGCGCGTTGACAATGTAACAAATGACATTTATTGTAAATTGTCATTTGTTACTATCTAATCCATTAGGAGCATCACTATGCCGCTAAGTTTGATTGCCAGTCGTCCCCCGAAGGGCAGGCATCGCCGAGTGATATCGGCCATTATTGGACAGAAAAGAAAACATCATGCTTGCCCTGAGTTACCAAGGCTTGATGGGAAAAGGGTACTTGTAACGGGCGGAACCGCTGGCATTGGTGAGTTCATTACTCGCTCTTTACTTGCTCAAGGTGCGAGGGTGACATCGTTAGCGAGAGGCTTATCGGATGCGACGGATGACATTCTTCATGCCGAATCAATCTATATGGATCTTGCGGATCCTAAGAGTATTGTCACTGCTGTAAAACAACTAGGGGAGACGCCATTCGACATTGTCATTTGTAACGCGGGGCTGGTGTCTAAAAAGTCTGAAATATCGCCTTCTGGTTATGAAAAAACATTTTCAGTCAATGTGTTAGGTCATCACATTCTTTATCGGCTTCTTATGCAGAAAAACATGTTGGTTGACGGTGCTCGTCTGGTTATGACTAGTGGCGATATTTACATTATGGAAAATGAGTGTGCGGCTGATATTCCTTTTGATGGCACATCCAGTACTTATTCACGAAGCAAGCTGGGGAATTTATGGCAAGTGCGGGAGTTATCAAAGCGTTACCCAAATATCCACCCAATTGCGGTTCATCCCGGTGTGGTTGCCAGTGGCTTTGCTGGAAGTAAAAAAGGGTTTCTCGCATGGCTTCGTACTAAACAACTGGTGTCGGAAGAGCAAGGTTCCCATTCCTCTCTGATTGCTGCAACGCAAGATCTCCCAAGAGGAAGTTATTGGCACAATGTATTTGGTTTGGTTGATTTACCTGAGAGTGATCCTGGTTGTGATGCATCTGGTTCTAGGAAGCTGTGGGACCAACTTGAATCGATTATCGCACCTTACCTGCAAGCGTGTGACATTAAGTTATCTGGAAAATAGAAATGAAGTTTCGTTATACATTAAGGTTAATATTTTTATGAAATGTAAGTTCAATGCTCTTGTGATCATAGGTTGTGCTTTATTGCTGATTGGATGTATTAGCAGCGAGCAAGAATATGATCATCCGCTCTATGACACCTCAGCAAGTGCATTTCCAGTGCAACAGTTTGATTCGTTTTCCGAATATCAACAAACCATTCAAGCTTGGCTCGAAGTGAATCGAGTGTTTTTGCAAGGCGATCACGCAGCGGAGCTTTCGTATAATACCCCTTTTGAAATCATGCCAAACCAAGAAAACTCGGTGAAAAAAGGCATTATTTTTGTTCATGGCTTAGGTGATTCTCCATGGTCTTTTGTCGATGTTGCTAAAGAGTTCGCTGATGACGGTTACTTAGTACGTAGTGTGTTGCTTCCGGGACATGGCAGCCGCCCCGCCGATTTAGTGCCAATAAGTATATCTGATTGGGAAAATACGGTTAAAAATCAAGTTGAAATTATGCAGGAAGAGGGGCTCGAGGTTTCTTTATCTGGGTTCTCTACTGGCGCGAATTTGGTGACAGATTATGCTAATAGCGACCCAAGCATAGAGGCTCTGTATCTGTTTTCTCCCGCGTTTAAATCTGACAGTGACATTGATTTCCTTGCACCTGCTGGCGCTCTATTTGTGGATTGGGTGTTCCAAGACGATCCGCAAAATCACAACAATCAAATGAAATACAACAGCGTACCTTTGAATGGCTTTGCGCAGTATTACTGGAGTAGTTACGAGGTTCAAAAATCCCTAGAAAGGAAACCTTTCGACAGGCCCGCATTTTTAGCCGTCACCCAAGATGACAGTGTCGTTAATGTTACTGAAGTCCTTCGACTGTTTGAAACACAGTTTATCAATGCAAACAGCCGATTTATTTGGTTTGGAGATAAGCCAGATACTCTAGATAAACGCGTTGTTCACTTCGACAGTCGTGTGCCGTCAAAACGCATCAGTAACTTCTCTCACATGAGCTTGTTGTACCGTGAAGACAATTTTTATTACGGCGCTAATGGTGAATTCCAAATGTGCCATAACAGCACCGATCCTCTTGATTATGAAGCTTGTTTAAATAGTGATGAACCGTGGTATTCCGCTTGGGGGTATAAGGAAGAAGGGAAAGTTCATGCGAGGCTAACCTACAATCCATATTTTGACGAAATGTTGGATTACGCCAAATCTATCACTGCCCTGTAGAGTCGATATTAGAAGGACACTAAAATGTATCAAAAACCATACCCTGTATTACCATTGGGGCTGATATCGTTGCTATCGCTGTTGTTTGCTGGCCCAGCAAGCGCAGATTGGAAGGAAACGGGCTCCCACTTAAAGTTGGTTGATCTGTTAGACAGGGAAGACGGCTATTGTATTGATGTTGCTGGAAGTGGTGACTATGTAAGATTCGATTTGCCGTTATTGACGCACAATTGCAAAGAAGGCTTGTACGCTGATGAGGCGGTGACCCATAGAGATGACGGGACATTGTTCTTTCCGGCTTTCGAGGCATGCGTAACGGTTATGGGCGTTAATAATAATTCGTTACCTTACAATGCGCTGATGCTAAAACGCTGCCACGTCGACGAACCATTTTTGAAAGCCACTCAGTTCCAAACGTTTGAGTTTACAGAGGATAAACAGGTCCAGTTGGTGGGTTCTAACCTTTGTATTACTGCCGGCGATGTATCTAAAGTAACCTACAGTGCGGCGCACCGATGGAGAAGCTTGTATATGCAGGAGTGCAATGTTGCTGACAAAGCGTTATCTCAATGGCAAATGGTTAAACCAACGACTCGCTAGTCGATATCCTAGGTTAATAGTTAATAGTTAATAGTTAATAGATAAAAACCAAACAAACTCAGAGCCTCAGTATTGACGCTGTTCTTAACAGCTTGAAGACTGGGGCTTTTATGTTTTAGGCGAGATAAGATCATTGATCTTAGTCGGAAAACTGCTTTTTGCTTTTATAGCGAGTAGGATTGAAAGAAATGGCGTATTTGTCCGGTTTACTAGTCAGTATCCAAATTGACTCTGAAATGTCACATCATCAATAAGCGAAAGTATGTTGAAAATAGAACCCATTACTCCTCACATCGGAGCTCACATCCATGAATTAGAGCTCTCTACATGCAGTGCTGATGAACTCGATAAGGTGTATCAGGCACTGATTACCCATCAAGTCATCTTCCTCGGTGAACAAGTACTCTCACCAGAACAACACTTGATGATTGCAGAGCGATTTGGACAACTCGAACCTGCGCATCCTTTCTTTTCTCGCGTGGAAAGCGCTCCTCAGGTGAGCGTGATAGAAACAACGCGAGGCAATGCTCCCATGGAAAGCTATTGGCATACCGATTTAACGTGGCGTAGCCTGCCATCTAAAGCTTCTTTGTTGCATGCCCAACATATTCCAAGCGTAGGCGGAGATACGATTTGGTGTTCGATGACCGCTGTGTTTGATTCATTAGATGAAAGTATGAAAGCAAAGCTGAGGGGCTTATCGGCGACTCACTCGCTGGTGGCTTTTGAAGGTATAGAGTCGGATCAGATTGAGCTTGATTGGCATAAGTCGTTAATTAAAACCGCACAGGAAAATCCACCAGTAATCCATCCTGTTGTTCAGAGCCATCCAGAAACAGGTAAAGAAACACTTTATATCAATGAGCAGTTTACTCGTTATATCAATGAACTCGACCGACAAGAGAGTGATGTTTTGCTTAACCAACTGTTCGCAATTGCACGACACCCTGAGTTTCAAGTTCGTTTCAAATGGGACAAGGGATCAATAGCGATATGGGATAATCGAGTAACTCAGCACTATGCTGTGATCGATTACGGCGATACCCCAAGAAAGATGCATCGCGTTACAGTGACATAATGGTAAGTAAGAGGGGTAATTGGTGTAAGTGCTAACGGACAAATCTTAGGAACTCAGGTTTAGTGTTTGAATTAGAGTATAAAACTGAGACTTCATTCATCTTAGTCAATAATTAAAAAAAAAGCGTTGATACATATTTGATTGAAACCTCACTGCTCGGACGTGATGTGTAATATAATCGAGGCCAAAATATAAGAATAAAAATCAAACCATAGAATTAGTAAACGTTAGGGCTTAGAGAATAAAGAATTTCGTATGAACGCTATTCGTAAAGTTTATCAGTACGCAGAACCAAACCTTACTCTCGTGGGTTGGATGGGCTTTGTCGGCTTCCCAATTTACTACATAGTGTGGGAGTTCTTGTTCCCTCAACCTTATGAAAACTTAATGCTGCGTCTGTTTTGCTCAGTGTTATTTTTCGGCATTATCTATCGCAATCGTGTCCCATTTGAATGGCGAAAATACCTTCCGGCTTATTATCAAGTTGCTGTAACAATCTGTTTGCCAGGTTTCTTCTTCTACATGCTACTCATGAATAATTGGTCCAACGTTTGGGTTATGTCATTCATGTCGGCCATTTTCCTTCATATTTTATTAGTGCACGTGACGAGAGTGATGTTTGCACAAACCTTTGCCGGTATTGGGATTGCTACCTTGTGCGCTTGGATTGCACAAGGCTTCTACCTAGAACTCACAATGGATTGGACGCATGTGCCAATCTTTTTGTTTATCTACTTATTTGGTAACTTGTTCTACTTCCGCAATCAGATGGAACACGAGAATAAGGTGTCGTTGGCGAAATCTTTTGGAGCCGGTATCGCGCACGAGATGCGAAACCCCCTGAGCGGTTTGTTGACCTCTATTGATGTTATGCAGTCCATATTGCCGAACCCTAAAAGTGGTGATCACAAAGGGCAATATGCTTTAAGCAACGAAGAAGTCGTACAATTACGTGAAGTGGGCGATGAAGCGATGGAGATCATTCACTCAGGTAACGAGACGATTGACCTGTTACTGACTTCAATTGATGAAAACCGAGTATCTCGATCTACCTTCAAGAAGCATTCAGCTCAAGCGGTGATTGAGGGTGCGATAGACAGCTTTAACTACAAGCGTTCAGCCGATAAATCAGCAATCTCTTTAGACGTACAGAGTAACTTTGATTTCTTGGGTAGCGACACTTTGTTGAAGTACGTGATGTATAACTTGTTCAAGAACGCATTCCACCATCGCAGCCCTGAAGACTTTCATATTCATGTCACCATGTGTAGTGATGAAGTGGCCAATCAAATAATGGTTACCGATAACGGCTCAGGCATCTCAAATGATGTGATTCGACGCATTTTTCAGGACTTTTATACTACTGGCCAATCGGGTAATTACGGCTTAGGTTTGCCATTTTGTCAGAAGGTAATGCGCTCGTTTGGTGGTGAAATTAAATGTCAGTCTGAAGTGGATCAATGGACACAGTTCACGATGACTTTTCCATCTTTGTCTTCCCATTCGGTGAAAGAAATCAAGAATGAACTGACTAAACTTAAGATTGTGCTAATGGTGAGTGACCAGAAAGTTCTCACCAATAAAATGACTGAGGTAGCCCGTTTTATGGGGTTTGAGCTCACGGTGTTGGATGTAGCATCTGCGCTTAAAAATAAGGAATACCAGTTCGAATTCGACTTGATATTCGTTGACATGGAGAGCTTGGATTTAAGAGCAAGTTGCCTCGATAGGATTGAATCTTTACTTTCATTCACTGAAGCTCGAATCATCTATTTGTATGAACATCACCCAATTAAACGTGTCCGAAACGTTGCTTTTGAACCTATTTGGGTGGAAACACAAGTTTGGCTACTGAATACCAAGGCGACCATTGAACGCTTACTTTTCGACTCCAACTATGTGATGCCATCAGTTTCTGTAAAACCGTTAGAAGCTACCAATAAGCGCACGATCATGGTGGTCGATGACAACGAATCTCTGCGCCGATTTACCGCGATGTTATTGGAAAAGCAGGGTTTTGATGTCGTGCAGAAAGAAGATGGGCAACAAGCCTTAGACGCGTTGGACAGCGATGATATTGATTTAATTCTGATGGATATCGAGATGCCAATCATGGACGGTGTTGAAGCTTCTCGTCGAATTCGAAGCGCTAACAAAGCATACTCTTCAGTGCCAATTATTGCTCACACGGGTGACAGTTCTCCTGTGACATTGGAAAAAATGGAATCATCAGGCATGTCAGATTTTATTGTGAAACCGGCAGACAAAAACCGACTGTTCGACAAAATTGCTCACTGGATTTGATTTGTTGCACCGTCCGGTTATCTAGATGAATAGATGAACACAAGAAAAGAGCTCAGCAATTCGCTGGGCTCTTTTTGTAACGCGACATGATAGCGTCCATTCAGTCCTGCCGTTTATATTGTTTATCGGAAGGGGTCTTATCTTTCAAAGAATCCTGTTGTGTGAATTACCGTTACAATCACACGAATTCTAATTCCGGATGATTGTACGCTTCATGACAAACGGTGAGCACATGGTCAATATCTCTTGGTGTCATGTCGGCATTGACCGAAAAGCGGATGATGTTTTTGTTCTTGCCCGTCGCGGGGCGGCAGAAAACCGCACCGAATACATCTCGTTCTTCGAGGAAATCACGAACACGTTCGGTGTTTCTTTCACTACCACACTCTAGTGCCACGATTTGAGACTCGCTGTGGATGTTAAAGCCAATCCGTTTGAGACCAGTAGTAAGCGATTTAGCGCTTTTGAATAAGGCTTCTCGTTTGTCTTCTGCGCCTTTTATTACCTCTAATGTTTTCTCTAAACGAACCACCTCTTGTGGTAACACGGTCGAGCTGAAAATAGCTGGATACGCGACAAAAGGTAAGGTTTCTGAAAGCTGCTTCGGCCCAAGAATAGCGCCTGCACGATAAGCAAAGGTTTTAGCCAAACTGACGGTAATGAAGTCGACTTGATTAGTGAGACCCAATGCGTGAACTAAGCCAGCTCCATTTTCACCATGCGTACCCAGTGAATGCGATTCATCAACGACGACGGCACAATCAAATTCCTGCGCCATTTCGTAGATGTCGCGTAGTGGGGCGATGGTGCCGATTGTGCTGTAAACCGAGTCGACAACAACGATGCCTGAGCCGTGGCGCTCTAGCTGTTTGCGCAGGTGATTCATATTGTTATGCATAAACGGGTGGGCGAGGGCGCCTGCAGCGCGAATGCCTTCCCATAACGACATGTGTGCAAAGAAGTCAATGTACACAGGTGTGCCCGGTGGGCAGATGGTTTGCAATAGCCCAATATTAGCAGCCCAGCCAGACTGAGAAAGCAAACAGCTCTCCATTCCGACATAGTTCGCGAGCTCAGTTTCGAACGCAGGTTTAGACTGCTCATCTTGTAAGAAAATTGCAGACATCACCACGTTGTCATCGTGTTCACTGATCGCCGCTTGGTGAGCTTGTTGGATCGGCTTGTTGTGTGACAGCGCTAGGTAATCATTGCTCTGCATGACAACAGCGTTGGGCTTAGGTCGTTTGCCCACAACCAAATGCTTTTGGCTTTGGTTCTGGGTAATTAGGTCTTGAATATAGAAGTTCAAGCGTTCTTCGATAAAGGAAGGTAGTGGTTTGGTTTTTGTTTTATCACTCATAATAGTTCTCTTCAAATACAGGAAAACGCCAGCGCTGACGGCTGTATATTGACGATTAAAAGTGAGGTGTCATTAGCCAAGTTGCATATTTTTGTGCGTGCTTGCAAACTCAGTATTTAAGGGTTTTGAGGCGAGTGATTTTCCTTACGGTTCGGGGCTTTAACCTAGTTCAGATGGGAATAATAGCCTTCTTTTTTATGATAAAAGGCTATTAAAATTCGGTGTTCGAATGGCTATGAAAAGGTCGATTATGAAAAGCTACAGTGTGTTAGCTTCGTTTATGAATTAGCACGTATTAACTATGAATGTGAATCAGTTCTATTAAGTCGTCCAATTGCTGTTTGGCTTTCCCCTCTAACGAGTAACCAATATTGATGCGTAAGCAATTGCTGTAAAGGTCGAGAGTGCTGAACAGGTGTCCAAGCCTGATATCAATGTTCTGGTCGGCAACTGCCTGAGCAAAGGTTGATTGGTTCAAATTGGGTATTTGCAGCCAAAGTACCATGCCACCTTGTGGGTTACTTATCTTAACATCTTGAGGAAGATGCTGAGCTAAATAGCTTAGGTATTGCTGGCGTAATAAAAGGATTTGAGCACACCTTCTTCGAACGTGTTTTGCGTATTGACCAGATTCGATAAAGTCAGCAACCGCAAGCTGAGTCGGCAGGGCAACGCCATAGCTTGCTGCAGAAAACTGAGCCTTGTATTCGTTGATAAACCTACCCGGTAAGCACCATCCTAATCGGTAGCTCGGTGACAGGCTTTTCGATACTGATCCACACCAAAATACATAGCCGCCTTTGTCATAGTATTTTGCTGGCAGTGGCGTGTGTGAGGAATAAGAAAGCTCCAGATACACATCATCTTCAATGATCGGCACTCGATAGTGATTCGCTAATTCAGCCAGTTTCTGCTTTTGAGTGGCTGACATATTGATCCCTTGAGGGTTCATATGAGAGGTACAAAAGATCGCGGCATCCACTCGTTTATTCTTCAAATGCGCTTCCAGTTGTTGCAAGTCTACACCATCATCTAGAGACGGGATCTCGATGATTTTTCGCGACATTTGTCCGAGCAATTCCAGAATACCGTTGAAACATGGCGAGCTAATAGCGATGGTGTCGCCTTGTTTGGTACACGACTCAAGCGCAGCCTTAATCGCTGACATACAGCCAGCCGTAATCACCATCTCTTCAGGTGAAAAGTGCACATCGAGCTTGGCGAAATGAGTGGATAATGCCTGTCGTAACATCGGCTCGCCCTGTGTATCAGGATAATGGTTGAGTCTGTTGCCCATCCGTTTGATAGCGCGGCGGAAACTGCGTTCCAGTTCAACGATCGAATGCTCATCATTAGTGGTGCTCGAAACCCCTAACGGTCCGTTGATTGAGTTGTGAGTCGAAGAAGTTTGCTTGACGCTCGACACCTTACTCTCAAACTGTGCCCACTCTGGGGTTGAGTGAGCAGGTTTATGAGGAGAAACAAAATACCCTGCTTGCGGTCGAGAATGGATCCAACCTTGTGATTCTAATTCTTGGTAACAGCTCACCACGGTCGACATGCTGATCGCCTGTTGCTTGGCCAATTGACGAAGCGAAGGCATGCGTCCGCCTTCCGGTCTTTTGCCTGTTTCTATTTCATCGATAAATTGATTGGCTAGCTTTCTGTAGATGCTCATTGTCACGACCGTTATTAACTGTACTTGTTTTTATTATGAAAATTGTATCTGTACTGGTTTTATTGTTCAAGGGATACTCATTCGAAACAAAGGAGGGGTGAGTATGAAAAGAAATGATTTGTTGTTAGCGGTATTCGTTATGGCAATTTGGGGGTTCAATTTCTCGATGATCAAGATGGGCGTGACCAACGTTCACCCATTATTGGCCACTGCAGCACGTTTTTCGTTAGCGGTGATTCCGGTGATATTTTTCGTGGCGAGACCTAATGTCGCTTGGCGCTACTTAGTCAGTTATGGCTTTGTGTTCGGTGTGGGAATTTGGGGTATGGCTTCATGGTCGATTACTGCGGGTTTGTCTTCCGGGCTTTCATCTGTCTTGCTTTCAACCAACGTATTAATCGGCATGGCGGTTGGCGTGTGGGTGTTCAAGGAGAGTGCTTCCGTTCGTAAATTAATGGGTGCGATGCTAGCCATGTGTGCGTTAGCGGTGTTGGTTTCGGCAGCAACGGGCAACGTGACACTCAATGGTGTTATCTTGATTATGATAGCGGCATGCAGTTGGACCTTGATGGGTGTGATTGTTAAGGCATCTAAAACCACTCAGGCTTTTGCATTTAATGTGTGGGGGATGCTGTTTGCTCCGGTGCCATTGGTGTTGTTTGCCGTGATGTTACACGGTGACCAAATTATCTGGCAGGGTATTGAACAATGGGATTGGAACACGACGATTGCGGTGCTGTTTCAGGCTTACCCAACCACGCTATTTGGTTATTGGGTGTGGAATAAGCTGCTAATCCAATACCCGTTAAGCACGACAGCGCCGTTAACCTTACTAGTGCCAATATTCGCATTGATCAGTGGTTACTTTATGTATGACGAAGTATTGTCAGTCGCTCAAGTTGTTGCATCTATATTGTTTCTAATCGGTATCGGTTTGATTGTGAAGCCTGCTAAGGCATCGAATACCCAAGCTACAACGAAACTCGCAGAACAAAAGTGATTGATAAGCGGGCAGCATTCAATGAAACGGATAGAGTTCAAATGCTTTGAATGACAATAAGGCCTCGCACTTGCGAGGTCTTACTCTATGTCGAAGAAGTGAAATTACTCAAAGAATCAATTAACAGCACTCTATTCACTTGCTCTCAATTAACTAGCTCTTAATTCAGAACTCTATTAACTAAACGATCAGGAAACTAGGCGATCAAGTAACTAAGCGATCAAGTCACCATACATTTGAGCAATTGGCACTCTAGGTCTTCATCTATTTGGTGCCCGATCACTTCAATTCTGGTTTCGGCACACTCATCGAGCTCTGATTCCGTCAAACCATCTTCTGTTAAGTTGTAGCCGAAGATACCACTTGGGGTAATGAATATCGCTTTCATTCGCTCTGCTTTTAATCCAACTAAAAAGTGTCTCAAACGCTGGTGGTCAAACAATTTCTCTGCTGAGAATCGCCAACCAACGCTTTCAAAACCTTCACCTTGGTTGGTCGCTGTGATCATGCCGCTTTCTGGCATCGGTAATTCTGAAGCGAGCGGCTTTTCTTGTTTATGGATGTGGTGGTGATGGTGCGCTTGTTGACTGAAGAAACTAGTGTCTCCTTCGAACTCTTCAAAAGGGACTTTTCCATGATGAGCGAAGACCAACTTGGTATTCGGGTGACAAATCTGGGTGACGTATTCAGCCAGTGCTTCGGCGTCGCCATCTTGATATAAGTCGACCTTGTTACCAACCACCGTATCGGCAATAGAGATTTGCTGATTGAAGGTATCGTGATTTGAGTAGCGAAAATCAGAGAGCTTACGCGCATCGACTAAGGTGACGTTCTTCTGTAGTGACAGGACTTTACGGTAGTGCTCAGAAGACAAAACTTGCAGCACTTCTTTAGGGTGCCCAAGCCCTGTTGGTTCGATTAACAAGCGGTCTGGTTTTGCTTCTGATAGCAATTGGTTGAGCGCGATTTGCATCGGTAAACCTGCCGCGCAACACATGCAACCACCGGGTACTTCACGAATGAACACTTGTTGTGTGGTCTGGTTACCTTGAATCAAGCTGCCATCAACGCCGATTTCTCCAAACTCATTCACTAACACAGCCCAGCGTTCATTTACTGGCTTGTTCTTCATTAGGTTGAGAATCGCAGAGGTTTTTCCTACTCCCAGGAACCCGGTAATAATGTTGGTAGGAATGCCTAACATAGGTGACTTATCAGAGCTCATTGGCAATTCTCCTATAGCCTTGAACTAGGGTGTGGTTGGCTGAAACCACAGACTCTGAAAATGCAGAGTATTCGGGTGGCACTTTTGAGATGCTATTTAAATCAAACCCTGAGCCTATATTGGTCATTGGTGGCACATGGAAGCTTTCCGGTAAATCGAGCCCATCTACCACACAGTTGTGGCGAATTACGCAACCTTTACCAATCACAGCATTGAATACCACCGAGTTGAAGCCAATAAAGACATCGTCACAGACTTCACAAGGCCCATGAATGATGGAGCGGTGAGCGATAGAAGAGCGTTCTCCGATGGTAACCGCTGCTCCTGCTTTAGAGTGAATAACCACACCATCTTGAATATTGGTGTCGCGCTTAATCACGATGGCTTCCATGTCACCTTGTTCGTTAACCTCGTCGGCACGAATGACGACGTAGGGGCCGATAAACACGTTATCTTCAATGATGACTTTACCGCAGATGATGGCGGTCGGATCAATGAAGGCGGTTTCGGACACGTTTGGCATATGGCCGCTAGGGTTTCTTCTTAACATATTGAGCTCTTTTATTTTTTCGTAATGCCACTGGGCATACCACCATTGATGGCTCTGGGCATTTATGTATCGACGCATTCATCGCATACGCAGCTGATCTCTAACTGCGGGCTTATTACGGTGAAGCCTTCTTGCTTTGCGTGAGATTGAAGATCGCGAATAATGGAAGGGGCGATGGTTTGCTCGCTGATTTTGTCGCACTTAGAGCAAATCAAAAATTGCGGGATACCGTGTTCATGATCGCAAAGGATATGGTCGCAAAGTATGTACTTATTGGAGACTTTTAGTTTGTGCGCTAAGTGCTGCTCTTCGAGAAATTCTAATACCCGGTAAACCGACATCGCTTGAACGTGTTGATCAAAGTGTTCCTTACAATATTCAACGAGTTCATACGCAGACAGCGCTCTGTCGGCATGAACCAGTGCACGCAGTATCAACAGTCTCTTAGCGGTAAACTGTTTTCCGTTTGTTTTACAGCCTTGTTTTACGTGCTCGATGATCGCTTCGATGTCTCTCATTCAATCCACAAAATTAGTGATAATATGGGTATGTTATAACATAACAAACAGTCGCAAGGAACGAACTTTTACTTAAAGAACCTCTTAGGTGGGATCTCTCTTTTCAAGCTTACTTTGTAGATGAATATTATCTGTTTATTGCCAATCATTTTGCATGTTGTTCCAAAGAAGCTTTTTTATGACGTTGTGATTGTCGGGTAAAATCCTAAATGCACACGTGTTGATATAGGCTAATTCGAATTAAATGCTGAAATGATACAAATCTCATATTTAATAACGCTTATTTAATAACCTCTGTTGAGTTCGATATCAAATCAAGTGGCTGATTTTATTGGGTATCGGAGAAAAGTCTCAAAAATTATCATTTAGGTCTCTAAAGTATTAAATTCTATTTTTAGTCAACTAATAGGTGTATTGTTCTATTTGATGATGGTTAAGTAGATGTTTTTTAGCCATATATGTGACTTTACAAGCGACTTATCTTTCTGATTTGAAAGAATAATTAAATAGTTGAGATAAAAAAGTTGGCGAAAATCAGAAGCTTGGCATACACTTTCCTTGTAAACGACCTTATCTCATTGATTGAATAGGGTAAATGCTTTGGCGCTACTGGCGATGGTAGCAATGTATAACATAGCTTTGAGGAAAGTTTTATGGCACTCACTAAAGCCGATTTGGCTGAGAACCTGTTTGAAACACTCGGATACAGCAAGCGGGATGCCAAGGAAACGGTTGAAGTGTTTTTCGAAGAAGTTCGTAAGGCACTTGAAAATGGCGAACAGGTAAAACTGTCTGGTTTTGGTAACTTTGATCTTCGTGAGAAAAACGAGCGACCTGGTCGTAATCCGAAAACTGGTGAAGACATTCCAATTTCTGCTCGACGTGTTGTTACTTTTAGACCGGGACAAAAATTAAAGGCCCGAGTTGAGAATATTAAAATCGAGAAGTAGCCAAGCAATAGACCACGCCTAGCGTGGTCTTTTTGTATCTATCCCAAAGAAAACAACCATTCAATCTCTAACGGCTTCCAAATTCCAAACCCAATCCTAGATTCACCATCATTATGCCCATCTCTTAAGATTCGTTGATTTCACGGTTGGTTCTCTCAATCCCACTGCTTACGACTGATGTATTTCTGCTTCTGTCATAACTTAATCTGCACCATATACTTTTAAAGTTCACCCAATTGTCTAGTTTGCTTCTTATGCTTGTACTAGGAGCTCAATGTAAACAGATTCAAAAAAACACTAGACCGATCGGTTTGTTTTGTTTATTGTGTCAGCAGTACAGAATGAAAGGGTGACTGAAAATCAGCGCATTTCTGCACAGAGCCTTTCAAACAGGCAGTTCAAAGAGAGAATCGCATCTATGACACTAGCATTGGAAAGTTATCTATTCATTGGGTTTTCAATGGCGCTATTGAGTCTTTGGAAAACGTATTCAGGGCCTGCTCTGGCAGCGCTCATGTCATATTCATACCCTGAAATGCTATTATTTAATCTACTTCCCGCATTGCTGGCAGCTTACGTTGGGTGGAAGGTCGCGCCAGTTTATTCGAGCATTTTTAATCGGCACAAAACCGTTGCTTTTAAGCCCAAGCTGAGACGCTTTATGAAGCGATGGAATAAATACGGTCAACTCACGATGGCTGTTTTAGCCCCTGTTCTGGTGGGAATTCCAAGCTACACCTTTGTTTCGAAGCGGCTGAATCAAGATTGGAGAAAGACGTTCGCCATGCTGACGTTGTCGATCCTAGGTTGGAGTGGTTTGGCTTATGGCTGTTTCTTGTTACTCGATGTTGAGCAGTACATTTCCATCGAAAGCATCATACCTAACGCAATGCTTGAAGAAATTAAATAGTACAGAGTAAGTGTTAATCGACTAAATGGTGAGACCAATATGAACAAATCAATAATTATTGCTGGTGCGAGTGGCCTAGTCGGTAAAGAAACGCTTGCTGCACTGCTTAAAAGTGATGAGGTAAATCGCGTTTATGCATTGTCCCGACATCGATTGGCTGTTGAAGGTTCTAAGTTGACTCAAGTGATTGACGAAGCGCTATCAGTCTCTCCAGACATCACAATGGATCAACCGCCTGAGGTTGGCATCATTGCTTTGGGTAGCACGATTAAGAAAGCTGGCACGAAAGAAAAACTGCGCGAAATTGATGTCAATTTAGTCACAGCGACCGCTGAGAAAATGCAGCAGCTTGGCGTAGGTCACATCATTGTTGTGTCATGCCTTGGAGCGGATATTAACGCTCGTTCCCATTACCTTCGTTGCAAAGGTGAAATGGAAGCAAAGGTCGAATCTCTGGGTTTCGAACAAACGACTTTTTTACATCCCGGGCCTTTAGCGGGCTACCGTGATGAGAAAAGAACGGATGAAAAATTTCTGCAAGGTTTATTGAAAATTGTTAAGCCGCTAATGATCGGCAATCTAAGTAAGTATGTCCCGATTGAGTCGTCAGTTATTGCTCAAAGCATTTTGACGATATCGATGATGCCTCATTCTAATCAGGTCGAAAGATTGAATTCGGTTGCGATGAATCAGCTCATTTCTTAGCGTGAATCTGCGTTCACTCTACTGATACTGATACTGATACTGATACTGATACTGATACTGATACTGATACTGTATAGGTATAGGTATAGGTATAGGTATAGGCATAGCTTTGTCGGCCATGTGATTAAAAATTAAGAGGTTATCAATGAAAAATCGTTCTTTAATGATGTTGCTGGCGTTACCTTTGATGGGATGTGAGTCAACAGTCGATCCCATTGCTTATGTCTCTGACCTACAAGCCGTCGATCAGAATGCTTTGACCGTCGAAGCTAATGCGCAAGGGCAAAGTTTGGATCATGTGCTGACTATCGACCATTCTCGTTTAGCGGAACAAGCAGGAGAGTATTTGGCTCCAAGTCGTGTGGATTTCTACACCAATGACGCTCTTAATACCGCATTATTAAAACTCAACCCGGAAGTAGGACTCGATCTGCCTTTTCGAGTTTTAAACTACATGGAAGGCGGGATTCAAAAAACGGTCTACACAGATGCAGAGTTTATTCGAAAAAGACATGGGATCACAGATGACGCCACGCTTACACAATACCAATTGAAGATTGAACAGCTTGTTCGTGGGCTAGACAACGCTTCTGCGGTTAATAGTGACACCTTAGAGCAAGGGTATGGCATTGAAGCGCTTGAATCTGATTATGACTTTGAGACGACGTTAAAGAACATTAAGCGAGATGTTCTTGAACAAGATGACACGGTTTGGTTTATGAATTGGGACTACAAAGCTCGGGCCGAATCGATTGGACAATCGCTTCCTAAAGCAACTTTGTTAGTGTTTGGAGGGCCAGCGCCTGGCGCGACCGCGATGACTGATTTTCCTAGTATTGGTTTAGATGCTTTTGGTCAAAAGGTTCTTGTTATCGAGCAAGAGGGCAAGGTGATTGTGCTCTATAACGACATTGTCGATATGTCGGAACTGCATTACGGCGATAACGCAATATCTCACAAGATTATTAACTTTCGATTAAGCAAAACCCTTGGCGGAGCTGTATCGAAGTAGGGGCTGTTTTACTAGAAGCGCTATTTGTTTGCTAAGCGGTTCCAGTAAGTCTGCATATCTATATCTATATCTATAGTTTACCAATTACCATCGCATGAGCTCTGTTTACGCCCGTCAAGCAGAGCTCTTTTGTTCTAGTGACTCTCCACAGTCGATCAATACCTACCACTTCAGCTCAGTCATACAACTTTGTTCCCAGCACCTTATCTTGTCTCCATACATCGACGCCCGTCTTTATTTATTACCCGTACATTTAAAATGGACATCTAGGCAGTATGTATTCAACGCACCTTATTTGTTTTTGAAATCCGTTCAGTAAAATTGAACAGAGGTTAAATCTAATTGAATTTAAATCACCCGAGTTATTTGCTGTAATACGCTCAATAAACAGCCAGTCAATCTATTTTGTTAATCTGAATCTAAGGAGAAGCTTTGCGTAAGTCCGCTTTAGCTTTGATGTTACTCTTTTTATCGACTGTCGCTTCGGCAGCGGAGTACCAGCAACTCGCCAATATGTGCATTGCTTGTCATGGCAGTAACAACGACACCTCGTTTCCCTCTATCCCTAACCTTAAGTGGCAAAACCAAGTCTACCTTACTGAGCAACTGACTGACTTTAAAAGTGGTAAGCGTGAGGACAAAACGATGTCTAAAGTCGCGCAACTATTGTCAGAAGAAGACATCAAGAAGTTAGCCAATTACTTTTACCAACTGAATAACACAGGGTCACCGCAATGAGTTTAGATAGAAGACAGTTCCTTAAAGCCGCGCTTTCAGCAACCGCAGTATCTGCATTGCCGGTGTCGTGGGTATTTGCCGCGAATCGCCCTGAAGGTTTAGCTGCACTGGACATCAATGCATTAACGTGGGCAAAAGCAGAAGATCTACCGGATTACTACACCGTTTTAAATACCAACCCTTTGAATGCGTATCCGCCAGAAAGTATGCTTGCGCCTGCTGTGACTCCTACAGGTGTTCCCTTTGTTCGTTGGAATGGCTTGATGCCAGATTTTACGGAGATGGACCCTGATACTTGGACCTTCGAAGTGAAAGGTGAATCGGTAAAACAGAGCAAAACCTACACGATAGCTGAGCTCAAATCTAAGTTTAAGCATCACACGCAAAGCCTTGTGTTGGAGTGTGGTGGTAACAGCCGTAATAACTTTTATCCAAGCACCAAAGGCAATCAATGGAGCAATGCTGGCGTCTATTGCTCACAGTGGACAGGTGTGTTGCTGAGTGATGTGCTTAAAGACTGTGGCATTAAAGATGATGCGGTTTACGTCGGTAACCATGGCTTTGATAAGCACTTGAGTGGTAAAGGTGAGGCGATTTCACGTGGCGTTCCCATTGCAGCTGCGATGGACGATAACGCGTTAATCGCATGGGAAATGAATGGCGAGCCGATCCCTTATCTCCATGGTTATCCGCTACGAACGGTATTTGGCGGCCGACCGGCTTCTGTTTCTCAGAAATGCACGACCGGCATCAGTATTCGAAATAAGATCCATGATGGACACAAGATGGCAGCTCCTGCCTATCAAGTTCCTAAGAACCCAATCGCACCGGGTGAGAAAGTGGATAATAAAGATTTCCGAATCATTGAAGAGATGATCGTTAAATCGTTAATTACTTCGCCAAAGAGTGGCACTGAGTTTACGTTAGGTAAGAAGGTCAAAGTCAGTGGTCATACTTGGGCTGGCTTGAGAACAGTTGAGAAGCTGCAAGTGAGTTACGATTACGGTACTACTTGGCATGATGCGAAGCTGAACAAGCCAGTAAATAAGGGCGCGTGGCAACAGTGGGAAGCTGATTTAGACCTTCCTACGATTGGTTATTACGAGATCTGGGCAAAGGCAACCGACAGTGAAGGCGATAGCCAGCCAGTCGTACAACCGCAATGGAACCCTAAAGGTTATCTGTTCAATGGTTGTCACCGTATTGCTGTAAGAGTGTCGTGATGCCGTCTATTTCCAATAAGCCTAATTATGGCCGTTCGAAACAAGTCAATTTGATTGATGGCCTCTCATTTCATGCAGACTCCACTCCTGTCAGTCAGCGCAGTTACCGTAAAGGCATAATGAGAGCGGCATTGGTGTGCAGCTTGTTAACGTCGATGCTTGTTCATGCTGAAGACATTCCAGAGAACCCAAAAGAGTACTACGGCGTAGATAAAGCGTCGGGTCTGATCATGGCACCCGGTTGGGAGACAGTGAAAGGGCAATGTAACGCCTGCCATACCAGCTTAATCGTTGCTCAGAACAGTGGCAACAGAGAGCAATGGCGTGAAACCATTCAGTGGATGGTCGACACTCAAGGGCTGTGGGATCTGTCTGATACTTGGGATCCAGTATTGGACTACCTCAGTACTTACTATCAAAACAAAGGCATCGATATGAACAAGTATCGTCGTAAGCCAATTGATAGCGCCTTGATGCCACCTATGCCGGGAGAGAGCCAATGATCATCAATCGATTAAAACGGACCTCTCTTGTAAATGGAATTGTTGCGAATGGAGCTATAGTTAATAGAGCTGTTGTTAATAGAGCTATTGTTAATAGAGTTGTTGCTAATAGAGCTATTGCGATAGCCGCTGCAGCAGTAGTTTTGTCGTTATCGGCGTGTACTGATGAACAGCCGAGCACTGAAGATAAAGTTGCCTCGCGAGTCGAATCATTAGGGATAGAGTTGGAACCAGCACCGAAGCTTAAAGCGGAAGCTAAAACTGAGGTTGAAACGCTTGTCGATAGCAAGGTAACCACCAAAGATTACATACCTAGTTTAGTTTCAGGTGAAAAGTTGGTTCAGAACTTATGTAGTCAGTGCCATGGCGACAAAATTATTCCCTTCGTACAATCTTATCCCAACATCAAAGGTCAGAAAGCTGGGTATATTCTTAAGCAGCTGCGCAATTTTAAAAGCGATGAGCGCCAAGATTTGTACATGCAGTCGGTGGTGAAACACCTTTCGGATGAAGACTTACAAGATGCGGCTGCGTTTTATAGCACGTTGAAGCCATTGGATTTATACAATCGCACTAAAGAGTATTATCACCAATAGGTGAGGCTTTCTGGGACGTTGGTTAAGTTGGTTTTTACGAGGCTCGATAGGTAAAACAGTAAATAAAACAAAGGGCTGAGATTATGCAGCCCTTTGTCGTTCTTGTTTGTGATAAGCGTTTATGCCAGTGGTTAAGCCGCTTTGATGTGCGTGGTAATGTAAGGTTGCCATGCTTGTTGGTAAAGCTCTAAAGATTGGCGTCTTAGGCTATTAATTTGTGCCGCTTCAATGTCATTGATAGGGCGTTGTTCTGCAATTGCGTGACGCTCAATACCTTGGATAATTTCGTACAGCTCGTGCTCAGGACCACTTTTCACATCAGCAATTGCTTTTAAGTGAAGTTGAACCTCTGCAATGATGTTGGTTTTAGGCAAACGAACCAACAAGTTAAGGTCACGGTAACCAGAGTCAGCCGGTGATTTAAACTTGTTTTTCAGTTTAACAACGTCTGCTTCACGGCTTAGTGCTTCGTAAACTTCAACCAAGCTCTCGACATCATTCGCGATGATAGTTGCACGAGCTAAGTCGGTAATTTTTGTTACATCACCATCAAGCTCAAGGGCGATTTTTTCTTCTGCACGAGCTTGAGATTTAACGCCAGCAAACAGCGCTTCAGAATTGGTGAGTAGGGCAGTACTTTTACAGATAGTTTCTAGTTCAGCTTGGCCTTGATGTGCTTTGCTGTACAGAATATCGAAGTCGGTGTAAGGCTGAGTCGGGCGTGAGTCGAAGGCTTTGATGCCGTAAAGGCCGCTCAAACTATGACGGAATACGTTTGATGAAACTTGGTTTTGCGCAGGAGTGCGCGTTTGATCAGTCGAACTTGTTGAAACAGGTGCTGCTGCGAATGCAGGCGCTCGGCTCAATACCAATAGCATTAGGGCCGTCGTACGGAGAAATACACTCATTCAAACTCCAAAATACAAGGTTACAAAAACGGGTAGTCAAAAGGGGTAACCAGTAACGCATAAGAGTAAAAACAGCTTAACTAAACTCACTACATATTAAATGGGGCTAGCTAAGACAGAAACCAACTCTAACGTTTAATATTGCTCTAAAATGTGAAGATATAGACAAATAATCCAACCGTTAGTTCCGCAATTATTAGAACTTTGAACTTAGCCAGTTTCTGATTTCATCGAAACCAATGTGGTAGTTTAAACCAAGCTAAGGTTGCTCTTACCTCTCTATACTGTACCCTTGCATTATGACTGTTTAACATGAACGAAAGATGAATAATCCTGAATTTTGGCACAATAAATGGGCAGCCAACCAAATTGGTTTCCACCTCGAAGATGTAAACCCACTTCTGATTAAATTTTGGGAAAATACTGAGCCTAGCTACGAGAAAAGTGTGTTTGTTCCACTTTGTGGTAAGAGTGAAGATTTGATTTGGTTGGCGACAAAGCATAGTGATGTGCAAGGGGTCGAACTCAGCCAGATTGCGGTTCGCGCATTTTTTGCAGAGCACCTTTACACCCCGACTGTGACTCAAATCAGTGGTCAGCACGAGCTGTATCAATTCGATGAACTGAACATCTACACGGGCGACTACTTCTCTGCGCCAATCCAGCCTGTCGATACCATTTATGATCGCGCGTCTTTAGTCGCATTGCCTGAAGAGATGCGAGTGCAGTATGTAGAGCGTTTGAAACAACTGCTGAAATCGGGTGGTAAGATCCTTCTGGTGACTCTAGATTACGACCAAGACGAGATGGCAGGGCCTCCGTTTAGCGTACCTAAACTAGAGATTGATCAGTTGTTCGCGGGATACAAAATCACATTGTTGAATCAAGATATTGCAGACGATGAACATCCGAAGATTGCCAAAAAAGGCTTGTCTCGATTTAGTGAAGAAGTGTACTTGATTGAGTCAGACGCTTAAGCGCAGTGAGCTCTCTAGCGAAAAGACCGCTTCAATAAAAAAGATAACACCAACAAAAAGACGGGCTCGATAGCCCGTCTTTTTGTTGTTCAGATTTGAAGTCGTGATTGTTCAGATGCGAGAACGTAATGGTTCAGACCTGAGTTAGTCGTTACCAATTAGTAGTCATTAGCTAGAAAATAGTAATTAGCAGCTAGTAAATTACTTTTACTTTAGAAGCACTCTCAATTGCATCTTCAATCGCAGTCTCAGTGCTGTTGCGACGAGTCAGCGCCACACCTAGACGACGGCGACCATCGATATCAGGTTTACCAAACAAGCGAACTTGCGTCTGTGGTGCGTCTAGCGCCTCTGTAAGACCTTCAAAACGAATGTTGGTTGAAGTGCCTTGGCCCAGAATAACCGCTGATGCACACGGACCGTATTGCGTGATGGATTTGATCGGCATACCAGTAAAGGCGCGTACGTGCAGTGCGAATTCAGATGAGTCTTGAGACATCAATGTCACTAAGCCAGTATCGTGTGGACGAGGGGATACTTCGTTGAAGATAACGTGATCGCCTTTAACAAACAGCTCTACGCCGAAGATACCGTGACCACCTAGTGCATTAACCACTTGTTCAGCTGTGTATTGCGCTGTTTTAAGTGCGTTGTCTGACATG
This sequence comes from Vibrio sp. NC2, assembly GCF_025195005.1. NCBI lineage: Bacteria > Pseudomonadati > Pseudomonadota > Gammaproteobacteria > Vibrionales > Vibrionaceae > Vibrio > Vibrio sp. NC2. Next base: position 433,241 of record NZ_JANVFC010000001.1, read on the forward strand.
ACTTGTGGCTGCCATGATTCACGGTAATCACCATCTTCTTGGCGGTGACCGATAGGCGCACAGAAATGCACACCGTCGACTGCGCGAACGGTAAGTAGCGTAATTTCGTAATCAAAGTCGATGAAGCCTTCAACGATTACGCGACCCGCGCCAGTACGACCGCCTTCTTGTGCGTAGTCCCAAGACTTTTGAATGTCTTCCTCTGTTTTGATAACGCTTTGGCCTTTACCTGAAGAGCTCATTACTGGCTTAACAACGCAAGGCATGCCCACGAATTCAACAGCGGTAGCGAAGTCTTCAAAGGTGTCTGCAAAGCGGTAAGGAGAAGTGCTCAGCTTTAGCTCTTCTGCAGCTAGGCGACGGATACCTTCGCGGTTCATCGTTAGCTTAGTCGCATTTGCAGTGGGAACGACATTTAAGCCTTGCGCTTCTAGCTCTACCAACTTGCTGGTGGCAATAGCTTCAATTTCAGGAACCACATAATCTGGCTTTTCTAGTTCAATGACTGCTTGCAGTGCATCGCCGTCTAACATGTCTAATACATGACTACGATGTGCAACTTGCATTGCGGGTGCGTCTGCGTAACGGTCACATGCAATAACTTCCAAGCCTAAACGTTGGCACTCGATAGCAACTTCTTTGCCGAGTTCACCTGAACCTAATAGAAGTACACGAGTAGCATTTTCACGAGTAGCAGTACCAAACATAGAAATTCCTTCCGATCTTTTGAGCGATTGATTGAAAACGGGGTGATCATACTTATTTTAATGATAAAAGCAAACGTTTGCGCAAGTTGTTGCGTTAATTACAGGTATAAAAAAAGCAGCCCCGTTAAATAGGGCTGCTTATTTAAAATTTTGTTAATTAGATGTACTTAGATTGCTAAGTAAGTCACTGGAATGTCGGGATTAATCGCTTCTAATGTAGATTGCGTATCCGCTAGGTGACTGATGCTACCTTCGGCAATTTCAACCAACGCTGCACTTTCAATCTGTTCAAAATCGAAGCCAGCCAGTTTAAGTTGAATCAACGCCACTTGTAGAGGAGGTAAGCTCGGGTTGAACGCTGCGTTTTCAGCGTAAGCACCGGTGAAAATCTCACCCGAAGTCAATTGCAGTGAAACACCACTTAGGTTTTTGGTGTAAGGAGCATGGCTGCGGTTTAGTGCTGCTAGCGCTTCTACAACAATAGGCGTTGTTTCTTCAGTCGTGTGTTTATGATCAAGCTTAGTCATTAGGCCAGTCGTCACACCTAAATCAGCAGGGCCGAATGAGTCTGGTAGGTACTCTTGCAGAGACATTTCATCACGTTGTGGAAGCTGAACTTTAAGTTCTTTTGCTGTGGTCAGTTCGTTCATGAATTGACGACAGTGACCACAAGGGCTGAAGTTGATGGTGATATCAGAAATACCTTGTTCGCCTTTCATCCAAGCGTGGCTGATTGCAGATTGCTCAGCGTGTACTGTTTGGCCAAGTTGAGCACCAGCGATTTCAAGGTTTGCACCAAAATACAGAGTGCCAGATAAACCACGCACGATTGCACCAACATAAAAGTCAGATAACGGAGCGTAAGAATAGGCTGCGGCAAAAGGAAGTAGCGCAATACGTAGCTCGTCATCCGCTAAACCACTTGCTTGCAGTAGGCTAGCAAATTGTTCTGGAGACAATGTCGCGTCAAAGTTGTCTGCTAATACGATGTCACTCAAAAGTGCTTTGATTGCTGTTGGAGCACTTTCCAGCGCCAGGGTAATACGACTGTTCATGTTGAATCCTTAATTGACCTTAGGCTTTAATTCTATGCAATGCTCAGGAATTTTCTGTGACTTTGATCACCACTGTGTTGTTGTTGTTACATTGGTTTGCATAGTTAGAGTGAGGTCACAGATGAAATCGATTGCAAGAGTAAAAACTACCATTGATATCGCACTTATTGCTTGAAATTGAGTTTGGTTTGTCACGTATTGATGAATAAATGAGAGAAAAAAGCCCAAGCTATCACTGAAATAATCAGGTTATGCTTGGGCTTATTGATATCTGTAACGCCTAAAAGTCGCGAACCAGTGAGTTTAGCTATTTACCAACTCATCTATTAGAACGCGTATAAACTGTAATCAAAGTGGTTAAGAATAGAACCAAACCACGAGCGAAAATATACTCGGTGCAATGATTGAGGTGATAACCCCACAAAGAACCAATGCCAACGAACTGAATGCAGCATCTTCCTGATTTTTTTCAGCACAGGTTGCCGTGCCTAAAGCGTGAGACACAGTACCCATGGTTAAACCACGCGCGATAGGGCTCTTAATACCAATGAGATTGTAGATTGGGTAAGCAAAAATTGCCCCAAACAGACCAACAATCAATACCAGAATTGCCGCAATCGCTGCTTCACCACCTAAATGGCTCGATACTTCCATCGCAATTGGCGTGGTGACTGATTTACCTAATAAACTCGCAATCAAAGTTAAGTCCGCTTTAAAAGCCACTGCGATTAATGCTGTCGTTGTCATCGACATCACACTGCCTAGCGTGCAAGCAAAGGTAATAATGCGCCAGTTGGCTCTGATTTGAGGTAGCTGTTCATAAAGCGGGTAAGCAAGTGCAACAACCGCAGGCTGAAGCATGTAAGTAATCCAAGTGTTGTCTGCGTAGTAGGTCTCGAAAGGGACCTTGAAGAACAACAGAATAGGAATAATGATGCCAATGCTGATCAGTAAAGGGTTGCACAGCGGTGAGTTCACTTTCTGGCTTACCCAGCGAGCAAACAAGAACACTACAATAGTGAGTAGAATCCACATGATTATTTACCTCTCGAAAGCAAGCGGTCTAAGAACCATGATAGAGACACCAATACGATCAGCGTTCCGCCAACTGCACTTGCCATAATTGGTAGTGCATTGGCGATAAGCATGTCGAAGTGATCCATTAATCCAACACTGATTGGGACGAACAATAAGATCATCAAACGAATAATCAGACTGGCTCCGGGCTGTACCCAATGTGAAGGGACGATACCTATCACCATGGCAGTAAATAGGATCAACATGCCAAAGATACTGCCTGGGATAGAGGTCTCTAGATATTGTTGTAACGCGTTGCCTGCAGTGAGAGCACCTATGATTAAGGTGAAGGAGATTAAGCAGTAAACGAGTTTGATCAATCTTTCTTTCAAAGTGTCACATCTCTTGATAATGAATTAACTAGCTAACTTTTCTACGTATTGATAAACCGCCTTCAAGATAGCCATTTTCTTCTCGTCGCTTTCATGTTCATGCGCGAGGTTTTCAAGGTTGAGCATGTACTCTTCTAAACGGCTTTCATAAAACTCACGACAATGGTTCGCCCATTTCAATTGCTCAGCTTCGTCGAGCGTCCATGGGAAATGACGAGCTCGGTAACGGAACAGTAACGGTTTAATACGTTCATCACCGAAGGTGATATCTAAAGCTGCCAAGTTATTTGGGTCAGTTTCGCGAATGATGTTCATCGCTGTTTTATCAGCAGGTGAGAAGAAACCGTCATAAAGGTGTGTATCAACATCATCACTCTTTTCGTACTCGCGCTCTTGTGAGTACAGGCCGATCAGTTTTTCGCGGATCTCTGGGTGTTCGCGCAGCAGTGCTAAGTTCTTCAAGCATTGTTGGCGATCGATACCGATGGTTTCGGCATTTTCAGCCGTCAGCGTTTTAGCTGGAGCAAGAATAGGGCACTTGTTCAGTTGAACCAATTTGATTGGTACGGGTAGCTCGTCTTCACCCAGTTCACTGCGTTTGGTGTAGAGTCTGTCTCTGAGTTCATCAGCGTCCAGTTCTAACAGTGGGCTTGGATCTTTGGCTAAATCAACCACGATAACGGCATTTTGATTGGTTGGGTGCCAAGCCATAGGCACAATCCAACTTGTGTAGTTGCAGTCACGGCCAAACATGCCCGAAACGTGCATCAATGGTGTCATGTTTACAATATCAACCAGGTCATTCAGCTTACGCTTATGACGCATGTTGTAGAGGTAATCGAACATCTTAGGTTGTGCAGCTTTCAGCTTCTTCGCTAACTCGATGGTCGCAATAACATCGGCCATCGCATCGTGCGCGTTCTCATGTTCAATGCCGTTTGCCACAGATAGGTGTTCCAGTTTGAAGCTTGGATAACCTTCTTCGTTCTCTGGCCAAACAATGCCTTCAGGGCGCAGTGCGTGAACAGCGCGCATTACATCTAACAGATCCCAACGCGAGTTGCCGTTCTGCCAACTCCACGCATATGGGTCGATGAAGTTTCGGTAACAGGTGTAACGCGTTACTTCATCATCGAATCGAATACTGTTGTAGCCAAGGCTTGTGGTGTTTGGTTTCGCCAACTCAGCATGGATCTTAGCGATAAACTCTGGTTCAGGAAGACCTTGTGAAGCCGCTTTTTGTGGTGTGATACGGGTGATCAGTGCAGCTTCAGGCGCAGGGAGGTAATCAGCGGGAGGTTGGCAATAGATAACCAGAGGCTCTCCAATAACATTGAAATCTTGGTCGGTACGAACACCCGCAAATTGACTCGGACGGTCTTTTGCTGGGCTAACGCCCCACGTTTCGTAATCGAAAAAGAAGTAGGTCGGCTGATTATCTGAACTCATTGAATTTCCTGAACAGCAAGCGCGGAACGTTTACTGTGGCTGAAGGTTAGTTTTGTTCAGTATCTGATAGTATGCGGTACGCGTGCAACCCAGATCACAAATAAATTGCCGGAAAACGGTGCTTTACTATTCAATCGAGTCGGTGGGGAAGGTTTTGAATCCAATTGTGGCTTTTCTATGGTCACAATTCTGCCTGTGTACCTCTTTTTTAACCTATCTTGTCACCTTAGCTGTTGTAAGGCGATGAGTCGGGTTTCAGGTTTACCGCGAATGAGTTTGTTTGTCTTGTACTCTAAAGCTGTGTGATTAGAAACATCTCGTTGTTTTTTGACTGGTGGCTAATCGGCTGTACCTGTACCTGAGGCTAATCCGCTGTGCTTGTGTCTAAACCGCAGCGCAGATGTCTAATCCGTAGCGCAGATGTTTAAACTGCTTCACTTGCCTGTCTTGGATCTGTCCAATCAAGGTGTTTTTCGCAATACAATCCTCTTAGATTTAATTAATTTTTCGGTATTTATGATTGTCGGGGTTAATTTTACTGGAGCGTTATTTCTGTCTCATTTTTAATGCTTTTTATAATCCTCGTTTGAATTGGATATAAAGAAAACTCTAATATTTCATTTTTATTACAATTTATTTTAATTGTCAGTGTGTTTCACTTCTGAGACTGTATTGCAACACGGTGATCTATATAGTAATTAACCTGAATATAATAAGGCTTTATTCTTGTCCTTTATTCTTGTCCTTTATTTTAGGGTTACTTTAATTAAGGTCTTTTTATAGAAGTAATTACATACAAAAATAAAGGAATTAAGTGTAAAACCAGTTTTATATATAATTGGTAAAAATGATCCAATACCATTATTATTGTTAGTGTTATTTATATCAATTTGCGTGATCTTATTCTCACTGCGCCTCATTTCTTTATAAATAAGTGTCAATATATATATTTTCCAAATAGGATTGTTGTTACTTAATTGTTAACTTTGATTGACTATTAGGTAACCCTAATAATAAAGCCGATTTTATATAAAGGATTAAAGAAATGAACAAAGTCTTTAAGGTTGTTGCTGTATCTGCACTTTCTATCTCTTCTGCGAACGTTTTCGCTGTGAGTGACACTTTTGATGCAACACTAGAAGTAAAACAAGCAATTACAATGACAAAAACAAGTGATCTTGACTTCGGTATCATCACTTCAGACAACACAACGGACGTTGTTATCGCTCAAGGTGATGCTGGAGCTGCGGCATTTACTCTTTCTGGAGAATCTGGTGATGCAGTAACAGTAAGTATTTCTGATACTAACTTGGTTAACGGCGTAAATACGATTGCAGCTGAATTCGACTTTAATAACGCTATTACTCTTACCGGTGGTACTGCGGCTCTTAATATTGGTGGTACTGCACGTACTTCAAGTGCGACATTAGTTGCTGGTACATATACTGCTAACGTTGCAGTAGATGTAACTTACCAGTAATTAAATGAAACCAGTGTAATATTGTGGCTGCTATAAAGCAGCCGCTTTTACTATGAGTGTTCTATTCAAATACGCAATTTATATTGGTCTGATGATTTACTCCAGCCCTTTTCATGCGCTAGAAATTATTCCTGAGAATATGGAAGTGAAATTTCCGGGCATGTATATCTCTGGGTCGGGCCAGAATGCGGATTCAAACCCATCCAATAGTCAGGTTTATGTGGTTCGTTTTTATGTTGAAGGTGAGCCTGGTAAAAAAATCGTGGTTTCTCTCCCTTCCAAGCAATATCTAAACCATTCTCGTAAATCCAAACGCCTGCGTATTAGAAAGTTCTATTTTGGTTGTGGCTTATCAAAGCGTGGTAGAGCCAAAATCAAAGGGAATGGAAGAAGCAAATTATTGTGTATTGGTGCCAAAGTGAAAATCGGCGCTAACCACCCAGCAGGCCTTTACACCAGTACAATCCCTTTTGAGGTTAATTATAAATGAAGTTGTTTATCTCATGTGTTCTCGGCTTAATCTTCACAACACAAGCCTATGCTCAGTTACTCATCGCACCGACTCGTTTTGTGCTGGATGCCGACACTTCGGTGACTGAAAAAATCGTCGTCGAAAACAATTCAGATCAACCGATTCGCTTGGAGATAAAACCGATTTATCGCCCGGTAAAGGCGAGTGGCTTAGTTCGAACTGACGCTAATATCGCGCAATCAGAAGATATCGCGAGTTGGATTAAAGTGTCACCACCAATAATTCGTGAACTTAAACCCAATCAAAGACGCACGGTTCGCTTACGTATGAATGCTCTGCCTGCTGACATGGCTGATGGTGAATATCGTGCTTACTTGTGGTTTTCCCCAATAGCAAAAGCTGCAGAGCTATCAGACATTGCGTTGTCTTCAAGTAAAACCAACAATGATGGTTCAGCCTTTCAACTGAACTTTCACATCAACAGTTATGTACCCGTTTATGTTCAGAAAGGTGAGCAGGTGCAAGATGTTAAGTTTGCGTGTGACAACCAAAGCATCAAGATTCGTAACGATGGTAACTTTCAGTTTACTGCGAAATTGAATGTAGACGAGCATAGCGAAAAAGTGGTGCTACTTCGTAATGCTGAATTAACCAAGCCTTTCCCAAAAGGCTCAAAGATCTCACTGGTTCAGAACGAACAGCCTCTGTACGAATGTGTTCTGTAGTGCTCGTTTCATTGTCGCTGACTCTGTAAAAGCCAGTGTTCAATTGCATGGTTTGGCGACTTTTGTTGCTCGCTTCACTGTTTCCTTTTGGTGCGTATTCGCAATCTAAAGCAGAAAGTGAGGCGAGTGAACTCTATCCAGCCCATGTTGAAGTTCGAGTCGGGAAAGTGGGGGATAGCTTTTACCGTGTCATGATGGATGACTACGAAGAACCCTTCATTTCGATATCCAATGCCGCTTTTTATCTGCTCGAAATGAATGGTCAGTGTGATGAAAGCGGATATTGCGAACTGTATTTGCCTCAAGATGTGGGAAGAGAATCTCCTCCGTACATTTTAGATACCGAACAAGCCATTTGTTATCGCGATGACACCAATATCCAGTCGATCAAATATCAAGTCATCGACTCAGAAACTTACATCCACTGGTACAGCTTACAAGCTTGTATCCCGGCTAAAGTGCGTTGGGATATTGATGATTACCGGCTCACCGTTACTCCAGAATTCAGTTCATTGACTGAACTGGAAGCCGCTATTTCTAAGATGAAAAATGAATCACGTAAGAAGGCCGAGGATCTTAAGCGAGCTGAAAACACGCCAGCTTTCGAACCTGTTGCCGCCGTGGGTTTGGCGACTCGGTTAGCCAGTTCTGTTTATCACGACAGTGAAACTGGCGGTGATGTTTACGCAATCTCAGACACCATATTAAGCACTGAACACTCCTTGTCTCGCTTGTCGATTGATTCACGAGAAGATAACCCTATCGTTTATTACAACATTGCGGTAGAAGCTCATGATGGTGAAGGCTCTTTGGAAGTCGGCCATGTGTTATTAGATGGCAGCGTCTTTACCGTGAATCAAACCCTCGAAGATGGGCTCTATTACACCAACCGAAAGCGACAGACAGAGTTCGGCAACCTTCAACTCGAACGAACTACTCAACCCAACATCAGCATCGATGTTTTAGTCAATGGCATTTATCAAACCACTTATCGCTCTGATGAGTTTGGACGTTTCGTGGTTGAAGAAGACAACATCTCCCCCGGTGACACCATCAAGTTTCGCTACTACTTATCGAAAGGTGTCTGGCAGGAAGAAGAGATCACCGTCGCCGGTTTAGAAGATGCATTTCTGCCAAGTAATGAGTGGGGCGTGCAAGTGGTAGGCAATGAAGGTGCTGACCGGGCTGGCGCTGTGTCGCTCGAATATGGGCTTGCCGATTACTTCACCGTGGGTAGTGCCTTTATGAGGCAAAATGGTAAAGACTTGATTGGTGTTCAAGGACGATACTTACCGGCGCATTGGTTTGCGGGTCATATCGGTTGGTTACCAGAGTTCAATCGGTTTCCAATGGAGTTTGATATTTTGATCAATGGTGATCAGTCGGCATCGATAGAGCTCAATAAAACCGATGAATTGGACTTAGAGTCGATGGAGTACGATGTGTTCAAATACAACCTGTCGCTTGCCAATCTAACGGCCTTTTTGACGGTAAGGGATGATGAAGATGAGTTGAGCGTTGAACCCAAGTTGAACTCGAAAGTGGCTCGTAATCTGTTTGTCTCATACGCCGGTGACTATCGATACATCAAAGCTTCTCATCAAGACGATTACCTCCATACGATTGGCTTGGCTAAAAGCGGTTTTTCGGATACGTCGTGGAATATTTCTGGAACTGTTGATGGCTCTGGTCATCATGAACGAACGGAGCTGTCTCTGAGAAATGCGTGCAAAGAGTGCCTGTTAGATCCGTTGGAGGTTTTTCAAGAGCTCACGACGAACGTATCGGCTCGCTATCAGAAACAGGAAGTTTCGTTTTCCGCTTCTTTAGAAGCTCGAGTGAACCCTTATTTACTCTTTAAGCTAGAAGGAACCGAAGACCGATACGGTGTCGAGATGACGACAGAATTCGGTGCTAAAACTTACTTTGATGAAAGCATTGGTGAGTTTGTTGAGTGGAATCGATACAACCATTCTAAGCTGACGGGCGTTGTCTACGATCACCACAGACAACCCATACCAGGCGTAAGCCTACAAATCTTGGACCAACGAGCGGTCAGTGATGCAAAAGGCCGATTTGAATTCTCAAGTGTTCCGGCTCGAGATAATCTACCTATCTATATCGATGAAGGGGCACTCGACCTTAACCTCACGCCGATTCAAAACCCTGTGTTTGTAAACACTAAGCAAGTCGGGCTAACTCATGCTCACATCGAAATGGTAGTGTCATTTGGCGTCGATGGCACAGTGGAAGGCGATCTAGAAAACAGTGCTTATCTGCACTTTAAACATATCCAGAAAGGTACTGAGTATTCGAGCGAGATTGAGAGCGATGGCTTTTACATGGTAGAGGGGCTCATCGCGGGCAAATACATTGTGACTTTAGAAATGGGAGACAGGCGATACGTGCAAGGTGCCGACTTGAACGGCGATTTCTGGGTAAGCGACCTCACATTCAACCTCATCGATTTTCATAAGGTGTATTAGACCTGATCGCTTTGATTAGTCTGAAGGAGGCGAGAGTATCAACTGGACTTTCTGCTTCATGGTTAGCTCTCGGTTCCTCAAATCTTTGAATATGGCCTTCCATTCTTGAAAGGTGACTACTATCGGGTTAAAACTGTTTACGGGCTTGGTGACGCCGTAACGCACGGTTTCAATTTCAGGTTCGAACGTACCAAACAACTTATCCCAAATGATCAAAACACCGGCGTAGTTCTTATCGATGTATTGCGGGTTTTTGCCGTGATGTACTCGATGATGCGAAGGGGTGTTAAAGATGTATTCAAGTGGTCCCAAGCTTCGTATCCATTGTGTATGGACAAAGAACTGCAAACCTAGATTCAGAAGCACCACAAAGATGACCCATTTAGGGTCAAAACCTATGATGACCAACGGTACCCAGAATAGCCACATCCCAGCAAGTGGGTACATTAAGCTTTGACGGAAAGCCGTACTGAAGTTCATCTGTTCTGAGCTGTGGTGCGCGACGTGCGCGGCCCACATCCAGCGAATACGATGGCTTGCTCTATGGAACCAATAATAGAAAAAGTCTTGTAACACCATCAATACAACAAAACTCAGCACGCCCATTTCAATGTCCATTAAGTGCCAACCGAACATCCAAAGATACAACTGCACGACCAATAACCCGGTGAGCAAATCGGAGAGTTGATGCATTCCCGCAAGCGTGAAGTTACACATCACTTCTGAAAGTTTATAGCTGGAATTATCTGGTAGTCGACCTTGCTTCTGACCGATAAAATACTCAGCCAACATGCACACCACGAATAAGGGCGCTAATACCAGCAGTAGCCATTCTGGGTGATTGATTAATGCGTCGATATTCATGTTTTATCCTTGTTGAGACGCCATACGCGTTCTTAGTATCAAGCTTACTTAGACTTGATCGTCTGAGATTCAGTCAGCAGAATTTCGCTACCAGCGAGCAAAGTGATCTTCTGTTAGACCAAGAACACCATCGAGTTGATGTGTCACTCCATTGTTGTCTTCAATCGAGCCAGAAAAGTGACCAACGAACTGACGAAAGTTACTTTTTAACAGCCATAAATTGAGCTTTTCGCTGCGATTATTTAAGGGCGTAAAGGTCAGGTTTATACGTCCATCTTGTGATGTTATCTGCCAAGGTAAATTCGTGTCTTGGCGATTAAACGTAAACTGTACCGGGTTAAGTAAGTGCCGAGTTCCATTGATCCATAATACGTTTTCGCAGCCTCCGGTTTCATTGACGCCCGCCGCGAGATTTAGGCCAATATCTGTGCCATTGGATTGCGTGTTGATACTTGCCCAGCGCCAACTGGTTTCACGTCTCATGTAGCCCGCTGAAAAGTCATAACCAGCACGAGTTTGTTCGAGAACGAGTGATTCTCCTTTGATTTGGATTTCACCGCTGATGCGCAAAGCATTGTGCTTTTGAGTGTAAGTCCAACCTGAATAACCCGTTGGGCTGCACATCGCCAAGGGCAAGCTGTCGGCTTTAGGCTCTAAAGCGATATCGGCCTTGATGAGTTTGGTATTCAAGCGAACTTGCCATTGCCCGCCTTCAATATTAAAGGTGATGCTTTGGCCTGCAATGCTTGTCGTGCCGTCAAATGGCGAAGCGGTAACTTGTTTATCAAACCCTAATGGCCTCAACCAAGATGACTCTTCTAGATGGTTGTTTTCAATATCGTACAGATAACAAAATGCCGAGCCTAAGTAGCGAATATCCGCGATAGCGACACCAATAATGTGCGTGTCGGTAACAATGCTGACAAATTGGAATTGTTTGTAGTGGAGGTGCTTCTGCCAAGAGTTTGCTTTTGAATCCATCGAATTTCGGTAGTCAAAGCTCTCGATGTTCAGGTGCTTGGGGATGCCATCGAAATGTCCAATGATCGGCTGACCATTAGAATCAATCAAACTGTGTGGGGCTGGGTTGGTTTTTATCATTGCGATGGTTCACATTAATTTAACAATTAAAGCCATTGTGCGATGAGTAGCGTAGAATTGGGAGGTCATATTCGGACAAGAGCGCGTTACCAATCACGATTTTGTCAGTAGTGTTGTTGAAGCTGAGTAGTCATGTTTATGGGAATGGGCTCGATATAAGGAGAGACGATTGGAGATTATCGCGGAGTATAAGCCGACCGGACATCGGCATCAGTTGGGTACATTAGATATCGCGCTGCTGTTGAATACGTTAGAGCAACGAGGTATCGATATTGAAAGGCTACTCAATGATGTGGGTTTGCCGAACATGGATTGGCGAGACCCGAATGGAAAGCTGACTTACGCTGATAAACTTGCGTTATTTAGCGCGGCTAATCAGAGTTTTCCTCACGATGGTCTAGGGCTTTGGTTGGGCGAACACGCTAGCTTGAGCCACTTTGGTGTGTTGGGTTATGCGCTATCGACCAGTCAAAATGTCGGGGAGGCCATCAAGTCGGGCTTTAAATATCTGCGCCTGAACGGTCCTATTTTCTCGGTTAAATTGTTTCTAGACTCCGAGCAAGCAGTGATTCAGATTGAGAACACCTTGGAAGTGGGCGATCTCCTACCTTTCTGCAGTGAGTATTTCTTGAGTTCAATCGTCTCTTTGTTCAAAGAACTGACTGGTCATGAGTTGGATATTCATACTTTGGCTTTGCCTTATGCTAGCCCTAATTACACCAAGCTTTATGACGAGCGTTTCCAGTGCCCGGTGATTTTTGAACAAAACCATTGTGAACTGCGTTTTGATGCCTCGGTTTTATCACAAACCTTATTGACTCATGATGCCGCGACACTGAAGCGCTATCTTGCGTCTTGCCAGTCGATAGTCGAAACGCTGGACTCTGAGCACCTGCTGACTAACCAGATCAAAACGATCTTTTATCAAACCGCAGGCAGTTTCCCGAATATAGAGCAACTCGCGGATGAGTTTGGTTGTAGCTCTCGTACGCTCAGGAGAGAGCTAGTGACCCATGATTCCAGTTATCAAATATTGCTTACCGAAGTTCGAGTGGAACTGGCCAAAGAGCTGTTACTCGGCACAACCATGAGTATCGATGACATCGGTGAAAGACTCGGTTATAGCGACCCCGCAAATTTCAGGAGGGCGTTTAAAGGTTGGCTCAATAAAACGCCCGCTCAGTTTCGTGATGGTTTAAGTTAAGGCGTTACTTGCTAAAGAACTGCTCCCTGAAATCGGTGACTTGCTGTTGATAATAACTGTCCCAATCTTGTTGAGTCCAAGTGGCATAACTTGATGAGCGCTGAGAGTCTAAGGTTGCTTTGAGCTGATCCAGTTGCTCGTGATAACTCATCACGGTTTGTTGCTGTTGTGCGACTTGTTGTTCTCGCGCGGCAATGTTGCTGGCCTGCGCTTCATCTAAGTAGGTATCTTGAAGGTCGGCTTTGACTGATACTATCTCAGCAGGGCTATAGCTGCTGGGTATCAAAGAGACTGCCAGTTCATATTTTTGAAGCTGTGTTTCGGCGTTTAACGTGCCCGTATTGTTTTGCCATTCACTAAGCAAATCTTGATAGTTGGCCAAAAACTGGCTCGCTTCGTTCTTTTCAAGGGTGTTAGCGTCAAGCGTAAAATCCAGATGAGCAAACTGGTCAGCGAATAGCTGGTGGGCCAACTCTCCCCATACTTGCTGTGCAGATTGCTTGAATAAGGCAACACGATCTTCAAGAGTCTCTATGGATTCAAGTGGGATAGTGCTTTGGGTTAATTGCCAGTCGACTGATAGTTGCGGATAGTCGCTCAGTAACTCAAACCATATACTCGGTAACTCTGATTTCAATCGTGCGAGTTGCTCAGTGCAGTCATCGCGTTGTTGGCAAAGCGCCCAGAACCCATCGAGTTCATCGAATAGAGCTTTACCTTCAAGTTCGCTTAAGTTTTCAGCATTCGTTTCCCCGCCCGATGATTCAGCTTCGGCTTGTTTATTCTGTGATGCTGCATTTCCCGAACTGGCGGTTGCAGTTGGTGTGAAATTATCTTCAGCAGTTGTCGCAGAAACACGCGGCTTAGGTCCTGTGTGTTGAGCAGAAGATAGCGGTGTTTCAGTGGATTTTGATGACCACGAATAGCAAACAATGCTCGCCGTTAAGACGAGCACTAGGATTAATATAACTCGATGCATTATGGATTCACCGAGTTACTTGATGACAGCGCTAACAGGGAAGTGGTCTGAAAGGTTGTAGTGCTTCCATAACTCACTGCTTGTTGATCTTGGGACATACACGCGATTGTCATTATGAGCTTTGGCGGCATATTCCGAGCTCACTACCACATAATCGAGATACTCAACGTTCTCGCCACCCGACATAGGTTCGCCCGCAAAGTTGTTGATGCGTGGGTCAAAGGTAGAAGCGGTGTAACCTGAGTATGTTGGTTCATCAGCCTGCAGGTTAGCAAACATCTGTTGGTAGTCGCCTGGGAACTTGAGCTTGTTCACGTTGAAGTCACCGCTGTAAACCACAGTTTCTGATGCCGGGATATTCAGAGACTGCGCCAGTGCACGCATCTGCTTGAATTGACGTTGTCGGTAGTCACGAGCGGTGTCCGTATCGAATGATGCCGTGTGGGTGCCGAATACATGGTAAGCCTGACCATTCTTGATCACTTCCGCGTAGTTAACGCCTTTATCAGCAAAGCAATCTGTGCCCGTACAATCAGGGAAAACATACTGAGCTTCGTTAACGATAGGATAGCGGCTGACAATGATCACACCACCGTCGTATATGTTAATCCCATCTTTATCGAGCATTTTGGTTTGATAAGGATACTCCTTCGAAAGCTCACGCAAGAATTCATCTCTGCCGTTAGCAAACACCTCTTGTAGCGCCAACACGTCATAGCCCTTTACGTATTGAGGGATCAGGTCATAGCGGTCACCAATATGTGAAGCGATGGCAGGCAGCGCCCAGATGTTATAGGTCATGACTTTGAGTGTATTGGCATCTGGCTCTGGCTGTTCATCCACTTTGGGTGGGGTGATGGTGTAATAAATATCATCGTAGCGCGCCGTAGAATCGGCTTTAAGTGCTAGCTCTGCATTGACCCCGAATGCATCGGTTGTGCTGCGATGAATATTACGATCGTCATGCAACGTTAGGTTGACGTCTGCGGCACTCAAGCCATGTTGCAGTGTCGAGTTGTACCAATGACCCTTCATGGTTTGGTTGAGCGTGACACTCTCACCCACAGCGTTCGATACCACAGTGTCAAACTCATAGGTCTTCCCAGATTTCACACCAGTCCAGCGGTTAAAACTGATCAGCTTCTTCGTCTCCCAAGGGCCAATCTGTTCAACATGTTGCTGCCACTCATCACCGAATTGAAGCTGGTCGGTACCCGTGTGATTGGTTTGAATCGTCATTACTTGGCTGGTGTTATTGGTTAGGTACACATCGGTATCTGCAATAGCCGAGGTTGAAATGAATGAAGCTGATGCAAGTATTGCACTCAGGCAAGTCCATTGAGTTTTCATTTTCACGTTATCCTTACTGATTGGTTTAAAGAATAACGTAGTAAAGAGTTGTGACATTGGAGTTATAACTCTATGGGAATTATCCAAATATTAGATATATGCCATGGTTTTATAAATTAGATTACTCATTGAAAATTAACATATTGCTTTGCCTGAATGATAAGTGATACGCGCGCACGCTAAAAAATAGAGGAACGATTTGGGTTTGAGGGTAAGTCACTACTGGTTGTTTTCGTGGAAATCATAGGTCGGTAAATAATCAGAAATGGATGCTGTGAATCACGATAAGGGAAAACGCTAACCGCCTTGCTCTATCAGCATAAATTTTGCCATTGTTCAGTAAACAGATTCCTCAAAAACAGGTATGATAGTGTCGTTTTTAATCCTGAACTGGGAAAGTCATGGCAAAGTTAACACTCCAAGAGCAAATGCTTAAAGCTGGCTTGGTAAATGAGAAAAAATTAAAGAAGGCGAAGAAGGGCTCTAAAAAGTCTCGCGTTCAGTCTCGTGAAGCAAAAGCGGCAGCAGAAGAAACTAAACTGGCGCAGCAAGCGAAAGACAAAGAGTTAAACCAACAGTTGAAAGAACAGCAGTTGAGCAAAGAAATTAAAGCTCAAGTGAAGCAACTGATTGAGATGAACAAGATCGAACAGAAGAATGGTGAGATCAAATACAACTTCACCGATGGTACGCTAGTTAAATACCTTTACGTAGAAGATCTGACTCAAAAGCAACTAAGTAAAGGCATTCTAAGTATCGCGCGTCAAGGCGAAAGCTATGTTGTTATTCCTACTGCGGTAGCGAACAAGATCGCGATGCGTGACGAAGAATCTATCGTTGATACTCAAGCTTCAAGCTCTGATGAAATAGACGAAGATGACCCGTACAAAGACTTCGTGATCCCCGATGATCTAATGTGGTAATCCGTTTTACCTAGCTCCATTCTAATGGCTAGCTAAGTTTACAGGATCTAAGAATGCAGCGAACAATCACTCGATTGGCGCTGCATTTTTTTTTGGCGCGAAATGACTTCAACAAATCCTGAATAACGCTTAGTGTTCTGACATGCCGTAAACAAGGCTACCATTGGCACTTGCATGCTCGATAAAATCGGTATTAGCGCGCTGTTCGTGTTGGTCATAGCCATCGAAGTAACAGTCGCCAATTTCATTGCGCGGGCAAACGTGAATGTGGTCTTTGATGACCAGTTCGGTAGAACAACATGGGCAATGTCTTATATGTCCAGTGAGTCCCGTAGATCGATTTGGTTTCATACATCCTCCTGATAGGCACTGTAATCTAATTGCCTATTTGCACCCTAAGTTACGCAAATTAGTGTGTCGTTATGATTTCACTTTTAAGTCAGTGAAAAACGATTCAGAGAGTGAATACCTAGGCATCAATGCAGATGTTCGACCGAGAGAATATAAGGCGAATCAAGCCCAGAGCAGACGCAATGGGCTTGGAACAACAAATGAACTATTTCTAATGGGTTTATTGCTGCACAGGGTTAATCACAAGTTGAGCATCTTGATACCCAAGTTGAGCGAGGGTGTCAGGGGCGAAATCAGTCACTATTTTAATATCACCCGCGTAGTAGGTTTCGTGATTGTTGAACGTCGTTGTATCGAATGAATCAACAGAATGCTCAGCGCCGATATCTATCATCCCTGAATATTGAGATTCAGCACTGAATTGACCAGACACGTGAGAATAGAACGGACGGACACTTGCTCCTGCGGCGTACTGCATGCTACTCAAGCCATTGGTGTTGATTGCCCAGCTCCAATCCCACCATTTCATCTCTCCAGGAATATAGCGGTGATCCCATTGGTAACGAATATTGGCTTGATCTTCGCTGGTGGTTCCCATAGTAAAGGTGTGTGAGACAGTCGGGCGGTTTGTTGGATGTGAGCTTAGCGCATTGCCACTATAACGAAGGAAACCTGTGAAGTTCACGTCGTAACTCATGTTGGTTTTGATACGGTATGGGTAAGTGATGGTTGAGCGTAAGAACTCGACTTGAAAAGGCAGCACGGAGTGAGCAGGCACGGTAATGATGGCTTGCAGTTCTGTCGGCTCAAAACGAGTGCCACTGTTGGTATCGGAGAAACGTTGGCCTTCTTCTAGCGCGACTCTTACCTCTGTTTTTCCAACTTGTGGCCAATGAAAGGTCTCATCAATGACGACTGAATCAGCAAGGTCGAAGCGCTGTGTTTTTCTCCATTGGGTGGATTGCTTAAAATGAAGGTCAACGACGATTTGTTTCGGCTGATCAGTCTTGTTAATAGCATAAGCTGTAAGGGTGTTGACCAGCTCTTGGTCAGTTTCTTCTACCGAGCCGTGCCAAAACGCAGTGTTATCGAGTACGTAAGAGAAGTTATCGACAGTGATGGTTGTCTTCTCATTACAACGCTCACCGGTACAGCTTCCATTGTTATTCCCTTTGATCTCCCAACCATGGTTAAGTTGCTCTATTGCCATATCTTGACCGACGTAACGCCCGTTATTGCCGCTAACCCAAGCGTAACCAAGACTATGAGCCAAGTAACTTAGCGGCCTGATAAAGTTCGTGTCGTCATTGACTAAAGCTCGTTGAACTTCAAGGTTACTGTTCTCTTGAATAGCTTGTGCTTCGTAGTATGGCAAGCCCGCTTCTGGTGTATTAGGGTAGCACCAGGTTTTGTCGCTTGGTTGACCTGGTTTAATGAGGCCATGATAGCCGGAGCCCATGATCACCCAATCATGCTGAAGGCCAACAATGTCCCAAACATTCATGCGGGATATCAGGGCTGTTTTATGTTCTTGAGCTTCTGAATTGTTGAGAGCGCGATAGTCGAAACGACAGATATCTTCTCCAAGTTTGTCTAAGACGATTTGGTCTGAGTATATCTTCGCATGAGCAGTAAAGGATATTACCGATAGGGCAGTGCTAAATAGAATGGTTTTACTGACGTTAATCATTAATAAGTTCCTAAATGCCATTATTTGGCTATTTTTATTAGAATCGAGTTATTAGATTTTATTGATATTATTTAAAGCCGAGGGTTACTAGCGGGGTGTACTCTGTCATATAAAACAATACCAAAAATACTGAAATGAATTGAAAATAAATACTTATAATTATCAGTTGGTTATGTTGACTGGCTTGTTGTTTGATAAAGGATTATCTCGATTGTTTTCAATTAGTTTCAACTATCAAAATATTAGGTGGTTGATTGTTGGACATTTATATTTTCGTAGCCTTGCTATTTGGGAAATTGGCTGAGTGATTAGCTAGCAGGAATGGTTGCCGAATGGTAAGAAAAGACGTAAATGAGAATAAGAAACGGTGTTGTGATAGGCAGGATCAAAAAATGCAGCCAACAACCGTTCGATTATTGCTGCATCTTTGTTTTATATGGCTCTAGTTAACTCAATTGAACGTGATTAAGCATCACCTGGCTTTTCGCGTTTGCTGTTCCAACCCATAAAGTTGTAGATATTGTAACGAGCAAAGCCAATCTGTTCATGCAAAGCAAAATCTGTAACCGCAAAGTTGTACCATAATGGCAACCATGAAATTTGAGCGGCCATATAGTCGGCTCTCACTGGAATAACATTCAAGCCGAAGTGGTTGAAGTAGAGCTCGCTACGACGAATATGTAGGCCAGATGAAACCAACACAATGTTGTCGAATTTATGATGCTTCATTAGGTCACTAGTGAGCTGTGCATTCTTCCAAGTGTTTACGCTATTCGGCTCTTGAATGATGTCACCTATTGGAACGCCAAGTCTCAGCAATTGTTGTTGATAAACTTCTGCTTCAGTTACACCGTTATTTTGTGCATCGCCACCACTGATGATCACTTTGCATGTGGTTTGGGTTTTGGCGCAATCTTTATATTGGCTGGCTGTTTCGCTGATTCGGCCAAAAGAGAAAAAGGCTGGCTCGAACTCTTGCGTGCTTTTAATTAATTGCGTTCCCGCACCCAGAAGAACAATAGCGTTATTGTCAGACCATTGGATATCAGGCTTACTTTCGTAATCGGCTTGTAGGTCGTTCAGTAAATAACGAGGAATTAAGCCTGAACCAATCAACACAAATGACGATATAAGAACAAGAGATAAAAACAGAGAGGTTTTTCGCCACTTAAGTAAACGTGTAAAGCCTATGAATAGCAGAAGAAGTAATAATATAATAAAGCTCATGAGGATCCTGTTATCGAACTGGTGCCAAAATGATGTGACATACTGAAGCGGTGCATCATATATCAGTTATGTTAATCGTTCATAGCTAACTCATTGTATTATTGAACAAATGCACGATTTCTTTCTATTAAACACAATCATCGATGAGAGCATTCGAAAAAATCGCTTTATTATTGTTCGATAACCCCACTCTAAATATAGGCATATAAATCAAGAGGGTTATTTAAACCTTATTTCGTGTTATTTAATTTATCTGTTCATCGGCTTCTCATTTTTTCAATTCGTTAGATCTGCTCTCATATTCTTAAACTACCAAATCTTCAAGCTCTTAAATGATCGAGCTCTCAAGTTTTCAAGCTCTCAAGTTTTCGAAGTAATGCTGAACAAATTTAACGAACACTTGGTGTTTCTTTGCCGGATAAATAACTTGCGGATAGAAAAGGTAAATACTGTTGCCTTGTTGCAGACATTCATCAGGCAGCACTTGCTCTAACTCTCCAAGCTCGACCTCTTTCGCAACGTAGTAACTTGCAATACGGATGATGCCACTGCCTGCCATAGCTTGTTGTTTGAGCAAGTGGTTGTCATTGCTTGAAAGCCAACCGGACACATCAATATTTGCCGATTTTAAAGGCCACTCGGTTTGGTGCAGCGTTGCTAAGCATTGATGGTCATTTAAGTCGTTGGCATTGTTGGGGCGGCCAAACTGATCAAGATAGCCAGGAGTCGCGACTAAATCATGCTGATAGCTAATCAAGTGTTTCGCCACCATGTTGTCAGGTGGCGTATTGGTGGCGCGAAACGCGATATCGATATCATCTAGGTTTAGATTAAAGTTGGTGTAGCTACTGTTTATCTCGAAACGGATTTCTGGATATTGCTGCCTAAACTGTTGGCAGATATCGAATAGATATACCTCAGTAAACATCTTTGGCGCAGTAAGGCGTAATAGACCTTTTACGATGTCGTGTTGCTCTGAAACGCTGCGCTCAAGCTGTAAAACTTGCGAACGAATCGTTAAGCCTTGTTGTAACGCGCGTTCGCCTTCTTGGGTTAAACGAACACTGCGCGTGGTTCTGACCAAAAGCGGGCATTGTAAGTCGTTTTCTAAACGTTTGATCTGCTCAGAAAGGTAGCTCTTAGAGATACCGAGCTTTTCGGCTGCCTTGGTAAAGTTGAGTTGCTGAGCAAGTTCTACAAACAGGATCAGTCGTTCAATTCTTTTGTGTTCGTTCATTCGCGCGTTCCTATCAACCTATTGTTCGTCATATCAAACAATCATTTCGTAACTAGCATATTCTGTTTTTTTAAAAGAACAATATGATAGAGGCATATTTCTGGTCAGCAAATCTTCTAAGCGAGAATCGATATGACGAACAGCACTGAATCTACAAACAAAACGAGTGATAAAAAGAGTATCCCATTATCAAACCATCTACCGAATGTTGGGCAAATTGCCTATGGTTGCATGGGCTTAGGTGGTGGATGGAATGATAATCCAGTGAATAGTGCGGATGTTGCTCAAACACGAAACGTAATCGATACAGCATTAGAATCGGGTATTAATTTATTCGACCATGCGGACATCTATACCTTCAGCAAAGCTGAGCAAGCCTTTGGTCAAGCATTACAACAAGCGCCTGATCTGCGTGAACAGATGTTCATTCAATCTAAGTGTGGGATTCGTTTTGAAGGCGGGGGCAATGTTGGTCGTTATGATTTCTCGGCTGATTGGGTAAGCCAATCGGTAGACGGTATTCTCAACCGATTGAATACTGAAAAGCTCGATGTACTGCTATTACATCGTCCTGATCCTTTGATGGAACTTGATGAGCTGGCAAGAGTGTTAGAGAACTTAAAAGCGCAAGGTAAGGTCGATTTCTTTGGTGTGTCGAACATGAACAGCCATCAAGTTCAGTACCTACAATCTGCGCTCGGGCAGCCCATTGTCGCGAATCAAGTTGAGATGAGCTTAGCCAAGCTGGATTGGTTGAACGATGGGGTGATGATTAACTCGCAAGGGCACCATCAATTAGACTTCGCCGCAGGCACCCTTGAACATTGCCAAATGAATAACATCCAACTGCAAGCTTGGGGTTGTTTGGCACAAGGCCGATTTGCTGAGCAAGGTTTGTATTCAGAACATGAAAACGTGAAAAAGACGGCGCACTACGTGGCTCAGTTAGCAAACCAATATGGCGTAGAAAGTGAAGCGATTGTGTTGGCATTTTTGCTTCGTCACCCTGCTCGTATCCAACCTGTTATTGGCACCACAAACCTAGAGCGAATCAAAGCTTCATCGGTAGCGACTCAGATAAGTCTGTCTCGTGAAGAGTGGTACAACTTATACGTGTACTCACGTGGCCAAGCACTGCCATAAGGAATGAGCATGTTGAATCAAAAGATCGCACAACAGTTGGTGTCTAACGCTCTCGATATTGCTGAGCATAATCAACAAGCAATTGCGGTGAGCGTGTGTGATACGCACGGAGAGTTATTGGCGTTTATTCGCATGGATAATGTGAGCTTACAAGCCGGGTTGTTAGCACAGAACAAAGCTTATACGTCTGCAAGAGACAGACAGCCAAGCGGTAACTTAGGCGCTTGGGCGAGAGAAACCGGTAAAGACTTAAGTTACTGGACCGACTCAAAGATCACTGGCTTTAAAGGCGGTGTTCCCATTGAGATAAAGGGGCTGGTGATTGGCGCTATTGGTATCAGCGGATTAAGTGAAGATGACGATGAAGCACTTGCTGAGAAAGTGATTCAACTTGTGCTCTAAGTGCTGTTGCTTGTGAAGCAATGGAAGTTAGAAGTAACAGATAATAAAAAACCGATGCATGTGCATCGGTTTTTTGTTTAACGAGACTCAAGTTATTGAATCAATCGAACTCATTAAGCGTTCGCTTGTTCCAGATCTTGTTGCTTGTCTTTCTTACCCAATAGGCGGCTTGTGATCGTACCGGCTGTCATTGCACCAGATACGTTAAGCGCCGTACGTGCCATATCGATAAGTGGCTCGATAGAGATAAGCAGTGCTGCGATAGTTACAGGAAGACCCATAGCTGGAAGTACGATAAGCGCCGCGAACGTTGCACCGCCACCTACGCCAGCAATACCGAATGAGCTCACTGTGATAATAGCAATCAGAGATAGAATGAAGTTGATGTCCATTGGGTCGATACCAACCGTAGGCGCGACCATGACTGCGAGCATTGCAGGGTAGATACCCGCACAACCATTCTGACCAATCGTCGCCCCGAAAGTTGCAGACAGGTTAGCAATCGCTGGTGGCACATTTAGCTTAGTGATTTGAGCTTCAACGTTCAGTGGAATCGTTGCAGCAGAACTACGCGAAGTGAAAGCGAACGTTAGGACAGGCCAGATTTTTTGGAAGTACTCTTTTGGGTTTACACCAACAAAAGAAACCAACACACCGTGAACAACAAACATCAGGATGATTGCTACGTAAGAAGCAACGATGAAACCCAGCAGGCTTAGGATGTCTGAAGCACTCGATGTTGCGACTACTTTCGCCATTAACGCAGCGATGCCGTATGGCGTGAGTGCCATGATCATCTTAACTAAGCGCATAACGATAGATTGTGCAGCGTCAACGAAAGTACGGATCGGTGATTCTAGCTCTTCTTTCTCAGCCATTACTTTACGAGCAGCAATGCCTGTAAGCACACCGAAGATAACCACCGCGATGATAGACGTAGAGCGAGCACCGGTTAGATCAGCAAACGGGTTAGTTGGAATGAAGCTAATCAGCATTTGTGGAATAGTTAGGTCAGACACGCTTCCCATGCGGCTTTCTAGTGTTGCGATACGAGCTGTTTCACGCGCGCCCTCTGTTAAGCCTTCAGCCGAAAGACCGAATGCCTGAGCCACTGCAATACCAACAATTGCAGAGATCGCTGTTGTTGCCAGTAATACTGAAATAGTGATGCCAGAAATTTTGCCCAGTGAACCGCCTTTCTCAAGCTTCACCACGGCAGCAATCATTGAAACCAATACTAATGGCATGATTACCATTTTAAGTAATCCAACGTAACCACGACCAACGATGTTTACCCAGTCTAGTGTCTCTTTGATGATGGGATTGCCTTCACCAAATAGCAGCTGTAGACCAAGGCCAAATGCACTACCAAAAACTAAACCGAGTAAAACGAGGCGAGAAAGTGTGTTTTCTTTTTTCTGCTGTCCGTAGAGAAAAAAGAGGATACCAGTGAATACCGCTAAGGCAGCGATAGCTGAAAATGACATTTGTTTTCCTTATGAATAACTCTAAATCAATTAGTCACCTAGATGTATAGGTGTCAGTACTGCTGCTAAAATAACGTTCTGTTACAAAACGTAAAATAAGGAAAAGTAATTTATTAGAACGATTAGTAATATCCACTCAATGGTATGGGTGGATATTCAACATTGTGATGAATAGGTGAGCTTTTTAGCGATATTTTGCCAATAAATTGAGCATGTCACTTGACGAGTAAATTTCGGTATTTTTGAAATTATTTTCGAATAATCGGAACAATATTGCCTTCGCGACGTCTTCCGCTTGAATAGGGCGTAGGTTTTTGAACTGACCAAACATAAAGGGAGAGACTAAAGGAAAGATGCTTTGCAGGAGTTTTTCATCGGCTCTTGGTTCATCACGTTCACCAACCAGCGGCCCCGGACGTGCGATGAAAAGCTGCTTGAAGCCAATACGTTTTAAGTTTTGTTCCATTTGCCCTTTGCAACGAAGGTAGTGTGAATAAGAATCTGGCGAAGCTCCATAGCTCGAAACGACGGCAACGCGTTGTACCCCAAGAAACTTCATCGACTGTGCAACCTGGCTAACCAATTCAACATCGACTTTGCGAAGTGCTTCTTTTGATCCTGCCTTTTTCTTAGTCGTACCTAAGCAGATAACGCCAAGTTTAGGCGTCGCATTCGTATCATCCCAACTGGTAACTTGCAGGTCGTTGTTAATAAGGGTGTGGAGCTTGTTGGAGTCAAACTTTGCATTGAGGGATCTGCGGGATAACGCATAGATATTGTCGACCGCGGGTTCATCAATGAGTTGCCTCATCACATGATGACCAATTAGCCCTGTTGCACCAGCCACAACAACCGATGTTTTGTCTCCTGAAATACTCATAGCTATCCTTAACCCTTTGCAAGTGCTTGTTTAATATAAACAGTGTTTGAATTTTAAGCGAATAAAACTTTTGAACAACGAGTGGTCAGTTGCGTGGTTGATAGGATGGAAGTCAAACAATAAGTTAAAACGGGGCTGGTGGTCGAAAATCTAATGTTCAATATTAATGTAGTGCCAGATATAACAAAGCCCGCTGGGCGACGGGCTTTGTTACTTTTCTTGCTTCTTACTAGGTGAAGGATAGTGGGATTTTCCTTACCTTTTTGCTGGTTTTCTTACTTGATTTATTTGGTTTTCTTTTACTTGAGTTTGGAATCATTACACCTCCTAAATCGTTGTTCTGTTTTGTCTTTCAATCGATTGTCTTTCTTTGTGTAGCGTCAGTGTTGTGGGCATTCACTGTATGGGTACTTATCAATGGAGAGATTAACAAGTACTTTAGATAAAGCATAAACGATGCCAAAATGTAAGTTATTGATAAATCTATTATCAGTATTGTAGGTGTTTTAGGGTTCGTCAATTTGATTGTCAATTTGAGAAAAAACCAGTGTGATCTGTTTAAATTAAGAACACTCTCTACGGTTTCTGTTGATTAGGCATAGATACAGCATTGCTTAACACGTAAACTGAGTCGTAATTCACATAGACCAAGGACGTGCTATGAACCTCAAGCTTGATACTCTTGCTCCCACTCAGATTTATCACCTGATGACACAAACCGTTGTTCCTCGCCCTATTGCGTGGGTATTGACGGAATCTTCTGAACAAGAGTACAACCTAGCGCCTTTCTCTTATTTCACGCCTGTTTCCAGTAATCCGCCGCTACTGATGTTATCGGTCGGGAAGAAACCGTCTGGCGAAATCAAAGATACCACTCGTAACGCCCTAGAAACGGGTAAGCTAGTGATTCACATTGCTTCTTCAAGTTCTGCCGAAACAATGACAGCAACAGCTGCTACTCTCGATCATGGTGATTCTGAAGTCACCGCGAATGATATTGAGCTGGTTGAATTTGAAGGCTTTTCTTTACCAAGAGTAAAAGAGTGCGCGGTCGCTTTTGGCTGTACCTTGTACGAAGTAAAAGAAGTTGGAGAGGTGCCACAAAGCCTTATCTTTGCTCAAGTCGAAACCGTGTACATTTCCGAAGATGTGATCGATGAAGAGAGTGAACGTCTTAAGGTTGATGCGTTGGCATTGGACCCACTGTCTCGACTTGGTGGCGGAGAATACGCGACGCTTTCTAATGTGTTCTCAGTTGCTCGCCCAAAATAGCCAATCCTAAATTAACGTACCCAGAATAAGCGTTTTTAAAAACTATGTTAGATACCCAATACTCGCAGTTCATCCAACACCGAATTGACCAAAAAACCAAGCCACTCGGTGCGCTTGGCTTACTAGAAAAAGTCGCACATCAATTGGCATTGATTCAGAGCCAAGGCAAAGAAGCTGCGGTTGAACACATCGAATTGAATAAGCCAAGTATCATCATTTTTGCTGGCGACCATGGCATAGCAGATGAAGGCGTGAGTATTGCTCCAAGTGCCGTCACACAGCAGATGGTGTTGAACTTCTTAAGCGGTGGCGCGGCGATCAATTGCTTCTGTGCGGTGAATAATATCGATATCACGGTAGTCGACACTGGGATATTGTTGCCTGTGGAATCTGACAGTGACATGCTGATATCCCAGCGCTTGGGTACGCGAACCAATAACTTTGCCAATGAAGCGGCAATGAGTTTAGAAACAGTTGAACGTGGAATTGAACTGGGTACAGAGCTTGTATCTAGAACCATTTCGAATGGCACTAATATCATCATGTTTGGTGAAATGGGCATCGGTAATACCAGCAGCGCATCAGCGATCTTAAGTGCATTAGCGAATCGTGCTGCAGCGGAGTGTGTTGGCCTAGGCACTGGCATCAACAATGAACAGCTTGCACGTAAAGTGGCTGTGGTTGAGCAAGGTGTCGCGCGTTGCAAAGGTTTAGAGCTTAAAGAGCTTACAGATCTTAAAGATATTAAAGGGCTTAAAGATATTAAAGAGGTACTAGCACAAGTCGGCGGTTATGAAATCGTTCAAATGGTCGGTGCTTTCCTTGGCGCTTATCAAAACAAAACCCCTGTATTGGTCGATGGTTTTATCGTGTCAGTCGCTGCGTATGCCGCGACTTTAATTGAACCGAGTTGCCGTGACTATATGATCTTCGCACATCGCTCTGAAGAGTCAGGGCACAAAATTCTGTTAGAGCTGCTAGACGCTGAGCCACTGCTCGATCTTGGATTGAGATTAGGTGAGGGCACAGGTGCTGCGCTAGCTATGCCAATTATTCGTGCGGCAGCCGAGTTTTACAACAACATGGCGAGCTTCGAAAGTGCTGGAGTCACGGTTTAATGAGTGATGTACCAGAAAGATCGTTGAAAGATCGAGTTACTTATCAGTGGGAGCTGTTTGCGCTAGCGATGGGTTTCTTTTCTCGCTTGCCAATGCCGAAGAATACGCCCTATTCATCAGAGCGAATGAACCGTTCGGGTCGCTACTTTTCAACGGTTGGTTTGTTACTTGGTGTTCTGTGTGGCGGTGTGTTTTTGCTACTTGATACGGTACTGCCGAGTGCAGTGGCGATTTTCTTGATGATGAGTTTTAGCCTGATGCTCACAGGTGCATTCCATGAAGATGGTTTGACTGATATGGCGGATGGCATTGGTGGCGGCATGACTCTAGAACGTCGTTTGACCATCATGAAAGACAGTCGAATTGGCACTTATGGCGCGTCTGCACTGGTTATGGCTTTGCTTGGCAAGTGGGTGTTGTTGAATGAGCTGGTCAACATGACGGCTCTGTTTATGGTTATCGTGACCAGTTATACCTTTAGCCGCGCGATTGCTGCATCGCTAATTTACGACATGCCTTATGTCAGCGATTTAGATACCAGTAAAAGTAAACCATTGGCCAACAAGCAAACCAAAGGTGAACTTACCTTCTTATTACTTGTAGGCGTGCTGCCTAGCCTGTGGTTTGGTCTTGAATTCGCTTTGGTTTTATCTGTCGTCGCCTATCTGTTCAGAACAGGTTTCAAAAAGTGGTTAATGGCTCGAATTGGTGGCTTTACTGGCGACTGCTTGGGGGCTGCTCAACAGTTAATGGAGTTGCTGACTTACCTTGTATTCATTACTGCATTTTACAATGGCTTTCTATAACGGTTCCCTATGACGAACACCAATCAAACTAATCAAGCAAGACAGCGAAACAGCCATCTGGTATTGGGCGGGGCTCGTTCTGGCAAGTCGAGTTTTGCAGAGCAACAAGCATTATGTGCGCTTGAAGCATGTTCAAATGGACGCCTCAATTATATTGCAACGGCCACTTATTTGGACGACGAAATGCGAGAACGAATCGCGCACCATCAACAACGTCGTGGCGAGCAGTGGATTGAGCATGAAGTACCCGTCGAATTAGCCGTAAAACTGCTGTCTTTTGAGAAAGAAGATGTGGTGTTGATTGATTGCCTAACATTGTGGTTGAACAACATCATCTTTGAACTGGGTGATGATGCAACCAATGAACAGGTTGAAGCCGTGGTTGAAGTATTGGTCAAAAGCGTAGAGCAAAGCCCAGCGCAAATTATCATGGTGTCTAACGAAGTTGGCTTAGGTGTGGTGCCGCTGGGTAAAGTGTCGCGCTTATTTGTAGACAATGCGGGACGCATGAACCAAGCGTTAGCTCGCGTCGTTGAACGCGTTACGCTGGTTGCAGCAGGATTACCACTGAGCTTAAAACCATCTAATCACTTGCTTGATACTCAAGGCTAGGTCGCACACATGGTTAATGGAACAACTAAAAACATCTATTTATTAAGACATGGCAAGGTCGAAGGGGAGGCAGCACTTAACGGATTGTCAGACGTGTTAGTCAACCCTGATCTTCAATATCAGATCTGTGGAGCTCTCGCTAAACAAGACATTATCTTTGATAGTGTGGTTTCCTCGCCACTCAGACGATGTGGTGATCTCGCGAGCTTGTTTGCAGAGCGTATGTCAGTGCCTTTATCTGTTGCACCAGGCTTTCAGGAAATGAACTTCGGTGAAGTAGATGGTGTCCCATTTGATGAGCTTGAAGACAAATGGGGAATGCTAGAAACCTTTTGGCAAGATCCTGCTAATCATCAATTAACTGGCGCAGAAAGTTTACAGGGCTTCCACGACAGAGTAACTCAAGCTTGGTCGCAACTTTTGAATGATCCAAGTGACAACATATTGTTGGTTACTCATGGTGGTGTGATTCGCATATTGTTAGCACACTGCCTTGATATTGATTGGAAAAACCCGAGTTTGTACTCGAAGTTATCGATAGAAAATGCATCGATAACTCATATTCAAATCACTCAGTTTGCGCAGAGCTTTATCAGCGTTAAATCGATAGGGCTACCTGTTCTCTGAGTGTTAAAAATACACGGTTTTAAGAATTAACAATCTATTAGAACTGTAAATGGAAATAGAAATAGAAGTATAAAGCGGCGTTTACAGCCGCTATACCAGATTGGTATTACTACCTACGTGAAAGGAATTTAGTCATGACAACACCGAGTTGGGATCTAAGCATTGCTTATCGCGATCTTAATGATGCAAAAATCGAACAGGACATTGAACTCATTCAACAATGTATTGAGCTGTTGTACCTACACGTTGAAAAGCGTCATATTATCCTAGCGATGCAAAACGCCATTCAAACTTCTGAAGCGGCAGGCACGTTACTGAGCACAATCAACACCTTCGCTAATTGCCACGCATCGGTAGACGCGACGCACACAGAAGCCAAAGCACTGCTTGGTCGTGTAGCGAAGCTGAACTCTGAAATGTCTCAAGCGTTCAGCCCTTACGAAGACACGCTAATTCACGCAGAACCAGAATTTATTGATGCAGTATTAGAGCATGAGAGCGCGGATGTTGCAGGGCAACGCTTTGCTATCGAAAGCTCACGTAAGTTATCAAGCAGTCGACTCAGTGTTGCTGAAGAGCAGTTATTGGCAGCTATGAAGGTTGATGGCCGTGATGGGTGGGGTCGTTTATACGATAACCTAACCGGATCTTTAAAATTGTCGCTAAAGCTGGACGGTGAAGACGAAGCTCTAGGTTTTTCACAAGCTGCGAGCCTGTTGTACGGCAGCGAATTCGACAAACAAGAACCAGCATGGCGCGCCGTTCAAGGCGCGATGAAAACGCATCAAGAGTCTTTTGCTTCGATCCTAAATGCATTGGCGGGTTGGCGACTGACTGAAAACAAAAAGCGCTCGAAGATTAGCGATGTACATTTCCTAGATCCAAGCCTACACGGCAGCCGCATTGTGCCAGAAACGCTAGACACCATGATGTCGGTAGCAAAGGCAAATCGAGCAGTAGGCCAGAAAGCAGGCCTGTTGATGGCAAGAGTTCACGGGCTCGATGAAATGAAGCCTTGGAATCATTTAGCAGCCATGCCACCACTTGGTGACGCTGAATCTAAGGTTTACCCATTTGATGAAGCGATCGAAGTGATTAAAACCGCCTTCGCTGAAGTAAATCCAGAGATGGCTGATTTCGTCGCATTAATGGTTGAGAACGGTTGGATTGATGCCGCACCAGCTGCCAATAAACGTTTAGGCGCGTACTGCACCAAGTTTGCTGCGACACGCACCCCGCTTGTGTTCATGACATGGAGTGGTAGCCGCTCAGACTTAATGACATTGGCGCACGAGCTAGGCCACGCGTTCCACAACTGGGTGATGAAAGACATGCCGTTGTGTCAAACACGCTACCCAATGACGTTAGCAGAAACCGCTTCAATCTTTGCCGAAAACATCGTTCGTGACCATCTATTGAAGCAAGCAGAAACACGTAATGAGAAACTTGAAATGCTGTGGGAAGAGCTTTCTTCTTCTTTGGCATTAATGGTGAACATTCCCGTTCGTTTTGAGTTTGAGAAAGCCTTCTACGAGCAGCGTGAAAAAGGTGAACTCACGGCTCAGCAGCTGTGTGACCTGATGGAAACGACTTGGAAAGAGTGGTACGGCGCTGCAATGACAGAAGCCGATCCTTACTTCTGGGCGAGCAAGCTGCACTTCAGCATCTCTCAAGTAAGCTTCTACAACTACCCATACTTGTTCGGTTACCTGTTCAGTAAAGGTGTTTACGCTCAGCGCGATGCGAAAGGTGAGCAATTCTACGGCGATTACGTTTCGTTGCTTCGTGATACGGGCAGCATGATGGCGGAAGAAGTCGTTCAAAAGCACTTAGGAATGGACCTGACTCAAGCTGATTTTTGGCAACAAAGCATCGACATGGTCAAAGTTCAAATCGATGAATTTGAAAGATTGCTCGATCAGGAAGATTAATTGATCTCAATCTGTTCATGGCAGGTAAGAGCTGTGTTAGCTTACGTGGCTCTTATCTTGCTGACATGACTTGAGAAAAGCTGAGACAGCCAAAAGTTGCTTTAAATAGAGAAAGTTATTTGGAACAGATGTCGGTTAGTAAAGTCAGCAGGTAATATAAAAATATATGGGTAGTATTTGTGAGTGATAACGGAGTTTCTATTGATAAGTGCGATCCTAGCAACACAATTTCTATGTACAATTTATTAACATACGGCCGTGCAATTAAGGAGTAACGCATGACGAAGACCCTCTTTCGCCAATCATTTCTTTTTGACAGCCTAGATCTTGAGCAAGAAGTGGTTGCAGGACAGACCGTACTGAGTAACGGTGTTCAAATTAAGCTTCATCAACGCGGTGTATTGGAAGTGATTCCCGTGGAGTATAATTCTGAAACCAAGAACATCATCTTTTCAACAGGTGTTCATGGGGACGAAACTTCACCAATGGAGCTGATAGACAAGCTCATTGAGGATATTGAAACAGGCTTCCAAGTAGTGACAGCAAGGTGTTTGTTCATCATTGCTCACCCAGAAGCAACCAACGCGCATACTCGTTTTCTTGATGTGAATATGAACCGTCTGTTTGATGAAAAACAGCACGAGAGTAATCGAGAAGTGGATATCGCGAAGAACCTCAAGTACTTGGTTACTGAGTTTTACAAGGAAACGGTACCAGCCACTCGTTGGCACTTAGATCTGCACTGTGCGATCCGTTTGTCTAAGCATTACTCTTTCGCCGTAAGCCCTAAGGTTCGCCACGAAGTTCGCAGTAAAGCCTTGTTCGATTTCATTAACAGTGCTCACGTTGAAGCGGTGTTGTTGTCGAATGCGCCAACGAGCACTTTCAGTTGGTACAGCGCTGAAAACTTCGAAGCGCAAGCTCTGACAATGGAGCTAGGGCAGGTAGCACGAATTGGTGAGAACCAGCTTGATAAGCTAACGGCTTTCGATTTGGCAATGCGCAATCTGATTGCTGAAATAGAACCAGAGCATTTACCAAAGAAAACCATTACTTATCGCGTAAGCCGAACCATTGTTCGTTTGCACGATGACTTTGATTTCATGTTCTCTGATGACGTAGAAAACTTTACGGCATTCAAGCACGGTGAAGTGTTTGGTCATGATGGTGATAAGCCATTGATGGCGAAGAATGAAAACGAAGCGGTGGTATTCCCAAATCGTAACGTGGCTATCGGTCAACGAGCGGCTTTAATGGTGTGCGAAGTTGAAACACGATTCGACCACGGTCAGCTTGTGTACGATTAATACCGAGCCGGGTTAAAGCGACGAAAACAACCGCTCAACTGGTTGAAATATCAAGGTTCACATTACGGTGTGAGCCTTGAGTTTATTTAGGGATACAGGTAAGGTTACGCGAACAATTTCAAAGTAGCTTGATATGGATTTCCAACAACTTCTTCACCAAAAACAGCGCAAATGGACCCGAGCCATTTATCTGATGACAGCACTGCTTGTCGCGCTGAGTGCGATTTACCTAATGGTTGGCGATCTTTTCATTTCCCCGCTGGGTACCTTGTCCACGTTAGAACAAAAACTACTGATTGATTTACGCTTACCTCGATTATTGGCGGCTATTGCCATCGGGGCAGGGTTAGCTGTATCTGGCGCAAGCCTACAAATCTTATTGGGTAATGTATTAGCAGAGCCCGGTGTGCTCGGTATTTCTGGTGGCGCAAGCTTGGCGATGGTTATCGTACTGTTCTTCTTGCCGTTTGCGCCTACACCAGAACTGTTCATGATTGCCGCCGTTTTAGGTTCACTTTGTTTTACCGTGATTCTAGTGAGCATGGTAAAAACCATGCGACTCACCACGGCTAAATTACTGCTAGTCGGTGTCGCGTTGGGCATTCTTTCTGGTGCGATGGTGACATGGGCGTTCTATTTTAGTGATGACTTAAGCCTACGCTTATTGATGTATTGGCTGATGGGTAGCTTGGGTGGCGTGACTTGGTATCAACACTCGCTCACGTTAGTGATGATCCCCGTGATTATTTGGTTGTGCCTGCAAGGTAGTAAGCTAGATAAGTTAATGATTGGCGAGACTCATGCTGCACAGTTAGGCGTGAATGTTCCGAGATTACGTTGGCGTCTAATCTTCGCTGTGTCTATTTTAGTAGGTTGCGCAGTAGCGTTAGGTGGCGTGATCAGCTTTGTGGGTTTGGTTGTGCCACACTTACTCCGTTTAGCGATTGGTACCGATAACCGATACCTTCTTCCTTTGTCTGCCGTTGCAGGTGCTGCGTTACTGGTGTTTGCTGATATTTGTGCAAGAACTTTATTAGATTCAGCAGAGCTGCCTTTGGGTGTGATGACCACCAGTATCGGTGCGCCTATCTTCATTTGGATGTTAATTAAAAATCATGATTCAAATTAAGAGCCTGAGCGTCGGCGCTCGTTTATTACCGTTATCATTTGAGCTCAAGCAAGGGCAGGTGACTCATGTCATCGGTCCTAATGGCAGTGGTAAAAGTACCTTACTCGAAGCGATATCTGGCGTTGGTGATGGCTACAAAGGGGATATAAAGCTCGACGGGCAGGATTTGTCTGAACTGTCTCTACAAGATTTATCATTGCATCGTGCTTATCTTTGTCAAAGTGCAAGACCTGCCTTCAACTTGGAAGTGTTTCAATACCTTGCGTTGTCACTGCCAAGCTCCTCACACGGCCTTGATGCTGAAATCAACGCAGCTTTGGAAGAAATTAGTCAGATGCTAGACATCACAGACAAACTTCATCGTTCAATTCAGACACTGTCTGGTGGTGAATGGCAACGCGTTCGTTTGGCCGGAATGTGCCTGCAAAATTGGCCGACGCTTAATCCTTACGCAAAGCTGCTGATCCTCGATGAACCCGCAGCTCCATTGGATATTGCTCAAGAAGCCTTGTTATACAAACTCATTGAACGAGTGGCAGAGAAGGGTATCGCCGTGATCATGGCTAACCACGACCTGAACCGGACCTTAAGACACGCAGACCAAGTGTTGTTGCTCGATAAAGGTGTACTTCAAGCATCAGGTAGTGCAGAACAAGTTCTTACGCCTGAACAGCTAGAGTCCGTGTTCAACACTGAAGTCAAAAGTATCTCAGTCGATAATCAAACTTATCTGTTGTTTGGTTAAGCCTTTATCGTTTGGGTAAGACGGTTGAATCTTAGGATTGGAAAGCTCGGCAGTTATCGGGCTAACATCATCTCATATTCAACCATCATATCTGGCATCCCTAAACGCTGAACATAGCGCAACGTGCCTGTCGCTGGTTTTACTTCAACATCACCTAAAAATTCTTCCCAGACATGAGCAATGCCTTCGAATTGTGCAGAGTTTACTTCGTTGGTAAATGTCCAATCCGTCCTGACAATGTCGTTAACACTAAAGCCAGCTTCTTCTAAGAATGCCTTCATTTGGTCTAAAATCAATCGTGTTTGAGCAACAGGATCATTAGGGTGTTGAGTGATAAAGTCCGGGTTACAGTCAGCATGTCCTGTCACAAAGAATACTTCGCTGAACTCACTTAGTTTCAGTCCCCAACTAAACGCATTCCTCATATCGGGTAGGTTCTTATTACGAAAAGCTTGTTTAATGGCCATTTTATATCCTCTTTACTTGATCGTGTTTACAGCGAAACTTCCAATACGATTTTGCCACGAGCACGTTTCGATTGACTTAACTCCTGTGCTTGAGCGGCTTTAGATAGTGGGAACACCTTATCGATGTTCACTTTAATTACGCCATCATCAATTAAAGCAGCAATACGTTGTAGATCTCTGGCATTGGGTGAAACCCACCAACGTTGAAAATTTACGCCTAGTTGCAGTGGTAACGCGCTTTCAATGTCATCTAATAGTGAAACTACGTTGCCACCTTTTCGTACGACTTCGAGTGAACGCTCCGCGATGCCATCCCCCCCAACAGCGACGAGCACAGCATCTAACTCATCAACAAGGTCTTCAAAGCGTTGAGTTTGGTAATCGATGAATTGATCGACCCCTAAAGCCATTAAGTAGGCTTTGTTGCTAGATGATGCTGTTCCGATAACATAAGCACCGAGCGCTTTCGCTATTTGAACCGCAAAGCTGCCTACACCTCCGGATGCATTGTGAATAAGGACACGTTGACCGGCTTTGAGTTGGCAGCCTTCAACAAGTGCTTGCCATGCTGTTGTTGCGGCCAATGGCACTGCTGCAGCGGTCACGATGTCGAGAGACTTGGGCGCTCTTGCTACTAAATCACTATCGACAGCAAGATATTCGGCGTAGGCGCCTTGTTCAGAAATGGGCGCATATACATAGACCCGCTCCCCCAATTTGAGGTTGCTTACATTGTTGCCTTTTTCGACAACTTGTCCTGCTGCATCCCAGCCAACAATGAGTGGCATTTCATGTTGACCAGTAGACTCTAAGAATCCCTGTCTTACCATCCAGTCTACAGGGTTTACCCCCGCGCCTTGTACTTTGATCAGCACTTGATTTGGGGTGATGGTCGGTTTGGCTATATCGCCGAAGGTTAAGTTCTGCGCATTTCCATACTCTTCTAAATACACGGCTTTCATCGTATTTCCTTATAAGTGAGTCATCTGATTTGTTTTTCTAACAGCGGGTTAATCTGCTTGTGGAACTCACTTTGCCCAACTTGTTACTTATCGTCTAATTGATGATTGGTATAATATGCATTGATTAATATGATGGGTTTGTCGATACTCATTCACTAACTCCCTGTGTAATTAGGCAAGTAAGATGGCGAATGTCGATCTGAATTTAATGGTTATTTTTGATGCAATCATGCAGGAAAGCTCGATTACCGTGGCCGCAGAACGATTGTCGATGACGCAACCGTCGGTATCGAACGCAGTCTCTCGAATGCGTCATGCTTGGAAAGATCCTTTATTTGTTAAACAAGGAAGAGGGATTCGTCCAACCCCTTACGCCGTCGAGTTGTGGAAAACGATTGGTGAGCCGTTAGAGGCAATACGGATTGCAACTGAGCGTGATGAGTTTAATCCTGCGACGTTAAAGCGCACGTTTAGAATCGCAACCACAGATTGGATGGCAGATCTGTTTTGGTTGCCGTTAAAGCAACGAATAGAGCGTGAAGCGCCTGACGTTAATATTCACGCCGTACCTTACAACGTCAATGGAGAAAAGTTATTGCTCAGTGCCGATGTCGATATGGTCTTGGATTATTTCGAAGGCAACTCAGCTCAAGTACAAACTCAGCATCTATTTGATAATCACTTTGTATGCGCAATGCGTGCAGATCACCCGTTAGCCAGTGAAGAGCTATCGCTAAGTGCGTTTGCTAATGCTGATCATTTGTTGCTCTCGTTATCAGGTGAAGCGACGGGCGGGGTAGACATGCTACTAGGACAGAAGGGGATGAAGCGGCGCATCGCCATGACGGTGAACCACTGTTACTCCATACCTAAGTTGTTAATCAATACTGATATGATCACGACGATTCCATTACCGATAATATCGGATAGCGTGAGCAAGGGAGAACTGGTGATTAAGAAAACGCCATTCACCATGCAGCCGGGGCCCATTTCGATGTCTTGGCATGTGCGCCATCAACGTGACCAAGGTACGTTATGGTTGCGTGAGAAAGTACTTAGTGTTCTGAATCATGGTTTACCTAAGAATTTACTTTTTGATCCGTTTCAATGAGAAGCTGTGCAAAGAGTATTCGTCTCGAAATTGCTTTTTCGCATTGTTAATCAGTATATTACTGACGTTATATATTGAGCATGATCATAAAGAGTGACATTCTAAGTGTTGCTCAAATCTGAACAACATTTGATGTGATATTTGTAAATTGGAAGGGGAATTAGAGTGTTTAGATATATTCAGCGACGAAGAATCAAAAAGGTGATTAAGCTACTGTCTGCAAGGTTGGTAAAGAGTTATGGAAGCCGTGACTTTTTCTCGATTGGTCAGGTAGAAACGAGTTCTCGTGAATTGAGTAAGCGCCAACAACAAATCGCATTG
This sequence comes from Vibrio sp. NC2, assembly GCF_025195005.1. NCBI lineage: Bacteria > Pseudomonadati > Pseudomonadota > Gammaproteobacteria > Vibrionales > Vibrionaceae > Vibrio > Vibrio sp. NC2. Next base: position 470,270 of record NZ_JANVFC010000001.1, read on the forward strand.
GCTTTGTTTGCTGATCCACAAGATTTAGATGTTGAATTGGTTCCCACTATCCAGCTGTTACGTAATGATGTGTCTAATGATTTCTTCGGCGGCGAGAATTACACCGCGCGTGATGTGCTCAATCTTTTGGGTGGCGGCGGTTGGAAAGGCGGTCGTATGGACGATGACATGTCACATCGCTTTGGTATGAACAGCCGTTATTAAATATCTTCTTACTACCGAACGCCTTTATATCCCCAAAGCGGCTTAATCATTAAGCCGTTTTTTTATTCATTCTGTATAATGTTCCCTCAATCAACACAGAATACTGAAATGTCATAATTCGAAGCAACATCATCTATCTACAACGCATTTGTTTGAGTTGTGTGATGCTGATTCCTATCAATATAAAACCCGCTGTTATTGATAAAATTGACGTATATATTTTTCGTTGTTCTTTAAGTCAGAAACTATAAACCTTCGAATTACAGTGCTGGTTGGTTAGTAACCAATTGGTTTTGTGTTTAGGGTAAAATAATAGAGAGTGGGAAAGTGACAACAATAAATAATAATATTCTAAAAATGGCAGTAGGTATGGCTATGCTATCGAGTGTGCCGTCAGTGGCAAATGCTCATGGCTGGTCTGAATTTCCAAGTGCACGTCAGAACACGTGTTACGAGCAAGGCGGGGTTTGGTCGGGTACACCACCAAATGCTGCATGTGCTCAAGCGAAAGATATTTCTGGTTCATACCCGTTCGTTCAACGTAACGAGTACGCGAAAAATATCCAAGATTTCAACAACATCAATGCTGTAAAAGCGGCGATTCCTGACGGCACTTTGTGTTATGCCAATGATTCGCAAAAACGTGGTATGGGTGCACCTCATACTGGCTGGACTCGCACTGAGCTAAGCACTGGTACGTTTGAATATGTATTCAACGCGACTGCACCACACAACCCGTCATTCTGGGAGTTCTACCTAACGAAACCAAACGCCGATCTGAGCAAAGGCCTAGCGTGGGGGGACTTAGATCTTATCCAAGAAGTAGGGAATGTTCCTGTAAGCAGTGGCAAATACCGTATCAACGTGACGATTCCTTCAGACCGCTCTGGCGACGCAATCTTATACGTACGTTGGCAACGTGACGATGCCGCGGGTGAAGGCTTCTATAACTGTTCTGACATCACTATCGCAGGTGGTACAACCCCTCCACCAGAGCCGGGTCCTGAACCTGATCTCGTGCGTGGTGACCTATTTGTTTCTGACCAATTTGGTACTCCACAAGTTGGCGACACCGTTAAGTACGACATCATCAACAAGTACGGTGAAGTAGCGCGCAGCTTCGACATCGTCATCGACGCTTCAAACGTTAACGATTGGGCTCGTTTGTTGGCTTCAGAAATTAACGGCTGGCACGAAGAGTTTAAGGATGGCGCGATCTTCATTGGTGACTGGCACGCTGAAATGCAGCACTACATGTACTTCCAAAATGATTCTTCACGCAACTTCTTCAACTCAAAAGATAGCCGTGCTTCTGGTCAGTTAACGCTGATTGATGGTGGCGACGGTGGTGTTGAACCATTGAAAGGCGACATCTACGAGCTAGTGAAGAGTGACAACGTAGTGAATGCTGGCGACAAAGTTGTGATTGCAACAAGCGAAGCGGCGACATTGACTCAGACACAAGGCTCTTCAGTAAGCATTCAAAATAACGGCACGGCTTCTATCGTAGTTGATACCACTGGCATCACTGCAAACGAAACTTTATCGTTTATGGCTAGCTCGATTGAAAGCGACAGTGTTGAAACCTTCACTTTTGAAGTGATTGCCGATGACGGTGGCGTAACACCAGACCCAGATCCAACGCCGGATCCAGATCCGACTCCGGACCCAGGCACGTGGGACTCATCAGCAACTTACCTAGGCGGTGAAGTAGTAACGTACTCAAACCAGTCATGGAAAGCACAATGGTGGGTTCAAGGTGGTACAAACCCTAAAGCGACCTACGAAAATGATCAGTGGGGCGTGTGGCGTCCAGCCAACTAATCTCAATTAACGTTAGTTAGTTAGCTTTAAAGTAATAACCAAGGCACCACACTTTTTTTACGAGTGTGGTGTCTTTTCTTATGGGAGAGATAAACAAGTCGACCGTGAAGAGAATTGCGTTTAGGGTAGGGCTTTGGTTTACCTCGAATGCTCAGTTCACCTCGAATGCTTTGAATATCGGGAGTTCGGGAAGCTTAAGCGCACTGGATAAGAAAGAACTTTTTGATGAAAAAATCACAGATACTCGCCAATACAATTAAGAATCAGATAGAGCAAAACATCTGGTTGAGTGGTGAGAAGATCCCATCAATTAGAGATGCGTGTAAGCGCTATAAACTCAGTATCGAGACGGTACTACAAGCCTATCAGCAGCTTGAGGATCAAGGCTATGTGCGCTCAAAGCCCAAGTCCGGCTATTTCGTGTTACCGCGTAGAAATGTGTTCACCTCAGAACTCGCACAACAAAAAGCCATCAAGCCGTATCCCGTTAAAATCAGTGATTTGCTTTACGATGTGCTCCAACGTGCCAAAGACCCTAGCATCATTCCACTTAGCTCGGCATTCCCAGACCCTGCTTTGTTTCCGCATCAAGCATTGTCACGCAGTTTAGCTAATGCCAGTCGTCAAATGCCTGACAACAGTATGCTCACCAATTTACCTCCAGGCAGTGAAACACTTCGCAGGCAAATTGCCCAACGTTATCAAGTTCAAGGTTTGAACGTACTGCCAGACGATATTGTGATTACTTCTGGGGCGATGGAGGCACTTAACTTATGCCTACAATCCTGTACCGAGCCGGGTGACTTGGTCGCGATAGAGTACCCTGCGTTTTACGGTGTGTTACAGACTATTGAAAGGCTAAACCTCACTGCCGTAGAGATTCCAACAGACCCGACAACAGGGATTGATTTGGATGTGTTGGAGTCGGTGTTCGCTTCAATGGACATCAAAGCATGTTGGTTCATGACAGAGTCGCAAAACCCAGTAGGCTATTGGATGAGTGATGGCAACAAGCAGCGATTGGCCGAGTTGGTGAATCAATATAAGATCCCGATGATCGAAGACGATGTGTATCGAGAACTGCACGTCGGTAATCAAAGCTCATTGCCTGCTAAAGCCTATGACACTGGCGAACAGATCATGCTTTGTGGTTCGTTTTCCAAATCATTGTCGCCCGGCTTTCGAATCGGTTGGGTAGTTGCAAGGAAACATGCGCTAAAGATTCAACGATTACAACACTTATCGACACTCTCAAGCAGTATTCCTATTCAACTTGGCTTGTCTCACTACCTGACGTTTTATAGTTATGACAACCATCTTAAAAAACTTCGCAAGCTTTTGAATGAAAGGAAGAAGGCACATATTGCATTGTTAGAATCTAGCTTACCTTCAAGTGCGATGCTGCATAAAAGCCAAGGTGGCTACTTCATTTGGATAGAACTGCCTCACTCTGTTTGTGTTGAGAAGTTGTATGAACTAGCCCTTGAACAAAACATCTCTGTCGCACCGGGAATCATATTCAGCAGTGACAAGAAGTTCTCCCATCACATTCGTCTCAACTGTTCGTACGCTTGTGATGACAAAATAGCAGAAGCCATTCAAACATTAGGTGGCTTGATTCATACAATGGAATCACAAGCTATCAGATGCAGTTAAGCTCTCACCGATAGTTCGTCAAATAATTTAATCTGTTCTGTTTTTTAACAATCAATCTGTTCTAGTTTGGTTCGTGAGAACTGTGCTGAAATACGCTCCAATTCTTAATATGAAAGCCATCATTATGATGTTTGGAGCTTAAATGTTTGATGTAGTTGAATTGTCGCGTTTACAGTTTGCGCTAACCGCTATGTTCCACTTTCTTTTCGTCCCTCTGACTATCGGTATGTCGTGCTTACTGGCGATCATGGAGTCGATCTATGTACTTACCGGTAAACAAATTTATCAAGACATGACCCGATTCTGGGGCAAACTGTTCGGCATTAACTTTGCGTTGGGTGTCACGACCGGTTTAACAATGGAATTCCAGTTCGGCACTAACTGGTCTTACTATTCTCACTATGTCGGCGATATTTTCGGTGCACCTTTAGCCATCGAAGCGCTTGTCGCGTTCTTCCTAGAATCCACCTTTGTTGGATTGTTCTTCTTCGGTTGGGAAAGGCTATCGAAACGCCAACACCTTGTGGTGACTTGGCTGGTGGCTCTGGGTTCGAGCTTTTCTGCACTATGGATTTTGGTTGCCAATGGTTGGATGCAAAACCCAATTGGATCAGAGTTCAATTACCAAACTATGCGTATGGAAATGACCAGCTTTGCCGAAGTGGTGCTCAACCCTGTCGCACAAGTTAAATTCCTGCATACCGTGGCCTCAGCGTATACCTGTGGCTCGATGTTTATCCTTGGTGTGAGCTCTTACTACTTGTTGAAAGGGCGAGACATTGCTTTTGCAAAACGTTCGTTTGCTGTCGCAGCTTCGTTCGGTATTGCTTCTATTATCTCGGTGATCGTATTAGGTGATGAGTCGGGCTATGAACTGGGTGACGTTCAAAAAGTGAAACTCGCAGCAATTGAAGCGGAATGGCACACAGAACCGGCACCTGCGGCGTTTACCTTGTTTGGATTACCAAACCAAGAAGAAGGCAAAACCGACTTCGCGGTAAAAATCCCTTATGTGATGGGAATTATTGCAACGCGATCTTTGGATGAGCAAGTAACTGGCCTTCACGATTTGCGCGACCAACACCTCGTCCGGATTCGCAACGGAATCATCGCTTATGAATTGCTAGAACGTTTACGAGCTGGCGATACCTCCTATGAGACAGAACAAGCATTCGATCAAACCAAGCACGATCTCGGCTATGGCTTATTACTTAAGCGTTACACCGATACCGTAACCGATGCGACTGAACAGCAAATCCAACAAGCGGCAGATGATTCCATTCCAACTGTCTGGCCTTTGTTCTGGTCATTCAGAATCATGGTGGGTTGTGGCTTCATTATGTTGTTTGTCTTTGGTGCGGCCTTCCTGCAAACCTACCGTAAAAATATTACGCAAAAGCCTTGGCTACTGAAAGCGGCGCTATGGTCGATTCCATTACCTTGGATTGCGATTGAAGCTGGCTGGTTTGTTGCGGAATACGGTCGTCAGCCTTGGGCTGTGGGTGAAATCCTTTCTGTGACGGTCGCGGCGTCTTCTCAAACCGTTGAAAACCTGCTTACGTCTCTTGCTCTCATTATCAGCCTATATACCGTATTTATCATTGTTGAAAGTTACTTGATGATTACCGTGGCTAAAAAAGGCCCAAGCAGTTTAAAAACGGGTCGCTATCACTATGAACAAAATACAACTTCACTTGAAGCCAAATTGGCACAACAAGTTCAACAATAAGGTGACTGACTCATGTTCGAATATGACACATTGCGTTTAATTTGGTGGGTTCTGATTGGTGTACTGCTGATTGGTTTTATGATCACCGATGGTTTTGATATGGGAGTGGGGGCGTTGTTACCGTTTATTGGTAAAACGAACGCTGAAAGACGAGTCATGATCAACTCCATCGCACCTCATTGGGACGGCAACCAAGTTTGGTTAATTACCGCAGGTGGCGCGTTGTTTGCGGCTTGGCCTTTGGTTTATGCGACATCGTTTTCAAGCCTTTATGTGGCGATGTATTTGGTGCTTATTTCATTGTGGTTACGTCCTTTGGCGCTTGAGTATCGAGCAAAGATCGACAGCGATCTGTGGCGACAAGTATGTGACTTGGCAATCTCGTTTTCTGGATTCTTTCCTCCTATCTTGTTTGGTGTGGCGTTTGGCAATTTGATGCAAGGCTTACCTTTTACGCTCAATAGCTTCTTGATGGTTGAGTACCATGGTTCGTTTATCGATTTGATTAACCCATTTGCGCTTTTGTGTGGTCTGGTTGGGTTATTGATGGCGCTGTTACAAGGCAGTGCGTGGTTGATGATGAAAACCACAGACGCAGTGTACAAAAAGGCAAGAACGGTGACGCAGGCGAGTGCTGTATTTGTCGCTTTCCTTATGGTGATTGGCTGTATGGCGATAAACCATATTGACGGGTATCTGATAGTCAGTGCGATGGATCATAGCTCGGCTTCGAATCCTTTGAACAAAGAAGTCGTTACACAAGCAGGCGCTTGGTTAACCAACTTCGTTACGTACCCTTGGATGTGGTTTGCACCAATCGGCAGCGTGACCATTCCATTACTGGCTTTGATTGGCGCAAGGTTGAAATGGGATGTAATAGCTTTTATTAGTTCAAGCCTGACTAACGCTTGCATCATCTTAACGGCTGGTTTCTCAATGTTCCCGTTCATTATCCCGTCTAGCGTTAACCCGAGTAATAGCCTAACGCTGTGGGATTCGACATCGAGTGAACTGACCTTGAACATCATGACTGGCGTGGCGTTTGTGATGGTGCCAATCATTCTGTGTTATACCGCGTTCAGTTATCGAACCATGTTTGGGCGACTTGATAGCGAGTATGTCGAACGTAATGGCCATTCACTGTATTAAGGAGTTTTTCATGTGGTATTTTGTTTGGATATTAGGCTTATTTTTAGCCTCTGCATTCGCAATATTGAACGTTATCAACCTAGAAGTGAGTGTGAAACGGAGTGTTGAACGTTTGACCAAGAGCGACAAGAAAAAACCAAAAGCGTGAGTTTCTGGTCTTTTACGCTTTGTAATGTGTTGAAGAATTATTCCAGAGTAAGGTTTTCTTTAATCTCATCGTTAAGATACCCCTGACCAAAATCTGGTGTCATGAATTCGACGGAGGAGGAGTCTAGATAGCCGGTTTCTAGATAACTCGGTTCTAGATAATGGAAATCTAAGTGATCAGCACTTGCGTAGGTGGGAATCGCAGAAAACAAAACGATACTGATCGCTGCAGCGATATTAATGACTTTGTTACGTTGAGACGTAATTTTCATAGTAGTGCCCTCGAAAGGTGGGCAAATCCATCTGCCTATGAGAATTGAATCTGAGATATTTAGAAGTCGTAAGACAAACCAAGTGTGATGATGCTGTCGTTGTCGATTGGTATCATTGGACCACAGCCAATTTGTAAGTCACCCTCGTTGGTATTGAAGTAGGTGTATTTCACGTAGGGTGTCCAGTCGTCAATGCTCTTTGATAGGACGACTTCGTGTTCGTTAGTGCGGTAATCGTCTTGGTCAATGAGATCGGCGCCAACATTGGATCCGTCACGGTTCTCGTGAGTGTATTGGTAAGCTAAATCCCAACCTGCGAGAGAATACCCCGCACCGGCGATGAACTTATTGGTGTTGATCGTGGTGTCGCTTAGTTTTTCAGGTACTTGCCCTGACTGGTTATATCCCAATCCACTGAATACATTGAAGTTGTCGTTCACTTGATAATCAATAATACCTTCGATTAATAACTCTTCACCGTTATCCCATTTACCGAGTTCACCGTATAGGTTGAACGTGAAAGACTCGCTGATGTGAAAGTCGTGGCCGTAACCCGCGGCTAGCCAACCCTGGTCATCAAAACCTATATAGACTTGTCCATTTTCTGAGGTATCGATTAATGCGCCAGCTTCTGTGGTGTAGACACCATTATCAGCAGCATTAGAGGCAACGTTTTGTTCTATGTAAACTTGAGTCGAAGTCGCAAACGCTGCGCTGCTGAGTAACGTAAGTGGTAGAGCAATAAGGTTAAGCTTTTTCATGGATTCTCCAGTGTCGTTCTATTGAATTAACTTGCTGGAGAGTATGTGATTAAACTGAATTTATATTAATAGGGTTAACTTTAGTTAAAACCTCAGTTTCATTTATGTTTTCTTAATGCTGACTTGATTGCTTCACGGGTTTTGATGTGTTGCTCGTCGTTAGCATAACGGCGGTGATAGAGCATTCGAAACGTGAGCGGTTTTAATTTGATAGGGATAGGGTGAACGCGTAAGCCAAGCGCTGGTGCGAGCATTTCTGCAAAAGAACGAGTAGAAGCGGCGATGTAATCTGTCGTGCTTGCCAAAATCAGCATGCTTGAAATTGAGCTGGTTTCAATTCTGACTTTTCTCGGCTCGATATCGCTCTCTGATAAAAACTCGACCGTGTTCATGTTGGCGCGTTTGATCTTGAGCGCAATATGCTCCTCTTGGAAATACTCTTCTTTACTTAGTGTCTCACCAATTCGAGGGTGGTTGATTCGAGTCAGACACACGGGCTCCTCATCGACGATGGTTTCTTCAATCAATGAGTGTTTCTTACTCGAAAGTACATCAATGACGATATCCACTTTTTGTGCAGTAAGCGCATCAAACAGTTCTTCCTCTTCGAGCGGCGCTTCCGTAAAGCTTACGCCTTCAACCTGGCTAACGAAATGAAGCAAGCTCTCTGTGCAATAGACTTTAAGGTCATTCTTTTGCTGTTCAACCGTTCCAATGATGTTCAATGGGTCTTCTATCTTATTAGCGAGTGATACCGCTGCTCCAGTGGGCGCGATACCTCGTCCTTCTCTCACAAATAAAGCTTTGCCCACGACACCTTCGAGTCTCTTAATAGCCGCGCTTACCGCGGGCTGAGAAATATCGAGCTGCTCTGATGCCACGGTGATAGAGCTGTGTTTGTAAACGGCCAAAAATGTAGTCAGTAGATTAAGGTCCAAATTCAGTTCCCTCTATTCTTATTGCCACTCATCCAAATCATGGTGGAGTCGTTATTAACTCATAAATGAAATGGAGGTTTTAAGTAAAGTTTACACTATATATCAAGGTTCTGTTTATTAATAAACTTGTTTGCATCGGAGTGAGGAAGGAACTTCATTCATTTACTAAATACTCAGACCGATAGGTGAAACTATGAGAACTTTCGCAAAATTATCAATCATCTCTACAGCAATGATCATCACGACAACCGCTTTTGCTGCTGACCCAATGATGCAATACAACACCAAGCAGACTAACTCTGATATTCAAAAACTCGAGAAATTTGAATATCACGAGGGTGAAACCCTTGAAGAGTATCTGAGCACTCAACCTAAGGGGAACTTGTACTCTTCAGAAGAAGAAGTGCTTTCTGTGTTAATGGGCGGTGTAAACAATGGTGACTATCGCAAAGAAACCAATTCAGGTTGGAAAGAAGGCCTGATGTTTGAGGGCATTGCACCTTATGGCGATCACATGGTGTCTGGCGCCAACTGGTTCCCACGCACTGAAGAAGTTCAACCGGATGAAATGCGTGTCACGTTCATGGGGACATCACCAATGATTCGCCCGGGGCAGGCAAACACCTCGATATACGTCGAATTGGGTAACGGCTCGAACTTTGTCTTTGATTTAGGTGAAGGATCAATTGCGAACTACGTAGCGGCGGGTGTCGCGATGAATGAACTCGACCATATCTTCATTACTCACTTACACGTAGACCATTACGGCTCGTTACCTTACCTGTATCAATTTGGTGGTTGGAATGGTCGCTGGGAAAAGCCGCTTAACATTTATGGTCCGAGTGGTGCGACTCCAGAATATGGCACTCGTCATATGATTGAAGGCATGCAGCAAATGTTGAACTGGCACACCGATGCATTTGATGTGTTCCCATCAGGCAACGACATTGTGGTACACGAGTTTGATTTCCGCGATGACGGAGGCGTTATCTATGACCAAGACAATGTCGAAGTCATTCACTGGCGACGCAGCCATGCAAAAGATGGCGCGTCTGGCTATCGCTTAAATTGGACTCAAGATGACGGTCGAGTGCTTTCGTTTGTTTGGACAGGAGATGGTCGCCCAACAGAGTTGGATTTGAAATACGCAAAAGGTGCAGACTTGTTCATTACTGAACTGCAAACCGAAACGTTTGGCGTGTCTTCGATTATTCAAGGTGTGCCGCCATTCTTAGCACGTTACACCGTTGATACTCACCATACACCAGCGTACGCGGCTGGTTATGTGGCGAATGAAGTACAACCGCGCTTGTTCATGACAACGCACATGACATTCGACCCATATCTCAATGAGGAAACTGTTGCAGAGGTTCGCCACCATTGGCAAGGGCCTTACCACTTCGGTGCGCCAGATGGCATTGTCGTGAACATGACCAAAGATAATGCGTGGGTTCGTGAAGGTATTTTACCTGATTTCCCGAATGCGAGAGCGCCACAATTTGATATGGCAGATGGGTCTGACTTTAGAATCCCGCTGCCGAAAAACAGCCGTGAAGACATACAAGAACAAGAGATTCGTGATTTAGAGTTGGATCCAAAGCTGTACTACCCAGAAGGCTACCACCCAGAGCTGTTAACAGAGTGGCCAGTCGACCGTGACATCGTGATCCCAGCTGAACAAGTACCAGAAGCAATGAAGCAAGGTATGAACACCAAGCAAGAATACATGGATAGAGTGCGTGCTCACCACAATCTTGAGCGCAAGTCGGTAAGTCGTCCAACTGAGCCTGGTGAAGGAGCAGGAACCGACAACAAATAGGGTATTTGTAGTGAGGGCTGATATTGCCCTCACATCCTAAAAAGTTAGGTAAACAAACCCATTCTCTTACTCAATCATAAAACTATTGCTTACAACTTCTTTGCTTAGAATATCTGGAGTTCATTATGAAAAAATCAATTTTAGCGGTCGTCATTCTATCTTTAGTGTCAGCGTCTGTTTTCGCTAACGGACAATCCAATGCTCACAACTATCAACCTGGTGCGACGAATAACTCAGAACGTTTAGCGGATATTGATCCTAACTACGAACTGACCTTACCTTCAGAAAAAGAAGGCTACACCATGTATGACAACCAATCCATGTCAGATGGCGGGACCTACACAACGTATGTCAAACCGAATCCTTCCGATGCAATGCATGTAGCCGATGAAGGCTCGCTAAAAATAACGCATGGAGAAGGTGGTGTCATTATGACGGAATACACCACAAAGAATGGGCAACACACGTTTTCAGTGATGTGCGGCTACACCTCGGGTCCATCATATTGGGCTGACGGAAAACCAGCGAAGGTATGTGAAGAGGCGCAAGCACTAGCGGTTGCATTGGAAGCAAAAGGTGAATGGGAGGTGAAGCCAATGACTTACACCATCGCACCAGCAAGAATCGTGGTTGATAAGTGATTTTTGTATACAGAACGCTCATTATATCGAGCCTCGTTATCCAATCATATTGATTATTTGTAGTGAGACAGAGGGGTACTCAGGCTGAAATGGTCTTGAAGTTCCCCTTAACTTAGCTCATCTCACAAGAAGCTAAGTCAGCCAACTAATCAAATTTGTATTCGAAAATACATAAGGTCTATCCCATGAAAAATACCATTAAGCTACTGGCTATCGCATGTGTTTTACTTACTCCAATGCTTGTCGCCGCTGCCGAACATAACCACAGTCACAATCATTTTAACCCTGAATTAGAGAAGCTTGGCGACGACATTATTGGTCTAACCGTGTGTTACAAAAATGGGCATCTATCAGATGAGAATCAAGAGCCTGCGTTTATGAACCTTATCAACCACGCCAATGTAGAAGGTGAGGAGCTGGGGATGTACTACATGGATAAGTTGGGCCCTAAAGCTGAGCAAATCATGAGTGATGACGACGCTCGTCGCTTATGGACTCAAGATTATTGTGCTGATTTGACTGACACTTATTTGGATTCAGATAAGTTAGCTCAAAGATCAAATGAACATCAAAGTCATTCACACGGCCACGATCATGGGCATAACCATAACCATAACCATAACCATAATCACGATCACCATGGACATGGCGACTTGACTCCAGAGGTGCTTGAGCAAGACATCGAACGAGGTCGTTTACTCAGTATCAATTAAGCCCAATAAGATAAGCGTACTTACTTTGTTACCTCTTGGCATAAAATGGTAAGACTCGAATCGAGTGAATGACTAGAATTATCTCAAACGAAACAAGTGAATTAGGGCGGATTCTAGTCACTTTATCTTATTCGAATGGATGCTTTGAAAGCTCGAAAGAGGATTGTTTTATGTACGAACTCACACTGGTTCTAAGCCTAATGATGGGTGGCGCTGACAGCACAGCAGAAATGGAAGTTAACACCCAATTTACGACTCTTGAGCAATGTAATGAAGAAGGCGCAGCGCTAGCTGAGAAGCTAAATGCAACAGACCTTAAAGTCATGCAAGTTCAATGTGAGCGTGATTAACTAGATCAGGATGAACTCGTTCATGATTAACCAGAACAGAATTAGTTAGATCATGACGAACCAAAGCTAACTAACTCCATAGATTTGGCGGCGTGGGCACACCCGAGGTGCCCATATCGAATTACCTCCAGTTTAACTAACCTTGATTCCTCAAATGTACTTCTTCAGATCATCTATATACATTCCCCACATCAGCCCCAATAAAAACAATTTCATCTAACCTATTGTTAATTATTTACTATTTGATAGTGTGTCTAGGTGCACATTAAGGATGTGTTTCATATTTAGCGAAGAAATATTAGGAGTTGCGATGAGTATTATAGTGAGACGGTCTGAACCGTCAGATGCAAAGGGAATCAAAGAAGTTTACGAATGCACTAATGCTTATACCAGTACGCTGCAACTCCCAAATCCATCTCTGGAAAGCTGGCAAAAACGAATCTCTAATATGCCTGACAACGTGTACTCGTATGTCGCGATGATCGACGATGAGATTGTTGGCAACTTGGGAATGGAAGTGTGTGTGAACCCAAGAAGACGACATGTTGCTTCATTTGGTATGGGTGTTAAAGACGATGTGTTAGGCAAAGGTGTGGGTAGTCAGCTGCTCGCGACCGCGATCGACTTGTGTGATAACTGGATTAACATCAAACGACTTGAGCTAACGGTCTATACCGATAACGAAAGAGCGATCAGCCTGTATAAGAAATTTGGCTTCGTGATTGAAGGGGAGTCAGCAGGATTTGCCTTTAGAAACGGCGAATATGTAGCGGCTTATCATATGGCGCGACTGGTATAGCATTTAGCTGCAATTAACACTCGGCTACAATTAACACACAGCTGTATTTAACACAAAGCTACAACTGACACTCGGGTACAATAAGCACACAGCTACGATTAACACAGTTAGAATTAACTGACAGATAATAAAACGCCACGTTATTTAAACGTGGCGTTTACTATTTTGGTGCGCTGGCCGGTTTAGACAACCAGTCTTAACCTCAGTTCAGTCGTAAACTTAGTTAAGCCGTTAGTGGCTCAAGGTTCGCAGGGCGGTAGTGTACAGATTTTAGTACTTTACCTTGGCGAACTGTCTTGCCTTCCGATACGAAATCTTCCGCACACTTAGCGATGATGTATTCGCCTTTTTGAACCGCCATCAGCTTGATGTTTTGCTCAGCATAGAAAGCTTCAGTTTCTGCGTATTCAGTTTCGTTGCGACATACTTTGCTCATGTTGCTTGAGTGTACTTCGTCCCAGCAAGGTAAGAAGTCAATTGAGCGGTTTTTAGAAACATTCAACAGTAGGTCGATCAGGTAGCTGATTGCTAGGTTGTCTTCAACCTTAGCTTGACCAAGGTGAACCAAGCGTCCCATCAAAACGTAAACGCTGTCTACAATAGCGTCCGCTTGTTCGATTTTTGAGTCAGCTTCTGCAAGTTCTGTTAGTTCTTCGATCGCTAGAGAGGTGTGTAGCGTATCGCCTTTTTCGTCCATTGTTTCAGGAGCAGCAACAGGCAGATCAAAAGTACTGCGGAACTCTTCAATGTCGCGGTAAAGGTGATCGTAGATTTCTTGGCTTAGTTGAGAAAGGTTCATTTTCCTATCCATTCTGTTTCGTTAATGGATTATTTTACCAAAGCTAGGAATAGGGTGCTAACGCAAAGTCGAAGAAGTCGACTTTTATTCATTGGACCAATGAGGTATTTTGCATACAAACCAATTGATTATTATGTTTTTTTACACTTTACTCTTCTTAATATACCAAATATTAATGTTGCCATTAACTTCGGCTGCAGTGGGACCTCATTTATGAACCAAGCCAGTGAAAGCGAAATTGTTATACGTCGCTTGTATCAAATCACCAATGATTACCGGAAGGGCTTCGATATTCAGATCGCTCAGCTGCTTATCATGGGGCTTGAACGCTTCAACCTTGATATCGGTATTTTATCTAAAGTCGAGGGTAATACTTACTTAGTTGAACACTCTGTCACACCTGAAGGGGTTGAGCTCAATAGTGGCGATATCTTCGATTATCGTTCAACCTATTGCGAAATTACCTGTAAATCGATTGGTCCTATCTGCATAGAGCATTGTGGCAAACACGATAAGTATGCGACGCATCCTGCTTACCAGTCTTTTGGTTTAGAGTCTTATATTGGCATCCCGATTTTCGTTAATGATGAGCTTTATGGCACCTTAAACTTTTCAAGCCCGGCTCCTTATCATCGTGAATTCAAAGAGTTCGATATCGACGTTATGAGGTTAATGGCCTCATGGATCGAAGTGGAACTGGTTAGAAGACAGCAAGAACGAAAACTCAAAGAGCTGAATGAGAAGTTAGAGTACCAAGCTCTGTACGATCCTCTAACACACTTGCCGAATAGACGTTGCTTGTTCAAAACGTTGAACGCAGAAGTGGAGCAGTTAAAAGGATCTTTAGGAAAGGGAACCTTGGCCGTTGTCGACATCGATTTCTTTAAACAGGTCAATGACACTTATGGCCACCAAATGGGTGATGTTGTCTTAAAGAAAGTGGCGAACGTGCTGAGCAATAACACTCAAGAAGGTGAGTTTGTGGCGCGTTTTGGTGGTGAAGAGTTCATTCTTTGGTATCCAAATAAAACACCAAGTTGTGTTGAAGATAAGTTCATGACTCTTTTGCAAGAGATGAAGAAAATCACGCTGGATAGAAAGCCAGTCACTATATCAATCGGTGCGTGTCATTTTGAATTGAGTACTGGAGATACCAAAGGAGAAAGAATGTCGGCGTTAGACTCGTTAATCAAAGTTGCCGATGAATGCCTGTACATTGCTAAACAAAATGGACGAGATCAGTTTATTTCTCGTCCATATCATCAAGAACGCTCAGGAATATGAGCCATCTTGTTAGCGATTAACTGAACGATTAACTGAACAGGTAAGGGAACAGTTGACGACGTTCTTCCGGTGTTAAGGATTCAACTCTCGCGATGTTGGTATCAGGAATCGCTTCAGGGTTAGGGTAGTGCTTCAACACTTTTTCCATACTCGCTTCACGAATCAAATGGTAAACCGGATACGGAGAACGGTTAGTTAGGTTTTCATCGTCTTCTGGATCTGCACCACCAAAGCAATAGTCGGGGTGGAAGGTTGCTACTTGGTAAACGCCTTCCCAATCTTCTTGCTTGATCAACGCTTCAATCCAATCAATGAACATGTTGTAGTCGAAGAAGTCTTGCAGCATGTTAGGTACAACCACCAACGTCGTCTCTAATTCCGCGACTGGCGTGTTATCTAACTCTACAAAATGCGTCATGATATCTTCCAATAACGCTTCTTCCGTTTTTGCTTCACTCACAAAGATCTTAATCTGTTTATTACGTTGTGGCTTGGCTGCGAATGGACACAGGTTTAGGCCAATAACGACATCGTCTAACCACTGTTTTACTTGGTCGTGGATGGCTTGAAGATCTGTACTTTGAGTGTTCGACATAACAGGTTCCGAAATGAAATTTTGCGTAGGATATCAGAACGGACGTCAATCAAAAGCAATAATTGAGTTACAACCTCAGTCGTATTTATGCTTGTGCGAGTTTAGAGGCCGATACTTGAAGTTGTTTTAATTGGTAGACCCAAGCAAATATCGCAACATAGAAGATTGAACCGCCCGCAATCACGCCATTCCAACCGAACAGTTGCCAGCAATACAAGAGTAAGAAACCACCTAAGCTCCCGCCAATGTAGTAGTGAACTAAGTAAAGTGCAGTTGCCGTTGCCTTAGCACTCGGCGCTTTTTGACTTACCCAAGAGTAGGCAAGGGTATGGGCGAAGAACGCGCCGCCGCTAATCAATAGCAAGCCTGCTAGCATGAACGGGACTTTATCGACGGCAGAAATTAGCATTCCGATTAAGCTAATACACACGCCCATCAATATACCGTTTAACGGGTCAAAGCGAAGTGTCCATTTGTTGGAGAGCTTAGAGCTTACCGTACCGGCCAAGTAACATAGGAATATCAGTGAAGCTAAACCAACGGGTACCGAGTGAGGCGCAGATACTAGCCTAAAGCCCATTACTGAATACAGGTTAACGAATAGCGCGAAGTTAGCGCCACCAATCAACATCGCGAGCCAAAGTGTACGGTTTCTTAAGTGCATCACAACCGAGCGGTTATGATGAAAGAACAACCCTTTTTGAGGTTTGAAGTTTTGTTGGTCAGGCAGGCTATAAGCAATATAGAGTGCGCCAAGCAAAGAGCCGACAACGAAAAACAACACAGTGGCATGCCAGTCAAAGTAATCCGTGATTAAACCTCCAAGGACACGCCCGAAAATGCCACCTAATGAGTTAGCCGCAATATAGCCGCCTATCGCGACTGCGAATGCTTTGGGTGATAACTCTTCGACCATATAGGCAACCGCTACGCCAGCAAAAGCTGCGACAGCGATTCCCATGAAAGCTCTTGCAATAACGAGTTGTAGCAGGGTAGTCGTGAACACCATGCTCAATCCAATCAAAGGAATAGCGAACAAACTGAATAGGATAATAGGTTTTCGACCAAAGGTTTCAGAAGCGATTGCCCAAGGCACCAAACTGATGGAAAGCCCTAGCGTTGTCGCGGCAAACAGCCAGTTGATCTGAGTTTCAGATACTTGGAAGTGCTCCGCCATGTGCGGCAAGATAGGCTGAAAGAGGTAAAGGTTACAGAAAATGATAAACGAACCAATCGCCAATGATTGGGTGATACGTTTGTATTGAGGACTGCCTTTATCAAACATTGACGTTGTGCCTGCGCAAGTTAGTAAGCTATTTGTGAACAAGTTATCAGTACAGATGCGATTAAAGAAATATATTAAAAATATCACCTCTATATATTAAATATATCGCCATGCTTGAATCAAAACCACTTCGACATTTTCTGGCTGTTGCGCAGTTCGGTAACTTTACCCAAGCAGCCAAAGCGCTGCATATTGCACAGCCTGCATTGAGTATCTCCATTAAAAAACTAGAACAGACTCTTGAGTTGATTTTATTCCGTCGTGGAGATAAATCCGTCACCTTAACGGAAGAGGGAAAGGTACTTTTTGAGCATGCAAAGCGAATCGCCCAGCAATTTGATGATACTCAGCTCGCGATGAATGAACTAAAGGGACTAGAAAAAGGCGAGGTTCGATTAGGCGCTCCAAGCATGATGGGCAGTTATTTTTTCCCACAAGTCGTGATGGCATTTAAAAGCCAATACCCAAATCTAAAGTTGACGCTGATCGATGCTGGCACCGCATCGATTCGTGAAATGCTGTTAAACGGCGAACTCGATATTGGTGTAATTAATCATGAGAACGTGCCTGATGATTTGGAAACGGATCATCTGTTAAGTTCTGAGATGGTCGCCGTTGTCGGTAAGGAGCATCCGTTAGCACAACAGCCTTCGATGACCTTTGAAGAATTCTTTGCTCAAGAGCTGATCATGTTCAAATCGGGCTATTTCCACCGCGATTTTATTGATGCGACCTGTAAGAAGTACGATCTTGATATGACCATTGCGTTTGAAACCAACTTGCTCCCGATGATTCTTTCTATCGTTAAACGAGAGTTTGCGATCACCGCGCTGTTGAGCTTAGTGACGGAATATGAGAAAGACGTGATAGGCGTGCCATTTAAAGACCCTGTAAAACTGAATCTATCTTTGGCCTGGAGAAAGGAAGGGTATCTGTCGAAAGCCGACAGAACCTTTATTGATTTCGTTAAGCGGTATGTGTGATTGAGTAAGATTTAAATAAACAAAGCCCGAGTATCCTAGATTGGATATTCGGGCTTTGTTGTATAGAAGTATGACTGGCTCAGAGCACGTTAGGTGTTCTTTGAGTTATACATCTTATCGAAGTTTTTCTGATTCCAGCCGACCATCACTTGGTCACCGATTTTCAGCACAGGGATAGAGCGAGCACCCATCGCCTGTAATTCTTTACGGCCACGCTGCATTTTTGCATTCGTTAGGCGATATTCAATTTTCTTCGAATCCAAATAGCGTTGTGCATCTTTACAGTGCGGGCATTTGTCTGCGACGTACAATACAACACGTTTCATTTTTACAATCTCTTTTTGAGTGTAGCTCTTGGTGAATCTCGCTAAAGTGTAACGAATCCTAGGTGATTAGAAAAGTGTGATCAGTTACACTATGCGGCTCAATTTTCAAGACCACAACATATTGTCGTGGTGTAACTTGTACGGTCTTTCAGCATGCATCCTTCTTTACGCTATATTCAAGGCTACCCGAAGCACATTCTCGACCCGGTAACTCAACTTGTTGAATCAGGTAAATTGGTGCCGTGGTTTGAAGCTCGCTACCCAAAGAATCATGAAATCAAAAGCGAGAAAGCCCTGTTTGACTATGCGATTGAGATTAAAAATCGCTACATGAAAAAAACGCCACCGATCAGTAAAGTGATTTATGACGGTAAGATACACCTAATTAATAACGCATTAGGTCTGCACTCTTACGTCGCGAAGAATCACGGTGGAAAGATCAAATCGAAGAACGAGATTCGTATCGCCAGTGTTTTTAAAAATGCACCAGAACCTTTGCTGAGAATGCTGGTGGTGCATGAACTGGCGCACATCAAAGAGAAAGAACACGACAAAGCCTTTTACCAACTATGCTGTCACATGGAGCCGGAATATCATCAACTTGAGTTAGATGCCCGTTTATTCATGATGTATTTAGACTTAAAGAAGTAGCCCAATGAGCCAATCACAAAATAGAACTACGCTAAGCCTGTCGAAAAACAGTACCTCATCAACAAAAACAAAAGACAACCAAGCTGATCAAGGTAACCGTAAGCACGGTGATATTAAGCCAAATGCAGGCAAGCCAAGCAGCGACAAGCGTATTTCTACAAAGAACACATCAGACCGCAAAAACAGTGCTCCCAAAGGTGCTGACAACAAAGCAAAGCGACCTTTTGCAAAAGATAGCAAAGGTAAACCGGGTGCGAATAGAGGATCATCGAATAAGGGTTCTTTCAATAAAACGGCTTTTAACAAAAACGCAGCCCAGAAAAGACGCTCGACTGAAAAGCCTCAAGGTGGATTGCACCCAAGAAACCAACATACAGGTCGCTATGACTTCGTGTTATTGGTTGCAGCTTTGCCTGAGCTAAAAGAACATCTGATCAAGAACCCGGTTGGCGAAGACACCATTAATTTCTCTGAACCATTAGCCGTTAAGCTACTTAACAAGGCTTTACTGGCGCATCACTATGGCGTTAAGCATTGGGATATTCCTGCTGGCTACTTGTGCCCGCCAATTCCTGGCCGTGCAGACTACATTCATAGAGTGGCAGACATCCTTAATAGCGATGGCCAAGGTGAGCCTTACAATCATGCTTCTGTGAAAGCATTAGATATCGGTGTTGGTGCAAACTGTATTTATCCAATCATTGGTGCGACAGAGTATAAGTGGCGCTGGACAGGTACTGATGTCGATTCAGTCTCCATCAAAACAGCGAACTTCATTGCGGAAAGTAACCCTAATCTAAAAGGTAAGATTCGAGCTCGCCTGCAAGCCGACTCAGAATCTATCTTTAAGGGCGTGATTAAGGATAATGAACGTTACGATGTCACAATTTGTAACCCTCCATTCCATAGCTCTCTAGAAGAGGCGGAAAAGGGATCACAACGTAAACTGGATAACCTAGCAGCAAACCGTGCTAAGAAAGCCGGTCAGTCATTCAAGCCTGAAACGAATAAGAAGCCAGTTAAGTTAGATAAACCAACTAAGCAAGATAAACCAACCTTAAACTTTGGTGGCCAAAAGTCTGAACTTTGGTGTCCGGGTGGTGAAGCGGCTTTCATTATGAAGATGGCGAGAGAGAGCCAGCTTTTTGCTACTCAAGTATTGTGGTTTACGACATTGATCTCTAAGAAAGACAACGTTGATATGGTTCGTTCAGAGCTTGGCAAGCTGAGAGCTAAACAAGTAAAAGTGGTTGAGATGTCACAAGGCCAGAAGGTGAGTCGCTTTATCGCATGGACCTTTATGGACGACGAACAAAGACAAGAGTGGATTGCGCTTAAATAACAGACTGTACTTAGTTAAGATATTAAGCTGAAATTACGAACGGGCTTGTTGTTAACGCAACAAGCCCGTTTTTATATTTATCGCAACGACTCTAAGCTCAGTTAGCCTTAAACGGAGAGCAGTTCGTCTAATTTACTTTGGTATTTCTGTTGAAGTGCTCGGTTACCCGCTTTCTTTTCGAGTTCGACCAAGATTTGAAGCGATGGAATTTGATAGCCATAACGTTGGTGGAATTTGAATAAGCGGAGCCTAGCATCGTTGTATTCGGCCTCACTGACTTGAATTTTAGAAAGCTGTAGTACGGATCTAGCTCGATTTGGGTCGTGGTCAATCGCACGAGAGAAGTAGTATTTTGCTTGCTCGACCTCTCCGGCTTTAAACGCGCAGAATGCCGCATTTTCATAACTGGCAGAGACGAGATAATAATAGGGTTGGTCGATGGCACGGTTAAAGTATTTATCGGCTTGCTCGTATTCGCCCTGTTTACACAAGAATGTACCGTAGTTGTTCAATACGTTGCCGTTTCTTGCGTCTAACCTCAGCGCTTTCTTATAGGCGTCTCTTGCTTCGTCAACTTCCCCAACTTGTTCGTAATAGTGCGCAATGGAAAGGCGAGCTCGATAGTAGCTAGGTGCGTGTTTGATGGCGAGTTCTAGGTTCTCACGTGCTCTCACCATATTCCCTTGCCCCATATAACCCAAACCTAATTCAATACGAGATTCAGACATCGCAATAGGGTCGCTTTCAATCTTTGGCGGGCCTTCAGTGACAGAAACGCAACCGACCAACGAAAGAGAGGCGAGTAGTATCAGACTCGATAACGAAAAGGGGCGGGATAATGAAATAGGTTTAGATAATAACGACTTGGCGGGCATGTGAAGCTCCTTATGAACACCAACCCATCATATGAAATCAAACCCATTGAAGTGGTAAATCTATTATGGAATGCGACTCAAACACCATAAAAAAACCGCGTTCAATTTGTTGTTTTATCAACAACCTATTGAACACGGCTTTATGTGTTTGTGAATCGGAAGAAACAACTTAATCGTCTTTGGTAAAGTTGTCTTCGCTGAAGTGATCCAAATCGTAAGGCGTTTGTTGGTAAACGCAGTAGTTCAACCAGTTTGAGAATAACAAGTGCCCATGACTACGCCAGCTTGCGACAGGCTTATTATCTGGATTGTTGTTCGGGTAGTAGTTGATTGGAATCACGGGTTCCATGCCTTCGCCTAAATCACGAACGTACTCACCGTGTAATGTATGCGCATCGTATTCAGGGTGACCCGTTACAAACACGTTTCGCTTATCTTTGGTCGCCGCCAGATATACGCCAGCCACATCAGAAGTCGCAAGAACATCAAGGTCGGTATGCTCGGCTAAGTATTCCTGAGAGAAATCTGCGTAGCGAGAGTGCGGTGCTAAAAAGGTATCGTCAAAACCACGCAGAAGCGGGTGGTAAGGGTGATGAATCTCGTGATTATAAACACCAGAAAGCTTCTCTTTGCGAGTGCGCTTTGGCAAATCATACAGTAATTTCAAACCAGCCTGAGCGGCCCAACACACATACAAGGTTGAGGTCACGTGCTTGTTTGCCCATTCCATGATGGTTTTTAGGTGGTCCCAGTAGATCACATCTTCAAATTGAACCAAGCCAAGCGGTGCACCAGTAATGATCAATCCATCAAAGTTTCTCCCTTTGACCATTTCAAATTGGCGGTAGAAGTTATCAAGGTGTTCAGTCGGTGTGTTTTTGCTTGGTCGGTCATCAATGCGCAGCAGCTCTACATCCACTTGCAATGGACTGTTCGATAGTAGGCGTAAGAATTGAGTTTCAGTTTCAATCTTCTTCGGCATCAGGTTGAGGATCAAGACTCGAAGTGGACGAATTTCCTGTGTCGATGCTCTTGATAACGGCATCACGAAGATGTTTTCTTCACGAAGAACATCAGATGCTGGCAATTGGTCTGGAATGCGAATAGGCAAAGCTTTCTCCCTAAGCTAGATATGTAGACGTCTATACATCTAAATCTATAGTAGTTTGATACGCTTGTCGATATCCAAAATGGATAGATGTAAATTATTTGTGTTTTCTATCAGAAGCCACCTTCCGACGTCGAGGGAGTCTTATAATGTTTAACGACTACCCGAGTAAGGCATAAGTGCTTGGTTCTGTTATGTAGAACTAGGCAGTTATCAGAGCAAGTGGTTAGCATTTACGATAAACTCATGTTTTCGAATTAGCCTGTAAAGTGACAGATGAAGTTAATACTCATTCGAGGGTTGCCCGGTTCTGGCAAGTCAACAAAAGCAAAAACCTACGATGCATTGCATGTTGAAGCCGATATGTATTACGTGAATGAGCAAGGTGACTACCATTTTGACCCTAGGCAGCTACAGCAAGCTCATGAGTGGTGTCAGAACACTGCAGAGAATGGCTTGAAGCAAGGGTTGGATGTTGTTGTTTCGAATACCTTTATTAAGCATTGGGAAATGAAGGCTTACCGTCAACTTGCAAGAAAATACAAAGCTGACTTGATCATCGAAGTATGTCGAGAGCAGTTTGGTAGCATTCACGACATTGAACCGTCTGTGATTAAGCGCATGGCAAAAGATTGGCAAGAATAGCCTCGTGCTTATCCAGCTTGGCTGAATGGCAAATAGAATTAAATGAATAGAACAACTTCAAGGTAACGATTGAAATGGCAAAGCGCTCTGTTGTGGTCGACATGACTTCTTACGGTATCTATTCCACGTGGGATTCCAAATCTAAAGATCTACCAAAAATCCAAGAGTTCACCACCATTGTTGATGCTGAAATCGACGTAGAGTTTGGCTATATCCTGAATATCAAGAAAGCCAAAGGTGAAAAGATCCGCTACTGCATCTATCACCCGGATATCACCACAGATAAGGGCGAAGTGCTCGAACCGTTCGATGGTGAAGAGCATGTCGGTAACAACGACTGGGATTTCTACTTAGGCGACACCATCTGGGCGCCAGTCTCGAACAAGCTAGGCAAATGGCGCATGACCGTGGAGCTAAAAGGCAACATCATTGCCGATAAGACATTCGACCTTGTTGCAAAAGATGAAGGCCAATTCTGGAAGCGTAGGGGGTTTTAAGCTTAATCTTCTAGCTAAACTCAGACTACAAAAAAGCCGAGTCACGGATCATTCGTGAACTCGGCTTTTTGACATTAACTAGATGGCATTTTCTATTTCATCAACGAGTAAGGTTGTCTAGTTAACAAATTAGACTGGCTAGTTAACCAGTAAGACTATTGAGTCACGTAAGCCACAACAAACTCAGTGATAGCGACCATATCTTTCACTGCAATGTACTCTTCTGTGGTGTGAACTTTTGCCATACCAGTAGAAAGGTTAACCGTTGTTAGGCCTTTCGCGTTGAAGTTGTTCGCATCGCTACCGCCGCCAGTGCGTTTAGTGTTTGCTGTTACGCCAAGCTTCTCAAACGCTGATTTGATAGAAAGAATGTGCGGGTGATCATCTGCAATAACGAATGCATCGTAAGCACGAGTCGATTCGATTTCTACTTCAGCGCCGAACTGTTTTGCACTCTCTTGGAATGTAGAAATCATGTGCTCAACTTGAGCCGTTAGCTTTTCGCCGTTTAGAGAACGTGCTTCAGCCACGACTTTAAGCTCTGGCATTACGATGTTAGTCGCTTGACCACCTTCAACAATACCAACGTTTGCTGTCGTTTCTTCATCGATACGAAGTAGGTTCATCTTAGTGATTGCGTCTGCAGCAACTTGAATTGCGCTGATGCCTTCTTCTGGCGCTAAACCAGCGTGAGCAGGGCGACCTTTGATTTTAGCAACAATCTTCTGCTGGCCAGGCGCTGCGTTTACGATGGTGCCAATTGGGCCGCCTGTATCAAGTACGATAGCGTGCTCAGATTGAATGTAAGACATATCGAAGTTCAAAGAGCCGAACAAGCCGCCTTCTTCGAATACAGTGAACGCAATCTCGATAGTTTTGTGCGCTTGGCCTTCAGCTTTGATGCAACGAACCGCTTCCATGATAGCTGCGATACCAGACTTGTCGTCGCCACCTAGAATTGTGTTGCCTTTTGAACGGATGATACCGTCTTCAATGATTGGTTCAATGCCGATACCTGGCGTTACTGTGTCCATGTGGCAACTAAATACTGTGCTGCCTGGCAGAGTGCCATCTAGACGAGCGTAGATGTTGAAACCGTTAGACACTTCTGTAGGGACAGCCAGTTTGTGAACTTCAAAGCCTAGTTCACCAAGTTGTTCAGCCAAAGCTTCAGCAATCGCTTTTTCATTACGAGATTCACTATCAATTTTCACTAGATTGCAGAAATGTTCTACAAGACGTTGTTCATTAATTTGGGTCATTGTTAATTCTCATTATGCTTCCGCTTGTTCTAAAGAAGCCGCGGAGGTAGGAACAGGAAAATTACTATAACGCCAATGAGGTAGATGATTATCTGAGTTAAATCAAGAAAGTTGCCTGATTATTCTAATTAGTGAGAATAACCTTGTTAAGTTCGTCGAGATGACAACATTTTAATCTGTGTAGGGCTCGGGTATAATAAGTTTCTAATATAGATAAACAGCAGTGATATGGTCATTCAATTTGTAACGGTCTTAATACATGAATAAAAACAACGTTTTAGGTTCGTTTCTACTCGTTGTAACAATGAGTGCCGTACTCGGGCTTTATTTGCTGTATCCGCTCAATGATGTGGACTTGAGCCCTCCTCAAGCCGACAACACTTCTGTCTACACCCCAGAAAAAGAACTCTCTCAAACTGAATATGGAAAAAAGTTAATTCATATTCTCGGTTTATCTCGCAGTGACCCCTCTGTTGCAAAACATCAGCTTGTTCTACTACGGCCGCCCACTGGCGTTAATGACAAAGCAATATACCAAGCTTATCGACTTATGATTTTGTCGAATGTCGCTCAACATCAACGAGATGCCGACGCCGTGATGGCCTACGTAGAACAAATAAAAGCGTTGTCTGAGCATGAAGGTATGTTGTGGTTGAAGTCAGAATCATTGGTCGAATCTGCGATTGAATATCTCAAGAAAGGCGAACTTGCAATTGCGGAAATTGAAATTCGGTCCGCGATAGGCATTGCTGAATCTATTCGTTACGACAAGCTATTGGTTAAAGCGTATAACACCGCGGGGGCAATCAATAACGTGAGAAACGACTTGCAAGACGCTCAGTACTTTTTCTATAAAGGGCTGCAACTTGGCAAGCAGTATCCAACGCACATTTATAACAGCAAGCTGATGTCGAACATGGCGTTGCTCTATATCTATTTAGAGGATTGGCCTAAAGCCCTGCGTATTATCGAGAAAGCAAAAAAACTCTACTTTAAAAGTGGCTTACTTGAAGATGACGCGATTGGCATTCTTTACATCAACGAATCATTTCTGCATTTGAGCAGTGGTGACGTGACTAATGGCCGAATTGCTTATGAGAAGGCAAAAGCACTCGATAGCAAAAGAGTCAGTGCTCGATACAAAATCTTATTACTGAGAACCTACAGTGATGTACTGCTATCAGAGGGCAATTTCAGCAAAGCATTACAAGTGGCTAATCAATGTCTTAAAGCGCCGAATATTAAGAAGTACACGCTTCAAAACGGGCAGTGTTACCTAAACCGTGCGTTAGCTAACATTGGACTGGATCAAGATGACGCCATATTGAATGATCTTGAACGAGCACTTGCAATCTTTGACGTGGTTGGGAGCAGAAGTTGGAAGGTACTAGGCTTAAAAACACTGGCTGAATATTACGAATCTCAAGGTGACCTTGATACTGCACTGAGTTACTACAAACAATATTATCATGGCAACAAAGCGTTATTGTTTGATAAAAGGCAGAGTGACATTTTCTTGCTAGAACAAGACTATGCAAAACAGACACTTGCTAACGAAAATGAATTACTCAATACAGAAAAAGACCTCAACGAGTTACTGCTTCAAAAGGAACAACTGAGAAACAGAATCGTGGTGGCATTGATCATAATGGTCAGCATTAGTGCTGTATTATTGGCGATTAGGCTTCGCAGCATTCAAAGTAAAAATAAAGCGCTGGTGACTCAATCTACAACGTGTGCGCTAACGGGTTTATACAACCGACGCTATCTAGAGCAGTTGTTAACTCAGCCAATGCCATTTAATACTTCACGGTTTGGGATCAGTCTCGTCATTCTAGATCTTGACCACTTTAAGCGCGTTAATGACACCTTTGGACATGATGTTGGTGATGAGGTTTTAGTGGAAGTCGCAAGGCGAGTAAAACAACACTTATTCCCAAATGATGTAGTGGCTCGTTGGGGTGGTGAAGAGTTTGTTATGCTGCTGTCCGGTTCCATTGATCCTGAGCAACAGTTGAACGTTATCCGTTTAGCTATTTCCGAAACACCCATTGATACGCACTCCGGCTCTTTAGACCTCACCACATCGATAGGAGCGTCGATTGGTATTGCTCATGAGCAACTCAATCAAGATACTTACAAGAAGTACCTCAAAGCCGCGGATGATGCATTATATCAAGCGAAAGAGTCGGGTAGGAATCAAGTCATCATCGCTGAAAGTTAATCTCTAATCAGCAAACAAAAAGCCATTCTGATCTTCGTGAGATAAGAATGGCTTCTGGAACACTCTGAGATCGCTAATATCAAAACTTGAGTGAGAAGTGGGGTTTACTTAGCGATATGTCGAGTTTATCTATATCAACATTTTCTAAATGAGTTATTTAGCGGCACCTTGCAGCATTTCAACCAGTTCGCCCTCTGTAGCCGGTTCTCTTGCTAGTTCAATCACCGCTGAAGCACCGCCTTTTAACATATAAGCTCGAGTTCCGCAGTGGTCATAGTGGAACCATTTACCGTCTACACATACGTCCGTATAACATCTTGGGTCTTGTTTGAGTTCCATATCAATTTCCTTATTAACATTTGCCTAACGTTTTTCAGACTAGTTGATCACAAATTTAGGTAAATTGATCTAAGTCAATTTAGAGTGTAATTGATGATTTGATTATCAAATAGGAGAGGTGTGTCTAGCGTATGAGCGACCTCTTGTTGATTACAGCATTCAAAGGTCGTGATTCTGGTTGGCAACTCTCGCTCTTTTGCTTGCCACGTGAGGCTTTTCTACATACGCTAGCCACTCTCTTAATCCCTATACAGACGTGATTGTGTTGGAAAATGACTAATATCTTTATCGTTGTAATTGTTCTGGTTATGTTCTTTTACTTTATCCAAAAGTATCTAGTGAAGCATGACGACACCAAAGATCATGCTTACCAGAAAAAAGGGTCGTTGATGTCGGCGCAACAGGCGACATTTTATAACGCACTTAAATCCGCGGTGGGCAACCATGGCGAAGTGTTTGCCAAGGTCAGCATGTCGAACGTTCTTGTTCCTGCTAAGGCGAACAACAAGAAGAATTGGTTTATCGCCAACAACAAAATCTCACGTAGCTACTTTGATTTTGTCGTCTGCGACCCGAGAACGTTAGAGCCCCGCGTGATCATCGAACTTGATAACGGCAAAGAGCTCAACAAGGGAAAGGCCGATCGAGAAAAGCTACTGATCCACGTGTGTAAATCGGCAGGCTTGCCACTGATTGGTGCATCTATTAAACACAGCTACCAAGTGAGCCGTTTGAAGAGGTTACTGGCAGCACACATCGATTTAATCGAGCCATCAAAAGAAGTTCGATTCTGTAAGAAGTGTGGCAGCCCAATGATCATCAAACTGGCCAGCCAAGGCGATTACAAAGGCCGACGCTTCTTCACTTGTAGCCGTCAGCCAAACTGTACGTATACAGAGAACTACAACGTTGTATTCGATGTGGATGAAGATTCTAACTAATATCTTGGGTTAAAATGCTTTATCAGAGGGATAAGACACGAAACAGGCAGATGTTTATAGCTATTGAACTAGAGGCGAAATGTGATCTACTTCAAGCCATTGATCTGCTTTGTGTTTAAAATTTATTCTGATTGTTGTTTTTAAAAGCAAACGAACCGTTTTGTGCAAATTTATCCTTGCACGCTACCCATTCACTCGTTATTATCCATCTCGTTCTGAAGCGTTAGCCACTTAGTAAAGCGGTTAGTTAAGTTTCAAAGCATTGCCCGCTTAGCTCAGTTGGTTAGAGTACTTGCATGACATGCAAGGTGTCACTGGTTCGAGTCCAGTAGCGGGCACCAAATTCGTTCTTTATGAACAAGCAAAAAAGCCCACCTAGCGTGGGCTTTTTTGTGTCTGCAATTCCTATCTTTATTAAATGTTCAATTTTTCCATGATGAACGATTCTAAGAATTAAGCTTACGACCTCTAATTGTTATTTTGTCCTTGTTGCCGTTAATTAATCGAAAGCGGGCGATCTTCATCACAATTACTAATACTTATCTAATGCTAAATCGTCATATGCAACCAACCCAGATATTATCGAGTGAGATTGATATACGAGTTGACTTATGTCGGTAAACACTTCTTATTACAACGAAAACGCGGTCCAGCTTTCAAAGCAATATGATTCTTTGGAATTTGAAAATGTCCACCGTGCGTGGCATGTGTATTGGCCTTGCGGTGCTACAAGGGTACTTGATGTCGGTGCTGGCTCAGGCCGAGATACGAGGTGGTTTGTTGAACAAGGTTGCTCAGTGGTAGCCGTTGAACCAGCAAGCGAACTTCGACAGTTAGGGAGCTTAAACTCCTCGACTCAAGTTCAGTGGTTAGACGATGCTCTGCCTGCTTTAAGCAAAGCTAGAGAGCTGTGCAGTCATTACGATTTGATTTTACTTTCAGCGGTATGGATGCATCTAAATTCGGCGGTTCGAAAAAAGTCGATCGCTGTATTGTCTGAACTGCTTTCCGAGAATGGAAAACTAGTGATCACATTGCGTCATGGCGGCTTTAATGATGGCCGTAGTGCTTACAGTGTTTCAGTCGAACAATTAGAAAGGTTAAGTGAAGCTGTAGGGCTGGCAGCCTGTCACGTTGCCGAAGACACTGATTCATTGAAGAGAACCGGTATATCTTGGCAAACCGTAGTGTTAGAGCATGCAAGGTCTAACAAAAACAAGGGTCGATAATGGCATTAGAGTACTACTTAGATCGTTTTCAAAACCTGAAAATGAACAATGCTGGTGGCAAAAAAAGTCCTCATAAAGTCTGTATGTTGCTGGCTGTTATGGATCTAATTCAAGCCGGGCATATTTCGACCAATAAAATCTGCCTTACCCAAGCCCTTAAAGAACGGTTTACTCATCACTTTGACAACTTGGCTCAAGGGGCTGATAAAAATACCCCAGAAAACCCTTTCTTCCATTTGAGAAGTGAAGGCTTTTGGCACCTTTTCTTCAATGACGGTTATGACAATACGTCAACCAGTCGTTATTCAGTAAAGGCGGTCTCCCACGCATATATTGACGATGAGCTGTTTAGCTACATGAAAAGCTATATCGTTTCTAACGAACTAAAGGATGCTTTAGTTTCTAATCTATCTGATCTAGCGACGTTATATCATCAGTGGTTGATTGATATTGGTAAATCTGAAAAAACCGCGAAGAACTACCTTGGAGCCATAAGAGGCTCGATATCTAATTGGTTGATGGATGTTGGTGAGTTAGAAGCACCGCTTACTGATATCAATTCGTATCGTGAGTTTGTTGGTTATGAAGATAAAGCGAGAAAGTTGGAACAGTTTCAAATTTGTGACTCTAGGGGTAAGGGGATGTACAGCGCCGCTTTGTCTCATTACCACAAGTTTTTAGCTGACCTATCTCAAGTCGATGTTAATGCAGACATCAAACAAGTGATGACTGACAAAACTTTGTCCGAAACTGAAAAGACTATTTTGGTTAATACAAGAGTAGGGCAGGGACACTTTAGATCTAAACTGATTCAGATGTGGGGAGGTTGCGCCATTACAGGGTATCGAAATACACAGCTGTTATTGGCTTCACACATTAAACCCTGGCGAGATTCTAGTAATGAAGAGCGATTAGATAGATTTAATGGTTTGCTGCTTCTTGCCAACCTAGATAAAGCGTTTGATCTCGGTTTTATCTCCTTTGATGATAACGGAAAGGTACTTATTTCAAGCTACTTGGAGTCTCCGGATATGATCGGTTTAAAGGAAGATATGGCATTTAGAATCATGCCGGATCACAGACCATACCTTCGTTATCATCGAGGCGAGTTATTTAAGGACCGATAATTCATTGCCTTAGGTTTACCATTGGCTTAGAAGACCAAGTATGGCCTTAGTTCCTCAATGTTTTCTAAGATGATCTGTTGCCCTTTTGGGTTTGAATCTAACACATTGATATCTATATTATATGCGTCTATAACGTAGCGAGCTAAAGCGGCATTAGTGTTTATCTGTAGAGAATGGTTTTCCATACCATAATCATTAGCAACAACTGCTGCTTGAGCACTAGTTAATCGAGGATCTGGTTTTAATTCAATAGAAAGTTTAGTACTCCAACGTATATCATTTGATTTTTCATAAGCTGCTCTACCATTTAAGTCAGGAATACCCCTAATTCGACTCAGTACAAAATCGCGATAGTCAGCAGAGTGCTCGCAATAAGCTCGAACATGCCAACGTAGAGGGGTGCAAACCAGAGTATGTGGCGAAATTATCCTATCTACTTCTTCACCATTTGTTAGTGATGTGTAGCTTATATCGACACGTTTTTTTTCTCTGATTGCCTGAGCTAATGGTCGTAAAATTTCAGGTGCGATGTTACGCGTCACCGGGCGGACCATTGTTGTATTTTCAAAGCCCATATCAAGACCATCAAAAGTAACTGCCATATCTTCAGTGCGTGATAAAACATGCAAGTATTCGTCAGCATGACCACGTGTAAGTTTTGGGCTAAAGAAATTGCTGGGCTTATAACCCTTTAGCTGTTTGTCGTATATAAGGTTGCCAGGAGCAATATCGGCTAGATAAGTTTTTATGTCTTTTGAAGCTTGTTGTCTTCCTATGCCAAAATTTTGAATAAGATGACTCGTATTCAATCGACCTTCCCACAACGCAATAATCTCAATCATGCGATAACGAGATAGTAAATCCCACCTAATTGGCCATTTACTCATCGAGCACCTCCTGCCTAGTTATGCTACGTGTATATGTATTCAGTATTTACCCGTAGCTAATGACGTCATATTATTTTTAGAGCAAATAGTAGTCAACAGGTACGGGGATAACTTCGCCAATATATCGACCTGGTTCGCAATACTCTTTATTGTTTTGTGGAATATTGGACATTATCTACATGATTAAACTGGATTTACTTAAATGAAACTTAATCAATATCTCAAGAAAATTTCACAGGGAGGCTCGATAAACCTCGTTCGTTTTATCGAATGCTTACCATATTCTGATGTGAATGAGTGGCGTAAAATCTATAGCGCGACACGTGTTCGCGGTGGCTATAAGTTAGTAATTGTTAATGAAGATCGGCATAACGCACTTTATGAGGAAGATCCAAGCGATAGAGTTAGTGCGTCTAACATGGGGAGATCTCATGACTTTCCAAGTAATTTTTCCCATATCTTAGTTTTAAATCATTTGATTAAATCTCAGGTTCCTTTTGTTGTTGTCTCTGATGTTAATGGGTTCAAAACGGAAGGAAAGCTTATTGGGAAAAGGGCTGTTCTTATAGAAAATATCGAGAATTTCTATCGTTACCAAGAATTTTTAGAATTTATCGGACACTCTGGCTTAGCTGATAATTGTGACATTATTTTTGGTTCTGGTAATCAAATATGTCATCACATGAATCGAAAGTTCCTTTCCTGTTATGAGGTGATTTATTGTGCTCAAGATGTCGAACTCGGTGGTTTAAAAATATACAAAACTCTCAAATCCTCGCTTCCCCAATGCGATTGGTTAGCGCCAGATAATTGGGACATCTTCAGAAACAAATTTAAATTAAAGCCAAAACATAATACTCACCTTGTTAAAGCAATACAGCTCGCTCGTGAGCTTCAATTGAATACTGAAGCAGATCTCATGAACCAAACTCGCGCTTTCTTAGAGCAAGAAGCTCTGTTACCAGAATTATCACAGGACTAACTCATGTTTAATAATGCAATCGATAATCTTTTGATAAGTATATCTCGTCTTGTAATCGTAGATTCCGCGGGGGTTGCTATCGCCGAAATTGACTTGCGAGAAGGAGGGATACTCATTGGCGGCGGGAATATTGGTAAAACCTCAATCCTCAATGCAATAAGGTTATTTCTATTACCTGAAGAAAACTTCAAAGACTCAGCCAGAAAGTTTGGTTTTTCAGATAAAGAGGGTAAGTTTTACACTAACGATGAGAGCTTCGAGCATTATTTTCCAAGTAGTACGAGCTTTCTGATTTTGGAGTGTAATAACTACTTAGGCGGTCCCTTACCTCATTGTCAGATTCTCTATCGAGGAAACTCAGATAAACTGGATTACCGCAGAATGTTTACCGCTTTACGCTATGAACAAATTCGTCACCTATTTTGGGACCCAAGTGTTGGAGAGGATGGAATCGGTGGGCGAGTAGAAGATCTGAGTGTCAGCAAAATTCAATCCTTTCTCAAACGAGAGGATAAGCATTATAAGACTCTTATGCGCTCAGCAGCGATTAAAGAGGTGATTTATGCGAACCAGTTGTTAGACATTGATGCAATGCGCTATTGCCTATTCCCACTGAGTACGACGAATGATACTGATGTAGATGCCTTTCGAGCATTAGTTCGTTTGTTGTTTGATATGAAAACGGGCTCCGATACCGTCCGTTTAGCAGTCGCTAATATTATTGAGTCGCAGAAAAAAGAGCGTAAAGATGAGCTTAACTTTGATATTGATGCCTTCATTGGGCATAACGAGTCACTGGCACGTAGAGAAGAGCTGCTCAAAAGCATAGAAAGTTTAAGGCCTGATTTTGAAGTCCTTTCAGATAGCCACCAAGAACTAACGAAAAATAGAAATGCTGACGATGAGTTAATGCAGTACGCCATGATGACGCAAAATCGTATTGGTAAAGAAAGTAAAGAACTTGCTTTGGAAGAAGCTCAGTTGAGCCTGATGGAAGGTAAAGTGCGTTCAGCTAACAAAAATTGTGGCGATATAACCAATGAACAGAAAAGTTTAGAAGGCGAGGGAAAGGTTCTACTTCGTCAGCAGGCAAAGTTAGATGGTTTAGTGAATAAAACTCAGCTAGTAGTGAATCAATACGATGAGTCAGAATCCCTCGAAATGATTGTATCAGGTCATAGAGAGCACTTAGCTAGCAAAGAAAAAGAGCTGGAACTTAAACAGAGTGCTGAGCAGCGACAGATTGAACTACAAGATCTTAATCAAGAGATAACAAAGTTTGAAGTGATGGAACGTAGCTACCAAGCTTCAGTGAGTAAGCAGGAATTTAAGCTATTTAAGCAGTTATCAGAATCTACCTGGTTAAAACTCGCTGCAATGAATTCTGTTGTAGCAGAGGCAAACCCAGAGCGTGAACTGACCTCTTCAGAGCGACAAGCAATAGAATCTTTTGCTGAGTTAGTAGAAATTGATGAGCATGGTTATGACCTATTCGGTGTAAAGCTGGAAGCGACTTCTGTAGATAATCGAGAATCAGATCAAATCAGGCTAGATAAAGTCCGATTAGAGCTTGATAAAAATCGAAGACGTGCAGCAGAAATTAGTGCGATGGATAATGAAAGCCGATTTGAGCGAATTAAAGCCATCACAGCGCTTGAAACTGAAATTAAGCGAACTAAGGTGGAAATCGAATTGCTACTGGCTTTTAGCAACAACGCACAGCAGCTTCATAGTGTAAATGAAGAACTTGAGCAAATAGAAAACAAAGCACAGAACTTTAAACGTCAACTTGAAAGTCAGAAATTAGTATTAGCTCAAGATAAGAAAGCATTTGAAATGCAAAAGACTAAAGTAGGCCAGATGAATTCAGACCTAGCGAAACTAGGTAGCTATCAAATTCGAGTTAAGGCAGAGCTTGAAGCTCACACTTTACCGACCACTGATTTCTCAGTTTTACCCGATAATGAATTAGAGCTCAATCAAGAAAACTTGATAGCTCGTATTAAAAGTGTACAAAATAAACGACAAGCTAAAATTGATATTGTCGAAAGAGTCCAAAGCTTTGTACGAACTCAAGTGCTTGAGAACGATGATAAACTAATGAGTTCTCACATAGACGACGAGTTGCTAGAGCATGCATTCCAACAGCTCAAGTCTCGCTATCAAGGGTTGGATGAAGAGTTTGATATTCTACGGAAAAACTTTGTTGAGCATAAACATTCCGTTCACGCCATTATTAATGAGTTAAAGAACAATCGAGAAATGGTCCTACAGTTTGAACAGAGTATTAATCGCGCTTTTGAGGGGGTGACGATTAATGATCTAGCGGAAGTCGAGGCAAAGATTAAGGTCGAAGCAAGATTTAGTGATTTAGTGGGTGAAATAGAGCACTTAGATACCCATTCGGATCAAAAAGCTTCGAATCAATTTATTGAACGTCTTAAAGCCTTTAGTAAGAAATTTTTCCCGGATGGAAAGGCAGCTTTATTAACGATGGAGCAGATAGTATCTGGTATTGCTTATCGAGTGAAAAAGCAGGGACAAACAGGTTGGGAGAGCAAATCACAATCCACTTCGACCCTTATGCTCATCAACATCAAACTTGTTGAGATTCTACTTGGAAGGTTGAGAAATAGCGCTTGTACGACTCAGTTTCCTTTGATTATTGATGAAGGTGCTTCTGTTGATAGCTCTCAGTTTGATTGGCTGTTGCCTAATATGAAGAAAGCTGGTTTTAGGGTATTGAGCGCTTCTACTAATTCAGCGTCCAGCGAAATAATTTTTAAATTCGGGCAGCACTTCCGGTTAGACGCTATGCGAACTGCAACGCCTTACAGTTCGGCACGGACCATTGCATTTACTGGTATGCCCGATAGTTTTGTTACCCAAGGTAGTGTATTGGATAGAGAGCAGC
Source organism: Vibrio sp. NC2 (assembly GCF_025195005.1). NCBI lineage: Bacteria > Pseudomonadati > Pseudomonadota > Gammaproteobacteria > Vibrionales > Vibrionaceae > Vibrio > Vibrio sp. NC2. The sequence continues at coordinate 505,567 of NZ_JANVFC010000001.1, forward strand.
TTGATATGTTTGGAGATGCTGATGAGTGAGCAACGGCTTCTAACGATTCCGACTTTTTCCATCATGCTTGAGCATCACACAATCATGCGTGACATCATCCGAGAAATGGATGAAACGAGTGAGCCTTATATACGTGAAGCGACGTTTATTGCTCGGTTACATCGTTATATTCAAGGACAAAGTAGAGATAAACAGAAACAGTTACGGACAGCTTTTTCGACCGAGAACTTACTTGCTTCGCATATTTTGGTTGATAAAGATGAATTTGGTGGTGAAAGCCGGCTAATCTTTGAACGTTCCGTTATTGGTGTATTTAGGCTATTTGATCGCAGTCTGTTTCAAGACTTAACCGACGTGGCATTAAAAATCCAACTCGGCGGGATACGTTTGCTACTGACCAAACTTCAAGCAAGTACATTACTTTTTTGCGATGAGAACCTGGATTTTAAAGAGCTGATAGACCAGCTCTTTCACAGCCTAAGTGAACTGCTAAATAGTATCCGTTTGAACTTAGTTAAAATGCAGATGATTAACCAAGAGCTGAGTGAAGCTAGTGAACTAGCAGCAAAATCAGATAGCCCACAAGTCTTCTCTGTGTTGCAGCGAGAATCCATTGAAAAGATATCGCTTCTTTTATCACGGCATATTTTACCGACTCGGCAGTTTCTTGATGAAAAAAGCCGCCTGAAAGATGGCCCCAACTTATTTGAGTGCTTGCAAAGCTTGCGCAGTCTGTTTGAACACCATCAAGATCATCAACGTTCTACTGCGATGCTAAGGTACGAAGTAAGCTTTAACAGTTTTCACAAACAGATCAGCAAAGTGTCTCAATCGGTAGACCAGTTTTTGGCCCGATCCAAGAAGCGTCTTCAACAGTTTAATGCCATTGAAACGGCATTTGGTGATTTAGTCAAAGAGCTAGATGCAACAAAGCACAACCTAAAGCGCAGCCAGATTGATGGACAATTTGCCCGTGATAACGGGGCATTTATGGGCTTAATGCAGCAAGCAAGACCCAAAGTGCTTCGAATCAGTAGTTCAGAAGCCTACCTCAACAACGTAGTGAGTGATATAGATGCGCGAGTCGCGGATAAAGGTCTGCTAGAGCAGAGCCACTATGTGGAGTTAGTTAGTATTAAAGATGATTCTACTGAGCGAAGGCTCGCTCGCGCAGAGCAGATCTTTGAATTGGTGAAACAGATGAAAATGACGGAATATCAAAACCTTACACTTTCACTGCATCGGCGCCTAAAAGATCAACTGGTTGACTATCATTTTGTTGATCTGTTGGAAGGGCTCAATTTCCTATTACGCAGTGACGTGATGCTTGATGGACACATACTTAAAATGACTAATTTCCGCCAACGTATCGCCCAAAGCGACACTATTTATCTATACCGTAAAATTCGAACAGAGCGAGTACCTCAACAATGACTCCATTTTCTCAAATCAACATGATTAAAAGCCAACAGATATACGCTACCTTCGTCAGTGGTAAAGTGATCACCAAGCAGGGCTATGACCTTTACCAGCAAAGTTTTATAGAAAGCGTTCTCTATACTGAGCTTTACAATAACCTTGACCACTTTACGCAGCTTTATCTGCATATTGGCTTCACTCTTAATTTCAATGTAGAAGGGGAGTTTTTCTATATCAGCCGTAGTGAAGCAGAAGAAGACGCAGACACTAATGCCACCAAAATTCAGGCAATGTTATTAATTATTGCCCGTTACTGGGTGGATAAAGGTTTTGACCTAGACGATCTAACCACGCCGGTTCTTGGGCTCGGGCGTACTGCACTAGAAGAGATTGCAGAGCAAACCATCTATGACGATATTCGACAGGCGCTTGGAATCGAAACTTGGGAAAAGGCCATAAATTATCTTGCAGATCGAAACTTTCTCTACCCTTGCGGTGATAAACATTACGTTCTAAGTTCAGCTGGAATGCACTTTTTGAACTTACATGTTGAGAAATACTCAGAAGATCAGTAAGAGTGTCAATTCGAAGCTTGAGTGGTTTTATTTCTAATCATCTACCAGGCGTTTGTGAATCCATTCCTTATGAACAAGTAAAAAAGCCCACCTGCCGTGGGCTTTTGGTGTCCGTAAGTTTATGTTTTAAAGGTTCTTAATTGATTGTTAGTCCCAACATATCCCATAATATGTTGTAAACCCCAAGGTTTGTGATTTGCATATCTATCATATAATTAGAATTTTGGGCTTCTTAAATTTCTTGCTTGTAACGCTCCTAGACTGCGTCCTTTAATGATCCAAAGTGCAATAGCCACTTAAAATCCATTCGGGTTGTCAATAACGTATAGCCAGCCTCCATCTATATACTTCATCACTTCGAGAGCGGTGCCTTTGGGGCCTTCAACTATCTCCCAATCAGACCTTATGAGAGCCGTGTCGCCGTTAATATGGATAGACACATCATGGGTGAGCATTTCGACGTCGCCTTGAAGGTAACTTTTCAATATAGGCTTAATAGCCTTTGGTCCTCTAGCAAGGTTACCTTGATTATCTAGGACGAATATGGCGTCTTGATGGAACAGAGTGCCTAGTCCGTCGATGTCTTGTTTTGAAAAGTATTCCGCGAAAAGTTGATGCAGTTCTGTTGGCGACTGCGGTTTTTTGTAATCTGTTGATGCGTAAGAATAGAAAGTTATTAAGTTTAAAACGACGAATAGAAGTATCTTCATGGAACCACCTGCTTGTTTGTGTTTTGGGTTGAAGCCATAATAGATAGGGTGGTTACTAAAAGAAATTAGCTACCTAAAAGTAACTAATTACCTTGAGGTAACTATGCAATTGTTACTATGGATAATCTAAGAGGTGGATATGAGTGAACAGGGTAAGCAACCTGAAGGTTACTGCAGCGCTGATAAATATTTGACACTGATTTCGACTAAGTGGACTGCTCACATTGTTTGGTTGCTAGGTCAGAGTAGCGAGATACGTTTTGGACAGATTCAAAAGCAGTTGGCTTTAGTGTCGAGTAAAGTACTTAGTGAGCGGCTGAAGTTGCTTAGCAAAGAAGGTTTCATTTGGCGTAGGCAAGAAGAAACCGTTCCAGTGACGGTATATTACGGTCTGACTAAAAAAGGAAAAGAGCTGGCGGATATTGTTGATATTATCGTGAAAAAATCGGATAGCTGGAATTAGTCTAACGTAATGGTTGTAAAGCTATTCTGATATTCAACGTCATTACTATGGTGGATTTTTCTGTGTGCATGGTTTAGGCGGTTCTTTTCGATATTGAGTGACAAACGAAGTCATAGCTTAAATATCGAATACGTTTAATAGGTTATTTTATAATTAGATTTAGTCAAAAAAACATGTGGGGCTAAATAATGAAAATAATACCAGTGCATATGTTGGATAATACATGTCGGTCTTGGTATTTGTATTTCGTATGTTTTATTTTGGATTTATATTAGGATGAATCATAGTGTTGAAATATCACACTCGAAGCTGAAGCGTGCAATAGAGTGTGATTGTCAGATTTCAACCGAGTATTATTGAGTCAAATCAGCAACAAATGTTTGCTTGTAACTGGCAGTAGTTTGCAGCTCTTTTTTGATCCATTGGTTGAACAAGCTAAAGTCAGAATGTAATTGCCAGAAAAGGGATGCAATAACTCGCTTACCAAAAAAATCAGGGTGGTCTGTAACTACTTTAAGTTTACTATTTTCTACACTTCCCTCTATGAGAAACCCCGGTAAAAAAGCGATGCCTTTTTGAGCCTTACATAGATCGATGATGGTTCCTAAGTCATCCAGTCGCCATAAGTTATACGATGCTATGTTTGACAAGTTAAGCAGCTCTTCACAACCATCCATTAATAGAACTCGTTGTGATGGTGCTTGAGACTTAAAGGTTACCAGGTCTTCATGAGCCACCCACCAACAGTTGACGTGAAACAACTCCTCTATGTTGAAGTCGTAATTTGTCTTGTGATAGGGGTTACCTAAGGCTAAATCTATCTTCCCTTCATTTATATAGTTACCTAACACGAAACTTGGTTTAGTTACGACAAGTAAATCAACGTTAGGGAATGCTTCTGAAAACGCTAATAGTGTTTTCTTTACATTATTATTAAACACTAATGGGTCTATGCCTACCCGGTAGACTATTTGGTCAGATATATTCATTTGCTGTGCGATCGTGACTAGATCACGATATTTCGATACCACAGGTAAAGATAACTGGAATAATCGTTTTCCTTTTTCTGTTAGCCAAACTTTAGAGTGTTCCCTATTAAATACATTGAAACCTAAATCGGACTCAAGATTTTGAACAGCCGTGCTAACGGTTGATTGTGACTTGCCAAGCTTGCGAGCAGCAGAGCTAAATGAACCTTCCTCAACTACCGCTATGAACGAAATGATATTTTCGAAATGTAGTTTCATGATTCGACTAACCTTTTGACACAAATAAATTATATTTTTTATGGTTTGTTGATTTGAAGAACAATAGCGTGATGATAATTGTATTTCAACAAGTTTTATAAGGAGTAATAAAACTGGGTAAATTAATTCTTAGATTGGTTCCAAAGCTTATATAAAGTTTAGATAAGTTAAAATATTGACCGATGTCTTACTTTTTTAAGTTTATAAATTTTATTTAATATTGTCTTGTAAGGCTGGTTTTATATGTAACTCATTGTTAATTATAGTTTTGTTTTTGATTCCTTTGTTTTTATTGTGTTTATTTTGATCATTTTTCGTCCGGCCTATTGATTAAGTCGATAGGGGTTATTTTCCATAGATTGGTAGCGCTAATTATAATGGCGACGAATTTTCAACAGCCCTTATAGGAACACATAATGATTACTAAGCTATACGTCAAAACAAGCATGTTTTTATCACAATTCAAGAACGATGAGCGCGGTGTAACTGCGATTGAATATGGTCTAATCGGTGTTGCGATGGCTGTATTAGTCAGTGTGGCCGTGGGTAGTGGTGGCTTCATCACGGAGTTAGGAAAAGCGTTTGATACGATTGCTACAACGATAGCGACTGCTGGTACCGCCCCTAAGCCATAGTTCTCTATGTAAAAATATCAAAATGTATTTGTGCCAGACCTATGTTTTCATTGGTCTGGCATGTATTAATTGGTAATACCAATTAATACATGCTTACGCTAATCCATATAAATCTAGGTGATATTTCTAATTTTGAGTTTTGACGTGTATTTACTGATTTTGGTAATCGTGTGTGTCTATGTATCGGCTACCGATTTTCTCTATCGAAAGATACAAAATCACACCTTGTTGATATTGCTCTTTTTACAATGTTTTTTGTCACCGTTAGACATTCAAATTATGAGCTTTCTGCTGGTGTTAGGGGGAGGGTTGATTGTTTACGCCCTGATTTGGATTGGAGCCGGTGATATTAAATATGCCGCAGTTCTATCACTTACCATACCTCTCAACGATTTGCTTTGGGCGTTTGTTATGACAGCGTTTGCTGGCGGTTTTTTAGCCGTTATTTATCTTGTAAAGAACAAGCTGATAAGTAAAAAGCTAACAAGAAAAACGTCGAACGACCAACAAGGTATTCCATATGGGATAGCAATTAGCGTTGGATTCTACTTGGTAATTTTAACTCAAAACACGCCACATATTTAACCCTCCAAGAATGAGAACATTATGAGATCTCGACTGGTATTACTTGTTGCCATTGCTGCCCTAATAGTTGGCGCGCTAGGCGTTGTCGATTTGTTCAAGGGTGAACCTCAATCGACAACGACCGCTGAAGTGGTGGAAGAAAAAAACGAAGAACATGTTGCCGTTTGGATGACCACTGAACCTTATGAAAAAGGACGTGCGATCGATGCGCAAGGTGTCGTAAAACAACAACTCCCTCTTAGTGAAGCATTAACGCTTGGTGTCAGAGAAGACGCACAAATCAGCTTTTCACCCTCCATTTTGCTCAATCGCAGCCTTAACGCAGGTGAAGTTGTACTGCCTGAATATCAAGTGACGCCCGGCCAGCCGGGGTACATAGATCTTTTGGTCACGGAAGGCATGACGTTATACCCACTTAAAGTCAGTGACAAAAACCTAATCAACGATTACATCCGTCCTGGAACGTCCATCGATATCCTCACTGTGAGTTCTCCAAACGATAACTTAGCCGGAATTATCGATAAGCCGAAGCGCTTTAGAGGTGTGAAGGCGTCGATGTTTCTTAAAAACGTCAAAGTACTCAACATTGGAAATGATGCAACTGGCGATAGCTCAATTACCGCTCGCGCTCCGAGTAAAGAGGATGGACTGACTACGGTGGTCATCGAAGTTAGCCCCGACGAGTTACCAAAACTTGCATTAGCGCAACGAACAATGCACATCGAAATTTACCGAAGCCAAACCTACACGCAACCTGAGTATGCAGAGGTGCGCAATATTATCGATAACTATACCGGGATTGCTGAGTTACGTGGTAACGAGAACAACCCGAGAGAGGCTTTGTGATGATGATTCACCATCGAATCAAGCAAGTACTGTTTGCTTCCATTCTAGTGCCGCTGATTGGCTTACTTTCTATAACAAACGCTTTTGCCGCTGATCGCTCCATCACGCTCAACGATGGTCAGCACATCCAGTTAAAAAGTCCGATTGGCCAAGTGTTTATTAATAACCCTGACATCGTCGACTACAAAATAATCAACGACAACACGATAGTTGTGTTCGCCAATGCTATTGGGCAATCGCGACTGATCGTCTATGGCATTGATGGTGATGTTCTGCTTTCCGATCGCATTATTGTTGATTTGGATTTAACGGATATCAGACGTCAACTCAAATTCCATTTCCCTGATGCCAAAGTCAAGGTTCAGTCTGTAGGAGAGCAAGTCGCCGTGAGTGGTCTTGTTGATTCCGAAGCGACTCGCGACGACATCTATCGTTTGGTTGCCACTCTGCTTGGACGAGAAAAAACAGAGAAATGGGACAAAACGGTGAAGCTGGAGTTTAAGTCCGACAACTCAAATTATGAAGAGCCCGAAAGCATGGTGTTTGCCCGCAATATGACGTGGGAAGGGATCATCGAACGAATTGAAGTTGCAACGACCCAGCAGGTTAACGTCAAAATATCTGTGGCCCAGGTAACGGAGTCGTTTGGACAAACCGTTGGTGTTGATTGGAGTTCAGTCGGTTCAAGCGTCGGCGAATTTGTTTTCGACCAATTCGATGCAGCAAACCTGAGTACGTTAATCACGGCATTAGGTAACGACCAGATTGCTGAAGTTCTGGCTGAACCTAACTTAACCGTGTTGTCCGGTGAGTCTGCAAGTTTCCTTGTCGGCGGCGAAGTGCCCGTTATCGTTACTACCAGTAACAACGTAAACATTTCCTTCAAAGAGTTCGGCATCAAACTCGATCTCACCGCGAAAGTACTTAGCCAAGACAGAATCCGCATGCAATTAGCGCCAGAAGTCAGCGAAGTTGAAGGTTATATAGAAACGGCTGGCATCAAAGTCCCGCAACTGGCTTCACGACGTGCGATGACAACCGTAGAGTTAGCCGATGGCGACAGCTTCGTCCTTGGTGGCTTGATGAGCAGTGCTGATTTGGAAAAAATGCAAAAAATCCCTTTTGTTGGCGACATACCAGTACTCGGTGCCGCCTTCCGCAAAGCAACCACAGAAAGAAAACGAACTGAACTGATCATCGTTGCTACCGTGAATCTTGTTGAACCGATGAAACCGAAAGACATTCAACTGCCTTACATCAAGAAGACTTCTACATTGGCGCGCTGGCTAAACATTAAGTGGGATGGCAAGTCGGTAACGTCTTCCGATGCAACGATTCGTCTGTTGTCGCAAGGAGGGTTTATCCAATGAAGAAATTACTATTAATGGCGTTATTTACCACGTCACTTTTAGGCTGCGCCTCTGAGCAATATTTTGTTGGTCATGGTGCTGAAGCCTTGGTGTACAAAGAGCATCACAGCTTTGAGTTTGCGATGAAAAACCGCGCTGAAACCACCAAGCAGATTACCGCTTTGATTCAAGATATCGAATCAACGGACAAAGAAGCCACTTATGTCGTGGATTACAAATCAACCCGCAGCAAAGCGATGTTGCAAAAGATCTTCGATCAATATCCATCACATGTCATCGCGCCACAAAGAGTCTCGTATCGAAGCGCTCCGTTGTTACCGAGCGACTTAAAGATTCAAGTGACCTTAACGCGTTTGAAGACTCAACAATGCGCGCCAGCACAGATTCACGTTCGGTTGAGGCAGCCAGACTGCTTTGGTGAATCGATGCGCTTGAAGCAAGTGGCTTACAAGTCTCGATTGGTAGGAGAGCAATAATGTTTGACCTGACTAAAGCATTAACAACAAAGGCCAAGCCAGTGCAAACCGGAACGACAGGGGTTGCCGGATGTACTTTGTTCTATCAATCTCAAGAGTGTTTGGACCTTGTTCAAGAAGTTTTTCGATTTGAAGGGTGGAATGATCCTGCATGCGTTAAAGCCAAAGCGGGTTTGACCAAACTGACAGAGCAACAGAGTAGCCATATCGTTATTCTGGAACTTAATGATTCGACCAATGTGGTTGAAGACGCTAAAGCCTTTGCCAGCAAACTACCCACACACAAAGGGGTGGTTGTGATTGGTAAAGAGGATGCCATTTCTACGCTTCGTTCTCTTAAAGACATGGGTTTTTACTACGTGTTCTGGCCGGTGAATAAGCAGGAATTTGCTGACTTCTTGAATCACGTTAGCAAGAACCTGAAGACTTTCTCTGGTGTGAGCCAAAAACGCAAAGCGAAGCGCGTGGCGATTGTCGGTTCAAAAGGTGGCGTTGGCGCATCGTTTATCACAACTGAGTTGAGCTCACTGTTATCGACACAAGGTTCGGACACGATTCTCGTCGATCATCAATATGCCGATACCAACATTGATGTTTTGCTCGGCCTAAAAGATTTTAAGCCGCGAACCATTGACGAGTTCACTGCGCCATTACATGAAATGGATGAAGAAGGGGCGTTGAGTTACCTAATCAACGCTCGCAAGAATCTACGTCTGTTGGCGATTGATGGCGACATGAGCCAAAGCGATGTTCTTAATTACAACCAGACCTTGTGCGAGTTGTTAGCGCGCAACACAAATTTCATTATCGAAGACTTTTCTGGTGGTGTGGATTTCAAAGTTGAACCTCAACTCTTGGTAGAAAACTTTGATGTGGTTGTGCTGGTGTTAGACGCATCTGTGTCTTCAGTAAGAAGTGCAAAACGACTGTTTGAAAAAGTGTCCAACTTACAGCTCTCGTTATCGTCGCGCACTCGTGTGATTACTGTGGTGAACTACCATCGCCCGGAAAATGCCTACGTTTTACAAAAGCCTGATCTTATTAAGTATCTAGGCGCAGAAGTTGATCTCGAAGTCGACTACTGCAAAGCGTTGGCGCACATCATTATCGATGGAAAACGCGGGCATAAGCATGATCGTCACATTAGCCGTTCTATGGAACAGTTGGTGAAGCTGATTAATGGTCAACCTATGGATCAGAAGGGCATGAACTCTTGGTTGAAAAAGGTGCGTGCTAAATGAGTTCTAACAAAGACTTATACCTCGCGTTTCGTGGCCAGATATTTGAAGCCCTAGATGCGGAAGCGGTTCAGAAAATGAGCCGCAGAGACCTTGAATCGCAGATACAAGCAGCGGTTGATTTGCTAGCAAATAGCTACCAAAGACCGATCACCTCGATGATGAAGTCCGGGTTAGTGAAAAGCCTAATCGACGAGCTGTTTGGCTTAGGGCCTTTACAGCCTTTGGTCGAAGATCAGTCTATTTCCGACATCATGGTGAACGGGCCCAACAACATCTTTTTCGAACGACACGGCAAGGTGAAAAAGTCCGAAGTATCGTTTGTGAATGAAGAACAGTTGTTGGCCATTGCTAAGCGCATTGCGTCACGTGTCGGAAGACGTGTCGATGAACTTTCGCCGACGGTCGACGCCAGGTTAGAAGACGGCAGCCGTGTGAACATCGTAATTCCTCCCATTTCGTTGGATGGCACATCGATCTCGATTCGTAAGTTCAGAGAGCAGAACATCGGTTTCGAAGATTTGATTGGCTTTGGGTCGATGTCTCCAGACATGGCGCGAGTGCTGATGATCGCTTCTCGTTGCCGCATCAATGTGTTGATTTCTGGCGGTACAGGCTCAGGTAAAACCACGTTGCTCAACGCATTGTCTCAATACATTGCCGAAGATGAACGCATCGTTACGATTGAAGATGCGGCCGAACTGCGTCTACAACAACCCAACTTGGTTCGACTCGAAACGCGAACCCCAAGTGTTGAGCAAACCGGAGCGGTAACGCAGCGTGAATTGGTTATTAACGCGCTTCGTATGCGTCCAGACCGCATAATTCTTGGCGAGTGTCGTGGTTCTGAAGCGTTTGAAATGCTGCAAGCTATGAATACCGGGCACGATGGGTCGATGTCTACGTTGCACGCCAACACCCCGCGAGATGCGATTGCTCGTGTTGAGTCGATGGTGATGATGGCGAACCTAAATCAGCCTCTTGATGCGATCAGAAGAACGATCGTGAGTGCCGTTCAAATGATTGTTCAGGTTAACAGGTTGCGTGATGGGTCTCGTAAGATCACAAGCATCTCGGAAATCGTTGGCCTAGAAGGCGACAGCGTGGTGATGGAAGAGATTTATCGTTTTCGTTATGACGATGCCCATTATGGAGAAACCGTAAAAGGCGAATTCGTCACCGACGGCATTATGCAACGATCTGAGCTTGTGAAAAAAGCGCAATTCTTCGGGCTCTATGAAGAGCTGAAAGCATCGTTTAAGGGGGCTTAGCATGCTTTGGCTTTCGTTAATCCTCTTTGCGTTTGTGCTGCTTTTGATCCGAGATTCAAAGGTAAAAAAGGTTAATCAGTTTTTCAATATTGAAGAAGTAGAAGCTGAAAACTTCAATGCTATTAACGTCAAGTCTTTGGTTCGTAAACAAAACTGGCAAAAGTTCAAAGAGTCCATATCACCCACGTTAATGGTGTTAGGCCCGCGTTCTTCTCTGTACATCGCGCTCTATATTACGGGCAGCATCATCGCATCTTGGTACATCGTTGTTGAATTGCTATCAATCACCAATACGTGGTTAGTGCTGGGCTCATCTATGGTATTCACACTTTGCGGTTATCGGTTCCTAGTGACAAGAAGACGTCGCGAATTTGAGAATACGTTCCCAGATGCGCTGAATATTCTAATGAGTGCGGTCACTGCGGGTGACAGCTTAATGCAAGCGATCAGTTATGTAGGCGATGTGATGCACAACCCGATAGGCCGCGAATTTAAGCTAATGGGCGACCGACTTAAGTTGGGTGAGTCACCAGAAGTGGTGCTTCAGCGATCGTGCAAAAACTACCCCTACCCAGAGTTTCTATTCTTTACCGTGACTATCAGGGCGAATATTGCTCGAGGTGGGCAACTTAAGAGCGTGATGGCGCGGCTGATTAGAGTGCTAGTGGACTCTCGAACGCTAGAGAAAAAGAAAATGGCGATGACTTCGGAAGCTCGAATTTCCGCCAAAATAGTTGCGGCTATTCCTCTGATTTTTATGCTTATTCTCAACTACGTTAATCCCGATAATGTGGAGTTTGTTCTCTACGATCCAGAAGGAAGGCTTGTATTGTTTTACGTGCTTGGTAGTGAACTGTTCGGTCTATTTCTTGTTTGGTTGTTAGTGAGAGGAGTTCGCGCATGATGTTATTGGCTTCCCTTATTGTGTTGTTTTTTTCGCTACTCTTTTTGATTATCGATTCTATTCGTAAAGAGCAGCGACATAAGAAGGTTGCGCTCTATATCGGGGATAATTCGGCTCGTGCGCCGTCACGCGTAAATCGCTTTTTTGTTCGTTTCGGTAAAGAACATCGCCATGAACTCGAGCAAAAAATGATAGAGGCGGGTTATTACAACACGGATTGGGCAAAATTCTATTTTCCGGCCAAGTTGTTGGTATTGGCGTTGGTTTCTGGGTTGGTGCTGTTGGGGGATATGACGTCAACCAACAAACTGCTTGTGGTTATTTTCTCGCTGATTGGCGTCATTGTTGTCCCAGATACAATGCTTCAAATGCGCCGCAAGATGTTGATCAGTCGAACCTCAGCTCAATTGCCGTATTTGCTCGACATGATGTCGGTATGTGTTCAAACCGGTATGACGATTGAAGCGGCGCTGGTTTATTTGGGGAAAGAGCTGGCTGAATTTGATTCAGACCTCTGTTACCAAATTAAGCGCACATCCGATTCTGCGAAAATACACGGTTTAGAAAAGGCGCTCAATGATCTGAGTGAGCGTATCCCGACGCCACCAGTACGAAGTTTTGTACTGACCATCATTCAAAACCTGCAATACGGCACATCCGTGGCGAGTGTGTTAAGTGACCTCGCGGAAGACATGCGAAAAGTCCAAATTCTTACGGTCGAGGAAAAGGTAGGTAAGCTCTCTGCGAAGATGAGTGTCCCATTGATCCTCTTCATCATGTTCCCGATCGTTATCTTGATTCTCGCGCCGAGCATCATGCAAATGACATTGAATATATAGGGAGACGACGAATGATTGGAAAACGTTTTTGTCTCATTTTGTTGTCGATGAGTGTGTTAGCGGGCTGTCAATCGGCCCCTTCAGCACAAGACTTGCAGCTTGCTGACGTCACTAGCATGGAAAAAGTGAAGAACTATGATGGCTTGATTAGTTATTACAAATCCGAGCTAGAGCAGGGCTCCGAAAACCCAGAGGTAAAAGAGAAACTGGCGTGGGCATATTTTCACAAAGGGGATATCGAATCGGCAGATTTCTATGTCCAACATTTGCAAAAAGAGGGGTTTGAAAATCCCAACTTGTACCAGTTAGAAGGACAAGTGTTTGATGCAAAAAATGACGTTGAAAGTGCCATTGCTGCTTATATGGCGTCAGTAGATGCGGGGAATGCTACGGGGCAAATTCACGTCTTACTCGGTGTGTCATACACCAAAGTTGGAAGATTCAACGAAGCGTATCAAGAACTGAATCGAGCACGTTTACGCGGTTATGACGATGTCGTGGTTAAGAACAACATTGCGATGATTCAAATGGCTAATGGCGAGTACCAACAGGCGATCGAAACGTTAGCTCCGGTTTTAAAAGAAGACCCGGCGAATAAGATAGTAAAAGCGAACCTAGCTATCGCACTAATGAAAACTCAGCAAATCGACTCAGCCAAAAAGTTACTCAAAGGTGACTTTTCAGCGGAAGAGATTCAGAGCATCGCCGCTGAATTAACTCAACTAGGAGTTAATGATGAAGCTTCTTAATAGGCAGAAGGGCGTGACTGCGATTGAGTTTGTGCTGGGTGCGCTTGTTCTGTTTTTCGCCACCTTCGCGATCTTCGAATCGAGCTATCAAATCTACGTCGTGAATATGACCGAGTATTCGCTGAGAGAAACCATCAGGAATACCAAAATATATGAAGGCAAAGGGGTCAACGAGCAGTACGAAACTAAGTTCAAATCGTTAATCGAAGATGATGACAATCTATGGAGTTTCTTAATTGATAGCTCACGGTTCTCTATCGCAGGTCAGTACTTCAAAACCTATGACGATTTCATCGCGAATAGGGGGCATTCTGATCAAGGCTTGAACTTCAACTACGACTTAGCCGAAATCACGGTGACCTACCGCTACACGCCAGTGATTCAACTGACTGGCGCTGCTGACAGGGACATTTCAAGCACCATGGTTTTGAACTTAGAACACGAGGGGTGGAAAGATGATGCTCCGTAAGCAACGTGTGCTTTCTAAAAGGCGCCAGCAAGGTTCGTATACCATTGAGTTAGTTTTCATTCTTGTGGCCTTGTGGGGCGTTTATTTGTTTGGAGCAGACTTGAGCTATCAATTACTCGCGCGCGCCAAGCTTGATCGATCCAGCTTTGCCTTAGTCAATGTTATCAAAGAGCGTACTCGCTATTTTGAAGCCGATGTATTGGCAGGACAAAACCTACCTGTAACTAATTCAGAGTTAGAAGACATGACTAAAGTGGCAAGTCGAATGCTCAATACACCAGTCGATAATGTAGCGATCAAGATAGAGTCATTGACCAATAAAGTTAATGTCGCTGAATTCTCAACCAGCAAGTACAGAAGCTTAAATTGCCAAACCGATTCGATTATCGAGCATGCAGATTTAGCGCCGGTAGAAAAGGGCGTTGTGTATCCACTGTACAGAATCAGTCTTTGTGAGGAGCAAAGTTCTTGGTTCAAGCCCTTCTTCAACAGTGGCACCAGTACCACGGTTCAGATTGGCTCTTCTTCAATCATGCCTGGGAGATAAGGAAATGAAAATGCAGCACGATCGCCATATCAATCGCCAGCATCTCAGTCTCCAAAGACAGCAAGGGGTTGCCGCGGTTTGGATGGGCTTATTGCTTGTTCCAATCATGGGCATGACTTTTTGGGCGGTTGAGGGTACACGTTATGTACAAGAGACCAGCCGACTCAGAGATTCAGCAGAGGCTGCGGCGATAGCGGTAACCATTGAAGACCTACCGGATCAGGCTCGTGGGCTCGCGACCAAGTATGTCGAAAATTATGTTCGGGACATCAAATCAACCAATTTATCAGCAGACCGGTTCCACCAAGCGGAAGATGAGGGCGCTGGGGTTCTTGAATACATCCAATACACCGTGAATGCCAAGACGACGCACGACTCTTGGTTTGCGAGTAGCTTTATCCCTTCGTTTGATCAGCAGCAAGACTTAGCGGGACGTTCGTTAGCGAGAAAGTACCCGGTTTACCTTGGTGATAACAACATCGATATTGTTTTTGTGTCGGACTTTTCCGGTTCAATGAACGACAGGTGGGGTTCAAGTCGACACATAAAAATCGACGATCTAAAGACAGCCATCGACGCAATATCCAGCAAAATTCTTTGCACATCGATTAAACAGGACTATGTCGATGGTGAGTGGAAATACGTTTGTGATGAGCCTGGAGAAGATACAACCGGAGACAAGTTGCTTAACCGAGTTGGCTTTGTGCCTTTTAACGTTCGAACGAGGGAGATCGTTTCGGGAAATCAAGCTCGGGCGACAAGCCAGTTGAGCTACAAAGATAACTATAAAACGAACGTATCACCTTATTCCTACAACGATGTTAACTGGGATTACTGGCGCACCTATTCACAAAATGACGTGATTAGATGTGCTGACCGGCAGTCACGTTGCTCATATCCAAAATCGGAGAATCAAAAGTACGCCAAACGTATTAAGGATGTGATTTATCAAGATAACTACTTGGTTGCAGACGTATACAACTATGTAGATTTATCGACATCAGTGTCGACGATGTTTACTGATAAGTCGGGGTTACAGCCTGATTTTTATAGTGTGAGTGGAACAAATTTATTTAACGCGCATGGTTCTTCCAATTCATCGCAGTTTTCGAATATTCGTCTATCGAACAAGCTCTCAGATTTGGACCCGATTAACTCTATGTGGGCAGACGGTGGCACTGCGGCTTTTCAAGGTATTTTGAGAGGTTCTCAAGTTCTTCATGACGGAGACCCGAACAGTTCCGATCAAGAAGAGCAGCAAATCTACAACAAGAAAATCAAGATGCTGCTGATCTTAAGCGATGGGCAGGAGAGTCCGAATAACGGCATCCTCAAAGGGTTAGTCGATAGAGGCATGTGTGACAAAGCAAGAGAGGAAATACCGGGCTTATACATAGGTGTTATTGGTATCGATTTTCGAGCTTCTCAACAAAGTGGTTTTCAAGACTGCGTTGTCAACCCAAATGAAGACATCATCGACGTATCTAACTTAGATGAATTGATTGAAAAGATAGAAGAACTCATCCGTAAAGGCTCAAAAACAAGCGGAATAACTAAGTTGTACTAGAGGAAAATATGAAAAAGTTAATGATCGGTTCAATCGTCATATCGACATTGCAATTTAGCCTTATCGCCAATGCGGAAGAAGGCATCAGTGTTTATTGCGATACTGCGTTCAGTGAGTATCAACACAGTGTCACGGTTGATGATGTCGTTGGCATTGCACAGCACAGACAGGGCTTTTTACAAATAGAGCAGCCGTCTGACAGCAGTGAGCTAAAACAAGCGTTAGCAGGTCAATCCAATCTAGGTATGAACCAGTCAGGATGTAAGACTTGGATCAGTAACCAAGAGCGTCACGGGTTGTTGGCACGACTTCATTTTGGTTTTGACCAACACAACTTATCGCCGATGGGCAGCAAAGCACTGAGCCAACTTGCAGGCGAGTTAAAGACTAACGGCAGCGCGATTACGGTAGATGGACACACTGACAGCACCGGCGCAGAAGGTTATAACCAAGCATTGGGGCTTCAAAGAGCACTGACGACATCGGATGGTTTAATCGCGGATGGTGTAGAGAAGAATCGCCTTGTTATACGCTCATTTGGTGAAAGTAAACCTATCGCGTCTAACGCAACGCCAGAGGGTAGAGCCAAGAATCGACGCTCAGAAATCTGGGCCTCTACGAACGATGCCACTGAATTAGAAAATTAAGATGTAGGGTTTGGTTGTTGCTTGGTTCTGCTTAGTGCTTGGTTGTTGCTTAGTACTAGGTAATAACCGCCCTAGATTGTCGCTCTTGGGATTTTTGTTACAACGTAGACTAATGAATATTCGATTAAGTTTAACCGTCTGATACTAAAGAAATATTAATGCTTTTTGATAAGTTCTCTTCTGAAGGGATGCAAAAAAATATCGATGTCGATACTTGGGTATCTATATTGGATAACATACGAGACATAATGGACGCATCGAATGCGGGCATCATCATGATCTCTGATTTGAGTTGCTCTGGTTCTGAGAGTGTGTGGAGCTCCTCAAACATATCGTGTAACCAACATAAGAGCAAAATTAGCCTCTTTTGTGAGTATGTGCATAACGAAAATCGCACGGTCTATTTGAGTGGCCATGCTGGTGGTGATTCCGTTTCTGCGAATGGGGCGGATGCTTATAAGTCGTTTTGTGGCGTCCCGGTAAGAGATATCGATGGCGAAGTGTTTGCGGTGCTCTTGGTTTTTGATTTAAGCCCAACAGCGTATACCGAGAGCCAAGTTAGCTTGATTGAAAATATATCGACTCTATTGCGTTCTGAAATTCTATTAAAAGAAGAGAGCCGGATTTTATACAAGAATAGTCACTTTGATATTATGACGACGCTGCTTAATCGAAGGGGCTTTTTCCACGAATTCAATAAAGCAAACATCAGCGATGGTGAGATCGTTTGTTTGTATTTCGACTTGGATAATTTGAAGTATATCAATGATACCTATGGCCACTTCAAAGGTGATGACTATATCTCTGGCTTTGCGTCATGCATAAAAAACAATGCAAAGTACAACATCATATCGGCTAGGGTCGGTGGTGATGAGTTCATTGTCGTCATACACTCAGAAGAGGCTGGTTATGCTTCTGAGTTGCTCAATAACATTCACGCTGAATTCGATGATTTCATTGACGGCTTTCGTTGCGATGATGAGGTGCCACTCGGTTTTTCATATGGTTGTGGTACGGCGGATTCCCGAAGTTTCAACATCATAAATCTAATAAAGTCTTCCGATGAAAACATGTACCTCAATAAGAAAAACAAGATTTAGATGTTCGTGACAGGCGTAAAAAAGCCCACTAGTGTGGGCTTAGATGTAGATGTAGATGTAGATGTAGATGTAGTAGTCTTCTCAACTAAGCTCGAATGATCATTTGCTCGCGCTCAGGACCTACCGATACCATCACAATTGGTACACCCATCAACTCTTCGATACGCGTAACGTAATCTTGTGCCGCTTGAGGAAGGCTCTCAAACGTGCGGCAACCCGTGATATCTTCGTCCCAACCTGCCATATCTTCATATACAGGTTTTAGCTCAGCCGTTTGTGGCCAAATCGGGTTCTCAGTGTGCTCACCAGAGTAAGCAGTACAGATCTTAAGTTCAGACAAACCAGATAGGCAGTCAATCTTAGTCAGTGCGATTTCAGTCGCGGCTTGTAGGTCAACGCCGTTGCGAGTAGCTACAGCATCAAAGTAACCCATATCACGTGGGCGACCCGTCGTTGCACCATATTCGTTAGAGCTTTCGCGGAAGCTGCCTTGCTCTTCCATTGCTGTAACTAACGTGCCAGTACCCACAGATGAACTGAACGATTTAGCAACGGCAATAACACGCTCAGGGCGAAGAGCGGGTAAACCGCTACCAATGCCTGCATAAGCTGCGGTTACGTTCGAAGACGTTGTCCAAGGGTATTCACCGTAAACAAGGTCGCGACCTGCACCTAATTGAGCTTCAAACAATAGGTTCGCGTCTTGTGATTGCAGTGCTTTTAGCGGCTCAGTTACGTTACAAATGAACGGGCGCCAAGCTTTAGTCACTTCAAGTAGCCACTCTGTCATTTCAGAAGCAGTCTGAGTTAAATCACATTGAGGGTATAGAGCCTTCAGTTGAGGCATCTTCCAATCAAGTAAAAATTGAATGCGTTGCTCTAAAATCTCAGGTTGATTCAACCAACCCACAAGAATGCCTTTCTTCATCACACGATCGCCGTACGCTGGTGCAATACCTTGACGTGTTGAACCGTAAGCGCCATCGCCTAAACGCTCTTCTTCAAGCGTATCTTCAAGGGCGTGTAAGGGGAGGCACAGTGTCGCACGATCTGAGATCGCCATTTTCACTTTGATGCCAGCCTCTTGAACTTCTGCAATCTCTTGAGTTAGCGCAGCAGGGCTGATCACCATGCCTGGGCCAAGAACTGCCGTACAATCAGGATTAAAAATACCACTAGGTAGTTGGTGCAGTTTGAATGTACCGAAGTCGTTTACTACGGTATGGCCTGCATTGTTTCCGCCTTGAAAACGAATGCTAGCAGAAGCTTGGTCTGCTAAAAAATCGACGATGCGGCCTTTGCCTTCATCACCCCAGTTTGCGCCCACAACAACGATAGATGGCATAATTTTTCTCCTAACTGATTGAGAAATCATGTTAGGCCTACAAAGTGGATAAGAGAAATTAATTATCTTTATTATCTTGATAAGGATTTCATATATCCTTAAAGTCTTAAGCTACAAGCGAGATTCCCTATCACGCTCGTTCCTCACTGCGGGGAATGACGATGGAGCATTATTTACTTTTAGGGAATGATGTAAGTGACACGAGAGAGAGGACATGATGCTCGATATTAATTTGTTGAAGACGTTTGTGACGCTAGCGGAATATAAGCATTTTGGGAAAGCGGCCAATGCACTGCACATGACACAACCCAATGTGAGTTTGCACCTAAAACAACTGGAAAAACAAACACGCATTAAGTTGATAGAGCGAAGTCCGTTTCAACTGACTCAAGCAGGCGAAAGGCTATTAGAAACGAGCCAAAGAACGCTACTCGAACTTCAGATTTGTCAGGCCGATCTCAACGCCATTAACGATCTAAAAATAGGGACGTTAACTATTGCCGTAAGTGACATTATTTCCCGATTCTTGTTGATTCGTCCTTTCCAAAAGTTCAAAGCGCAGTACCCGGGTATCGATCTCACGTTGCTGAATACCACGTCATCTCAGGCATCGAGTTTAGTTAAGAACGCTCAGGCGGATCTTGGGTTTGTTATAGCTAAAGAACAGCACAACGAGTCATTATATTTCACTAAGCTACAAGAGCTTTCTTGGTGTGCGCTTGGCGATGGGTTTGATTCTCAAGGGTCAGATAGAAAGATAAAACATCAGGTTAAAGGCTCAGAAGATGATTCTGAACTCACCTTAATTCTACTAGGCCATGATACGAGAACGCGTGACTTCATTGATGAAGGTTTGCCAAGTCTTAATCTACCTAATTATAGGGTGATGGAAGTAGGGAGTGTCGACGCTCAAATCGACTGGGCGGAAGCCGGCTTTGGTGTGGCGATTGTCCCTGAGTTCGCGGTATCAACCAAACATCATCTGAATTCAACTGTGACACCATTGACCAACTTCTCGAGCACCAGCCTTGGTTATATTGTTAGGCAGAACCAAGTGTTGTCGAAAGCGACTAAGCAGTTGTTAGGGTGGGTGAATGATGAGATTACCCTGTTACAAAACAAATAACTTCTTCTGATCTTAGTAGCCCACCTCGTGTGGGCTTTTTTGTGTCTGCAAAGCGCAGCTGTTTCACCACCTAATAGGCTGTCGAGCTAATTAGATCTCCCTATAAATTATTACTTTCCCAAATCAGAGCCTTAAAATTCATCGTTGACAATGTTTGATAATCAAACTAAATTTCATTTATTGGTTTGATAGTCAAACTACTTGTGAGTCAAAACACTTTTTTGACCAAAATTAATCAGTAACGACTCCTAACATTGAACACACGAGCTAAGGACGCCATTTTGAGTTTTCCAACACGTCACCAACACAACTTTTCTTCACATAACAGCCAAGGTGAAAAGCGTACTTTCTACGTTCTCTTGTTAACTATCATCACCATGGTTGTCGAGATCGTTGCGGGTACTATTTACGGCTCTATGGCGTTACTTGCCGATGGTTGGCACATGGGGACGCACGCTGCAGCGTTTGGTATCACCTTATTTGCATACCGTTATGCGAAGAAGCATGCCGAGAGCGAACGTTTCTCTTTCGGTACTGGCAAAGTTAGTGTGCTAGGGGGCTACACCAGCGCGATTGCATTGGGTATTGTGGCATTATTAATGCTGGTGGAATCAGTGCATCGTTTATTTAACCCACAAGCGATTCAGTTTAATGAAGCGATCATCGTTGCTTGTATTGGTTTAACCGTGAATGTAGTGAGTATGTTTTTACTCGGCGATCACCATCATGATCACGGACACGAGCATGGCCATGATCATAGTAAGAACCATGGCCATTCGCACGGTCATTCACATAGTCATGATCACGACAGCGACCATGGTCATAAACATGTTGAGCATCACGGACACCATCATGATCACAACCTACGCGCAGCCTACATGCATGTGTTGGCGGATACTTTGACATCTCTGCTTGCGATTGTTGCGCTGCTATTTGGTAAGTTTTACGGTTGGAACTGGTTAGATGCAGCAATGGGCATGGTGGGTGCTGTCGTGATTGCCAAATGGACAATGAACCTAATGAAGCAGACAAGTCCAATCTTGCTCGATCAGAATATTGATGATGAGTACCGTAACGGAATCACTGAAGCTTTAGCTCCTTACGCAGCCGTAACCGACTTACACATGTGGAAGGTGAGTGGGCATCACTATTCAGCAGCGATTACTCTTGAATCAAACAGTGATAAAACCGTCTCTGAATATAAACAAATGCTCGCCAAGTTTGATAAGATTAATCATCTTACTCTTGAAGTGCATTCAAACGACCATGCGAAATATAGAACAGCTTAACCAAATACTGACTGAGTTCTACGATAAAATGTCTTCGTGGGAGCAGTCTGTTGTCAAAGAGACAGGTTATTCCCTTGCTCAAGTTCACACCATTGAAGTGCTTGGTATGCATGGCGCGTTAAGAATGAAAGAGCTCGCTGAAAAGCTTGGTATCACCACGGGTACGCTTACCGTTCAAATCGAAAAGTTGGTTAAAGCTGAATTGATTGAGCGCCATGAACACCCAACAGATCGTCGTGCGATTGTGGTTGCTTTGACGGATGAAGGGCAGAAGATACACGTTCACCACAACCAGCTTCACTTGAATTTGGTTAGTGGACTAACACAAGACATCGAAGAAGATGAGAAAGCGGTGTTATTGAAGTGCCTAACCAAGATGGTAAAAGCGTTTTAGTCAGCCTTGAATTCGCACCTAACTCTTTAGCTGCAAAGCGATTGACTAGAAAATCAAAAGATGGACCTGACTCGAATTGAGTAGGTCCATTTTTTTCTCCGTTTACGCTCTACTGTACAATCATCAATAGACGGATTCACTGTTTAAAAACCAAGTCAAAACCTCCAATATTGCGCTTCGCTCGTGCTCTTCTGGAGAGCCAAAAAAATGTCATCATAAATAATGCGTCCAAATGTGCGTCAAAGTCTTTTAATTCAATGTCTTGTATGCCGTGGTGTTCAGGCTGTTTATGCTCCGTCAAATAGCTGTCTCTCACTTTTATCATTCAACTAATGTACATGTATTCAATTTGTGTTATTGATGCTTTTATCTTTAGTGAAAAGATTCATTCTCTGTTTGAATACCATTGAGAATGTCACTGCTGGTGGGCTGAACAGTCGCTAGATTTAGTGCTCATTACTGATACAAAAACCATAACCATAACAATAACCAGGTCGCACGAGTTGTATTCCATGCTTCGATGCGATCAATTAGATACTCATAGTTAATTTAGTAAAGACGAGCCACGTATATGAATATAAAGAAAAAGCTCTATTCGTTGGGGATGTTCTCCATCTTCGGCATGATTTCATTGTTGTTTACCACATCGCAATTTGCAGACACCACCGCTCAAATGAGCGAAGCCAAACAAATCACCAAAGAACTTGAAGTGCGACTACTCAATCTTCGCCGTAACGAGAAAGATTTCCTATTACGTAGTGATATGAAGTACCTCGCCAAGTTCGACGTAAACTACAACAAATTCTTAGCGTCTGAATCTGAGCTAGATACAGTGCTCAGTGATTTAGGCTTAGCCAACAGCACACACCTACGTGAAGACATCGAAACTTACCACACCAGCTTTGTTAACCTAGTTAAAGCGAGCGAAGTCTATGGGCTAGCACGCGACAAAGGCATGCTAGGCGAGTTTCATGTTTTGCTCGATAACATCAGCGCGACAGCCAGTGCTGAACAAAAAATCGAGCTTTACCTGTTCAATGACTTAATTGAAAAGGGTGAGTTCGATCCGAGTGTTCTTTCTATTACGTCTAATGTTGGAAGCTCAACTGCTTTGATAGATGCTGCACGTCAAGTGGTTGAACAGAAGCGAGTGATTGGCTTGAAGCACAACGAAGGTCTGCTTGGGCAAGCTCGTTCGGGTTCTCATGCTATCGAAACTCAATTTAAAGAGTTCTCAGCGGTATTAGACCAAGAAACCCAACAAGAGATGGACAAACTATCGTTGATCAACAACATCCTTTGCGTCACGCTACTCGTGTCGATCATTCTGTTCAGTTGGTTAATCGTCCGTTCTATTATCGGCAAGATTGAGTCATTACTCTCGGTGATTCGCAACATCGTTGATTCTAACGACGTGTCTATTCGTTCGCACCTTGATGGCAAAGACGAACTCAGCACTTTAGGCCAATACTTCAACCAATTGCTTGATCAGTTGGAAGGCTTAATCGCGGCATCTCAATCTAAGTCACTGCAACTGACACAAAGCACGTCGAACATGCATGACGAGCTAGAGTCAGTCATCAAACAGTTTGAAGTTCAAGCAAACCACACCTCTACAATGACAACGTCAGTGCAAGAGATGGTACTCACAATAGGTGAAATCTCAGAAAGCACATCAGTTGCGGCTGAAGGTGTTCATCAAGC
This sequence comes from Vibrio sp. NC2, assembly GCF_025195005.1. Classification (NCBI taxonomy): domain Bacteria; kingdom Pseudomonadati; phylum Pseudomonadota; class Gammaproteobacteria; order Vibrionales; family Vibrionaceae; genus Vibrio; species Vibrio sp. NC2. The sequence goes on from NZ_JANVFC010000001.1 coordinate 529,082, forward strand.
AAAAGTGAATGCCGATAAAGGCCGTGAAGTGGTGGTTGATACGATAAGCAACATTACTCAGTTGTCTGAACGCCTTTCTAGCAGCCAAGATTCGATCAGCTCATTGAACCATCATGTTGATCAAATCGGCGATGCAGTAAACATCATCCAAGGCATTGCAGAACAAACCAACTTACTGGCACTGAACGCAGCCATTGAGGCAGCACGTGCCGGTGAACAAGGCCGAGGCTTTGCCGTGGTTGCAGATGAAGTTCGTGCTCTTGCAAGCAGAACGCACCAATCGACCACTGAAATCACCAGCGTTGTGACGGCGATTCAGAGTCAAATGAACGCTTCGATGACCGAGATTGGCGAATGTAATCAGCAAGGCCAACTGACTTTGAAAGATTCGGAAGAGCTAGACGCTAGCCTGCAGCTTATCTTAAGCGACATGGACAGCATCCAGGGCAACTCTGAGCGTATTGCATCAGCGATTGAAGAGCAGGGTGCTGTTATGGCACAAGTGAGCGACTCAATCACCGAGTTAAACACCATTTCAAGTGATAACAACGCTTCGGCGCAACATTGCTTAGTTGAAGTGGATAAAGTCGCAGAGCAAGCCCATGAAATGGATAAAGCGGTGGCGCAGTTCAAGACCTCTTAAACATTTAGAGTAAACTAAACCAAAGGCGTGGATCATCTGCGCCTTTTTTTTGTCTCTAGATTAATAATTTTCTTATGGTGAACTATTTTAGAATGAACATTATCACTATTTTAACTGGCGACGTTTTCTTAATCAGAATGTTAGGTCTATATTTTTAAGTAGTAACAATGACTGATATGAATGGAGGTCGGGTTGGTTGTCTTAGCGATTGCGAGGTTCAAAGGGGATCAAAAGGAAGCGATGAGTAAGAATTTCGTAAACCTTTCTGAATCTTTGTGCGCGAATGGTAATGATATTATTACTATTACGCCAACCGGTTTTATTACGCAACTCCCTATTGAACAATTTACTTTTCGTCAAACGAGTCGCTATGAATCTCTGTTCGAAGGGGCTAATAATCTTATTTCCCTTTGCAAGCTTTTAAACCAACTTCTTGCAGAGAGGCAACGCATGAATGTAAATATTCATATCGCAACGCCCATTGAGTTATTACTTGTGTTTTTGTTTTTGGATTCGAATTATAGGAAGAATACTACGATTTCAATTTGGCAGTCTTACTTGAGTTATCAAGAGTTTAAGGATAATTATAAGTTTTTCATCAGGAATTGGACCGATTATGCACACTTACTTGTCTTTAATTCATTCATGTCTGCGCCTATTTATGCACAACTATTACGATTTTTCCATCAAGTATGTGTACATAATGAGTATCAGAAAAATCAACTGATCAGATGTTCAAACTTCCCAGTAACTTACATTCCTATCGGCGTTTTTTCCGAACGTTTATCTAAAGGCGCAACACAACCACATAATGAAAAATTGGAGTTGTTGTACATAGGTCATGCAAAACCATCAAAAGGTGTAGATGTATTAATTGATATAGTAAAAAAGCTCAGAGAACGAAATTATGTCGACTTTCGACTAACACTCTGCTTGAGCGACTTTGGAGATAGCGATCGTATAAAACGAATGGTGTTCGAACATAAGCTTGAGCAATACGTAAGATTTAAAATGAAGATAGATATTGTAGAAGAAATGACAAGTGCAGATTTGTTTGTTCTTCCATTGAGAACTTGTGTCGGAACAAGTTTAACTCCAAACCTGATTGTCGAAGCTATATCTTGCGGCCTTCCTATTGCAGTGCCCGAATTTGAGCAACTCGGAGAAGTTATTCGGTTTGATTACAACGCGGTCAAATTAGATCTTCACGATTTAGATAGTTGTGCAAAAACTATAGAAAGTGTTGTTGAAGAAAACCAATTATCCCATCTATCCCGCTATCAGACATCCCAATTCAAACAAAACCATACGCTAGAGCACTTTATCACGGGATATGCTCGTGCATTGAGACTAGACGGGAGAAGTCATGGATAAGATTAGCTTTATTGCCCCCTGCTTCAACGAGGAATCTGTCATTGAAGATTACTACAAAAGATTGTGCGAAATAGCTGACACTTACAACGAATATGAATTCGAGTTTATCGTAGTAAATGATGCAAGTGAAGACGGCAGTGCTGTGTTATTGGATAATCTTGCGACTAGAGATATTAGGCTAGTTATTATTCACTTAGCTGCGAATGTTGGACAACAAACTGCTTTATTCGCGGGGATCGAAGCTGCTAAAGGTGACATCAACATAACAATTGATATTGACTTACAAGATCCTCCCGAGCTTGTTAAGTTATTCATTCAAAAGGTCGAAGAGGGCTTTGAAATTGTCCATGCTCAGCGTTTGTCTCGAGCTGAAGAAACTGCGTTTAAAAAGATTAGTGCTAAATTGTTTTATCGCTTTCTATCCATTACGTCCTCTGTGAGTTTGATTGATGATTGTGGAGATTTTCGGGCCTTCACCAAACCTGTAAGGCAAGCCGTATCTAAGTATCGAGAAAAGCATAAGTATTTGAGAGGCATATTCGCAATTGTCGGGTTTAATCAAACAATTGTGCAGTATGAGAGAGAGGCTAGGCACTCTGGTAAAAGTAAATACTCGTTAGCCAAAATGATAGCTCTAGCGTCAGATGCCGTGCTTAACTTTTCTCGTTTTCCTATCCAATTGATGTTTGTAGTTTCGACGTTGATGTGGTCATTAGGTCTAGTCTACTTAAGTAAGGCGTTAATAAGTAAATTTCTTTTCGAAACGACAATTGATGGTTGGACATCTATTATCTTTTTTCAGGTGTTCTTTTCCGGAATCTTGCTCTTTTTCGTTGCACTCATTGGCTCATATGTTGGCCGAATATTCGAACAAGGTCAGGAAAGACCGGATTACGTTGTTCGATATACCAAGAATGTAAAGCATAAAGATGACAATACTTAAATTCGGCTCTATTGGAGTCATGAATACAGTGCTTAGTTATCTTATTTTTGTCGTGCTTATTCGATTAAACGTACATTATTTAACTGCAAGCGGACTGTCTTTTATAGTCGGAACCTTATTTAGCTATACCGTAAACTCTAGATATACGTTTTATGTCCAAAGAAATATTTGGGACTTTACAAAGTTCTTTTCTGTAACATTAGCATCACTCACATTTGGTCTATTACTACTTTATGTATTGAAAAGTAAGTTAGATATTCCTGTGCTGATTGCTCAAATATTTGTAGTCATCGTTCGTTTTCCGTTCGTTTACTTACTTATGAAGTTCGTAGTTTTTGGACTTAAACGCTCGTCTTGATGAACCAGAGAGGAGGGAGGAATTATTCAAACTAATAAACAGAAAAAGCAAAAATTCTACAGTGATCCTAATACTGTTGAACAGTATGAAAAGCTTAGGTTCTCAAACGTAGGGGGGCAGTTTGTTCACGAATTAGAAGAGCGGACGTTCGCTAAATTCCTTGAAAGTACGAAGCAATCCGGAAACATCTTGGATGTCCCTTGTGGGACCGGGCGAATGTTTCCAATGCTTAAGGCATTAAGTTTTGAGAAAATCTATGGCGGAGATTACTCTGACGAGATGTTGTCACTGTGCCATTCCAACCGGCCCCTCGATTCAATAGATATATCCAAACAAGATATTTACACCACAACTTATGAAGATCAGTGTTTTAATACCATTTTATCTAGCCGTTTTTTATTTCATTGTGATGATCAACAACGGCTCTTTAAAGAGTTTTCGAGATTAATAGAACCCAAAGGTTATCTTGTTTTTGATACGCTTAATTGGTCACCACGAAAATGGCTTCCTTTTTATTCGAAAAAGCTAGGAGGAGACGTATTTATTAATAATCGTAATAGTATTTTAAAGCTCGCCCATTGCCACGATTTTACGGTGATCAAGTCACAATCCCTCTTTATTCTCCCTAGCTTCGTTTATAATTTTTCCCCAGAAATTTTGATGGACTCTCTTCAATGGCTCGAGTCAATTTGGCCGAATACCCTGAAGACTAAGACTGTTTGGTTGTTGAAAAAAAATGACTGAAATATGTATACAAAGGTTAATAAAACTCAGTATTTTCCTTTATCTATTAACTTATGTGCTCATCGCATTAAACTCAGTGTTGATTAATGATGATTATATGGCGCTGTATACTATGTGGTTGTTACATGATGGAAAAGAAGCCTACGTCGACTTTAACGTTGATAGCTATACATTACTATTTGATATGTTAGCACCGATGTATGGCTTAATTGGTGAACGTATAGAAATAGTCTACGCTTATCGCTCTATATTTATAGTTCTACTATGTGTTGTGGCGACTCAGCTTTATTTACTTGTTCGATTATTCTTTACTAACCGCATAGCGGTTATCACTTTACTTCTTGTTTTTACAACAACAGCCATGTTAATGAGAGGATTAGACCTTCGGCCTGACTTACTGATACTTGTTCTATGGTTACAGGTCATCGTTATTCTATACATTAGTCAGTTTAAAGCGCCACTAAAAATGCTCTTGGTTGGTTTTTTGTTTGCTTGTGCATTGCTTTTTAAATTTAAGGCGTTGCTGATTGGAGTTGTTATCGGTATCTATGCACTACATGGTTTTAGGAAACCGAATTTTTCAAAAAAAATAACGATAGATCTGTTGGCTTTCCTTCTTGGAAGCTCTCTTTGCATGTTTACCTTTTACTTTCTTGTAGGAAATGCAACATTCAGCTTATTTTTGGATACGACCAAAAACTTATTGTTCTATTCAGTTAGTCATAGTTCCGAAAGCGTGTCATTACGCTTGAGAACTATAGGGCTTTATTTTTTACAAGATGTGGCATTTTGGGTGCTAGTGATATCGGGGTTCTTCATCGCATTTAACCAACGTGAAAGCTTGAAATATAAACAAAAATCCTGTCTATTTTCTTTATTTTCGTTGTTGTCGTTATCAATTTTGGCAAACCCTCATTATCACGCATATAACCTTGTGACACTCTATCCGCTACTGGCTGTGTTCCTTGCATTTTCAATTAACTGGTTTGCCTCAGATAGAAAACTACATAGGGCAGTTAAAATACGGTTATTAACAATTATAATATCGATTATGATCGTTAAGGGAGGTGTGGTTCATTATTATCGAGATAACCAACATCAATTAGCTCTAAACCAATTTATTCAGAATAATACTCAAAGCCAAGATGCTGTTTTTGCGTATGAAGGGATTGGATTGTTTCGACCGTCAACTTACCATTGGCGAACTTCAGCGATCAATATCCGAAACTATTGGGAAGGTAGATACAATGTGTGGCAAGAAATTTTGTCAGTAAAGCCTCTCCTCATCATAGAAAGCTACCGAGTACCAAGTTGGCTATTAGAAGCAGATCGTAGGTCTATCTATGAACACTATGTTGAGATTGCCCCATATGTACTTACATTGGGGTTTTCTAATGACTTGAGTAGTGATGGGAGCATACTTCGAACAGGGTTATATCAGATGATAAGCTCAGAAGGCCAAACATGTTTTCTCAATAAAAAACTGTACGCATCAGGGGAAAAATTTTTGCTACAAGCTGGCCAATATTCACTTGCGACAAATCATGGATATTGCACAGTACAGTGGTATTACCCCAAAGGTACTTTGGAAGAGTTGAAGCAAAGTAATAGTTCAGGTAGACCATATCTATATAGTCCTTAGTCTTGTTATGGCTGAGCGCAGTTAATCTGCCCTTTTTGTATTCTGAAAAATAGTGAACAAAGTAAGTTCATAGAACTTTAAATTGGGAACAGAAAAAGAGGTTAGAAAAGTAGAGAAAAAACGGCCCGATCTGGGCCGTTATATTACGTATTTTAAGGGGAATTACTTATTTCGGCCTTCCAGCACATCCAGTGCCAGTTCAACCGCTTTATCAATATTGTCGCATCCCGCTAACTTACCTGAACTGATAGGACCAAGCACATTAGCGTATAACGAGAGCTGCTTGTTAAATGGCAGGCTCAACTGCTCATATAAACGCTGGCGAATCTCGGCATGTTGCTCAGGAGCGTGAGCAGCAAGGCTTTTCAAAGTGTCATAAACAAGAGTGGTGGTAGTGTTCATTCGTCTCTTTATCATTAAGTGGGAGGCGCTTATTTTATAATCTTTTCAGGTTCTTTTACTGTGATATAAGTCATACAATATTATTAATGTATTTATCTTTTGAATCTAATGAGAATAAGGCATTCCAAAATAGACTTAAGTATCTGTGAAATATCACTAAAATAATGACAGACTATCGAATAAACGAACGTATTGGCGCGTTTCTGGCAAACGGTTAAATCTATAGGAAGAGGAACAACATGCACTACGACGTATTCAACGGAGACGCAGATGGCATAATCGCGTTGTTACAGCTGCGATTCAGTGAGCCAAGAGAGAGCGTGCTCATTACAGGTGTAAAGCGTGATATTAAGTTGGTCTCTCAAGTTGTTACTCAAATGATGGAGCCGGGTAAGCAAGGTGACATTTCTTCCGTTACCGTTTTAGATGTGTCGATGGAGAAAAACCTATCTGCATTGCACTCACTGCTAGACGCCAACATCAATGTATTTTATTGCGATCACCACCGAACAGGAGATGTACCAACTTCTGATCATTTAGATACTCTGATTGATACCGCGCCAGAGAGCTGCACGAGCTTGCTGATTAACCAGAAGCTGAATGGTGCGCATGTGGCTTGGGCAATCGCAGCTGCTTTTGGTGATAACCTAAAAACAGTGGCCGCGCGGCTAGCGGATGAAAATGGATTCAATCAATCTCAAACAGAGTTTTTAGAAGAGCTAGGTACCTTGGTTAACTACAATGGTTACGGTTCGTCACTAAGCGATTTGCATTTCACGCCAATTGAGCTCTACCAAACCCTTTATCAATACCCGAACCCAATTGACCTTTTAGATGATAAAAACTCTGTGTTTTATCGACTACGAGCTGCTTATCAAAATGATCGCCAGCAGTTATCAAACCTTGCTCCTGTTTATGAAAGTGAAGTCGCACGTGTGTTTGAACTGCCAGGTGAGACTTGGGCGAGGCGCATCAGTGGCGTATTTGGTAATGAAATCGTCAATCAAGATCCAAACCGAGCGCAAGCAGTATTAACGAAAAACCAAAATGGCGACTCTTACACGGTGAGCTTACGGGCGCCATTATCAAACAGAACGGGCGCAGACGAAATTTGCTCAAGCTTTGAAACGGGTGGAGGAAGAAAAGCAGCGGCTGGTATTAACCAGCTTAATGAACTTGATAAGGTGAATTTTATTTCATTATTGGATGCATATTATTCATCTGGTGCTGAGGGTTAACTGAAAAACTCCTGAGGTATACATCCAAAATTCCACAAACTTTCACTCCTATATTCCGTTATACATGTGTATCTCTAGCACATGTATGACGACTATATCCAAGCTATTTTAGTGATGTCACTCGCAATGGTATCTGGTCTGAGGTCAGTAATTACGGTGTGTTTGGATCGATTTTTGTCGATTTAAAGTTCGTTTTTTCCTATTGGTGATTTTTTATATTTTCGGTTAATTATCTATGTGAATTAAGGTTGATTAAATATTTGCATGGTCAATGTGTCCGGCCGAAAATAACAGCTTTTAGCATTTCAATTTGAATGAAAAGTCAAAATCATATTGATTTTGATATTCAATCTGTGACTTAAAATCACAAGTTAAATCAAAGGTCATCTTTTCCTATAAATTCCATTACTTCTCTATAAATATTCATGATTACAATGAATTGGTTCGGTTGTGATTGGCACAGCTGTTAAGTAAGGAAGTGGGACTAATGTTGAAACGTAAAGCTCTACAATTAGCTGTATCGGTCGGCATGGCCGCAATGTCTGGCGCTGTTTATGCGAATGGTTCAGATATGACGAATCCAGATTCTGGTGTCGTGGTCGGTTATTGGCACAACTGGTGTGACGGTGGCGGCTACCAAGGTGGTAATGCGCCATGCGTGACGCTGGATGAAGTAAACCCAATGTATAACATCGTGAATGTGTCATTCATGAAGGTTTACGATGTGGCTGATGGTCGAATCCCAACTTTTAAACTGGACCCAACCGTTGGGTTATCAGAAGAACAATTTATTGACCAAATTGCCGAACTCAACAAGCAAGGCCGTTCTGTACTGATAGCGCTGGGCGGTGCTGATGCACACGTAGAACTTGAAACGGGCGATGAAAGAGCCTTTGCTGATGAGATAATCCGCCTTACTGAGCGTTACGGTTTCGATGGCCTAGACATCGACCTTGAACAAGCAGCAGTAACCGCAGCAAACAACCAAACGGTTATTCCTGACGCACTTAAGCTAGTAAAAGACCACTACCGTGCCGAAGGGAAAAACTTCCTTATTACTATGGCGCCTGAGTTCCCGTATCTAACGACAGGCGGTAAGTACGTTCCTTATATCGATAATCTAGAAGGTTATTACGACTGGATTAACCCACAGTTCTACAACCAAGGTGGCGACGGTATCTGGGTTGACGGTGTGGGCTGGATTGCTCAAAACAACGATGCATTAAAAGAAGAATTCATCTACTACATCTCTGATTCTCTGATCAACGGAACGCGCGGTTTCCACAAAATTCCACATGACAAGCTGGTGTTTGGTATTCCTTCTAGCATTGATGCTGCAGCAACTGGCTTTGTGCAAGATCCTCAAGATTTATACGACGCGTTCGAGACCTTAACGACTCAAGGCCAACCGCTGCGCGGTGTGATGACTTGGTCTATCAACTGGGATATGGGTACTAACAAAAACGGTCAACAATACAACGAGCAGTTTATTAAAGACTACGGCCCGTTTGTACACGGTCAAGTGACGCCACCACCAGTAGAGGGTGAGCCAGTTCTTAAAGGTATCGAAAATACGCGTGTTCTTCACGGCACAACGTTTGATCCTATGGATGGCGTAACGGCAACAGACAAAGAAGACGGCGATCTAACTTCGTCAATTGATGTTGAAGGTTACGTTGAAACCAGTGTGATTGGCACTTACGTTTTGACTTACCGAGTGAAAGACAGCGATAACAACGAAACCACTAAAGCGAGAACGGTAGAGGTTTACAGCCAGAAGCCAGTATTTAATGGTGTGTCTGACACTACTGTTGTGTTGGGTACTGCATTTGATGCTATGGCAGGCGTAACGGCGAATGATGCTGAAGATGGCGATTTAACAAGCACTATCACACACACTGGTAGTGTCGATGTAAATGAAATCGGCAACTACACGCTTGTGTATAGCGTAACAGATAGCGCGAACCAAACTGTAACCGCTGACCGTAAAGTGTCTGTGACGGATGGTTCTAACTGTGCTGCTGCATGGGATGCCGACACCGTTTATGTTGAAGGTGACCAAGTATCTCACGACGGTTCAACGTGGGGAGCGGGTTGGTACACTCGTGGCGAAGAGCCAGGAACAACAGGTGAGTGGGGCGTTTGGAGAAAAGTTTCAGACTCTTCATGTGGTGGTAACCCAGATCCGGGCGATGACTTAGAGCTTGCAGTTTCAGGCCTTCAGTCAGAATATGCGCCAGATAACGGCAATGTTCGTTTAGACCTAACACTGACATCAAATGAAGCGTTAGATGTTACCGCTATGGTGATCAACAGTGCAGGTACTGTGGTTGAGCAAACTCAGGTTAACGTAACGGACAGCCGTGCTATTACCATGGACTTGTACGATGTAGCGGAAGGGCAATATGCACTTGAGGTTGTCGGTAAAGCATCTGACGGTGAAATGGTGATGGTAAATGATTCGTTCGCTGTTAAAGACGGTGGCGGAACGACTCCTCCTCCAGGTGATTACCCTCCGTATGAAGCGGGCACAAACTACGCAGCGGGTGACATTGTGGTCGGCAGCGATAATGGTCTGTACGAATGTAAACCTTGGCCGTACACGGCATGGTGTGCAAGCGCGTCTTACGCACCAGCAGAAAGCCAATACTGGCAAGATGCTTGGACAAAGCTGTAGTCTGATAGCTCAACGCTAGCAGCATAAAGTAGACGATCAAAGAGAGGCCATTGTGCCTCTCTTTTTAATTGTCTCCTTCTGATTTAGAGCTTCAAACCTTTCCTAACCTCAAACTCGGCTCTGCATTTTGCTCCAGATCAAAATAAGAGTGATTATCAATTGTATTAATGAGGTGGTAGATGCACTATGCGCACACTGAATTTTCTCTGTTGTGAATATTTGCATAATGAATCTTGCCCAAGTCGACCTAAACCTACTCGTTATTCTTAAACACCTTCTTGAAGAGAAGCACGTTTCCAACACGGCGTTGGCGCTGGATATGAGCCAACCTACGGTGAGCCGATCTCTACAAAAACTTCGCACTGTGTTCAACGATGATTTGTTGGTGCGAGCTGCTTATGGCTATGAACTGACCCCGAAAGCAGAGGTCATCAAGCAAGACCTCAACTCTGTGCTTACGCGCCTTGAGAAACTGGTTCACGGAGACGTGTTTGAACCACAAACGAGTGATAGTACGGTTCGTTTTTTTGGTTTGGTTCCTCAGGTTTCACACCTTTTGCCTAAAGTAGTGGCACAAATTCGCCAGCAAGCGCCGAATATGGTTGTCGATATCGACTCGATTCCTAAACGACACTTTGAGCCTCTGTTATCCGGTGATGCGCATTTTGTGTTGTCGACGCATGAGCCATTAAGTTCTGAACAAAACCTGTATCGAATGTTCGTAATCAGTCGCGATTATCGGTTATTAATGAGCAAAGACCACCCTCTGGCGGACAAAGAGATCACCGTTGATGATTTGTTGAATAGCCAACTTGGCCAAATCTCACTGCAAGGGGATAAGAAGCTCTCGATCGAAAGTCGATTTAAAGATCTTGGTTTGATTGATAAGCAGCGCCAACTATCGATCCCAATTCAGTTGTCCAACTTCAATATTGCTGCGGATATTGCGGAGACGACCGACATCATCTTTCACTTGCCGACACCATTTGCGACACAAGCTGCCAATCAACGAGATTTAATTTGTAAACGCGTTCCCAAAGCGATCAGAAGCCCATCAGAAGATGTTTATCTCTATTGGCATAAACGTTTCCATAATGACCCTATGTGTCGTTGGGTTCGTGATCTATTTAAAGAGATATACACCCAATCTATCTAGGTGGTGAATGCTATTGAGGTCATGCTATTAAAATGAATATGTGTTGGTTTTATTATTTGAAAGTTGAATAACGAGAATCAATTTTTGGTATGAAACTTTCGTTGATAAGAGTGGTAACTGGTTGTTTAATGCAAACCATTATCATTACCAATCACATATAAGAATGAATATCATGTCTGAGAGATCTCTTTTGATTCGCAAACCTCTTTTGGTTCGTAAACCCCTTTCGATCGCAGTCGCTGTTATTTGTACCTCACTTTCGGCTAACGTGTTGGCGCAAGAAGAAGCGCAAGCAACAGATGAGCAAATGGTTGTTACGGCAACTCGTACTGAAATGGCACTAAAACAAGCGCCGGCTTCAATGTCAGTGATCACCGCTCAAGACATTGAAGACAGCCCTGGTATTACTTTGGCTGACATCGTTGCAGAATCAACCAGTGTCGAATCTGACTTTGATAGCACACGTGCTGGCCGTCAGATGATTTCTATTCGTGGTATGGATTCAGATTACACGCTTATCATGGTTAATGGCCGTCGTCTAAGCTCGGCGAGTGCCATCATCCGAGGTAACGACTTCGACCTATCGACCATTCCTGCTGATTCGATCGAACGTGTTGAAATTATCCGCGGCCCAATGTCTGCACTTTACGGTTCAGATGGCATGGGTGGCACAATCAACATCATCACTAAGGCTCCAGAAAACGATTGGAGTTCTACGTTAAGTATGGACACTTCATCTCCGTTAGACGGCGATGGTGGAGAAGAGTACTCGATGGGCTTCACAACATCGGGCGCGTTAATTGAAGACGAGTTGTTTGCTCGCCTATCTGTTAACCAAACTAGCCGTGATGCTTGGCAACCCTATTCTGGTACACATGGCTCTGGTTACGATCGTTCAGACATTACTGCGTTAGAAGAAAGAGAGACATTAAGCTTACTCGCGAGCCTGACATGGAATGCAACAGACAACCAAACCATCGATTTCGATTTTGGCTACAGTGACGACGAGCGTGAATCATCTGCAGAAAACGTATCGTCTGTGATTGAGTCTGACACACGAGTAGTGCGTCAGAGCCAAGCGATTACGCACAGTGGCTTTTGGAGCTGGGGTGATACACAAGTTCGCTACTCACGCGAAAATGTGACTGACAACGACGCTGCGGATTCTGATACTAACTACAGCAGTGACGTAGAAGAGTTAACTCAAATAGCAGAAGCATCAGCGACGACTTATCTTGGTGAGAATCATACCGTAACGTTTGGTATGGACTATCAGTTGAGCGAATTAACCAACAAAGAAAACTTGGTCAATGGCACATCAGAAGCGTATCAAGGAGCGTTATTTGTTCAAGACCAATGGCTGATGACTGAACAACTAACAGCAACCATCGGTGGTCGTTTAGATAAGCACGAATTGTACGGTGAAGAGTTCAGTCCTCGTGTGTATTTGGTGCACCAAACAACGAATGACCTGATCATTAAGGGTGGCGTGGGTAAAGCATTTAAAGCACCAACATTGACTCAAAACCAAGCCGACTACACAGTTAACAGTTGTAAAGGTGCTTGTGATTTATATGGCAATGAAGACCTGAAGCCTGAAACGAGCTGGAACTATGAGATTGCAGCGATATACAGCCAACCTCGTTGGAACGTTGAAGGTGCCTTGTTCCGCAATGAAATCAACGACCTTATTGATCGTGACGAAACCTACTGCGAGAACGGCGGAATGTTTGAATCGGGTAAAGGGTGTGCCGATAGTTCTAGCTCAACTGGCTATGTGAAAGGCAAACGTACTTATACCAATGTGTCTGAGGCTGTGGTTCAAGGTGCTGAGCTTACTGGTCAATTCCAAATAACGGATGAATGGGGCGTATCTGGTAACTACACATTCTTAGACACTGAAGATAAGTCGACTGGTGAAGAACTGCTTGAGCGTTATAAGCACTCGGGTTTAGTTAAACTGAACTGGAGCCCAACTTACGACCTGAACACCTTTGTTAGTGCGCGTTACCGAGGTGAGCGTAATATCGAAACTGATTTGACTCAAGAAGCCTACACTACGCTTAATATTGGTGGGGTATACAACATTAATGATTCGGTTAGAGTACGCGCAGGCATTACTAACTTGACTGACGAAGCGGTATCACAAGAGCTAGAGAGCATGGGTTTTGTTGAAGAGCCACGTACTTACTACGTAGGTATGACAGCGGACTTCTAATCGAGAGTTCGAACACCGATAGCTTGATACAAAAGAACCCACACTGGCTGGATGCTCGATAAAGAGTACGGCGAGTGTGGGTTCTTTTTTGTCTGTGCTTGAATCTGGCTAATTCGTTTTGTATCGACTGACCTAGATTTTTACACAAGCGATCAGAGCATTACCTGATTTGGTATCCCAAGGCAGCAGTTTGTCATAATCGTGCTCAAAAATATGAACCTCAAAGTAGGGTTTCAATATTTCAATGAGCTCTTTAAACGAGAATGCCACCATCGGGTGTTCATCATTCCACACTTGAGTTTCACCAGCAGTCGTTTTTTCGATACTGAGTTTTAACGCCTGCTTGTCACCCTTGCCAGAGTAATACCAGCCTGAGCTGAACGTGAAATCATCTTGTTCAAGATTGGTGGTGTGTCGAACAAAAAGATCATTGCTGATCTTGTCTTTATCCACCACATTAAAACAGAAAACTCCCTCTGGTTTTAAAGCGCGATGTACGCTCTCAACACATTCTTTTAGCTTCTCGAAACCATCATTGTAATGGATTGAATATAAGAAGCAGGTGATCAAATCCAGAGGTTCCACCACTTCAAAACTGCTCATGTTTTGCTCTGAGAAATTGGCTTCGGGGCAGCGAACCTGAGCGATATCTAGCATTGGCGCGTTGAGATCGAGTCCATTGCTTTGGTAACCAAAATCGATAAAGTGACGAACGTGTGGACCAGTGCCACAAGCTAAGTCGAGGTGAGTCTTTCCACCATTTCCGAAAATTTGATGTAGCCTACGTACGCAGTTACTTTGCGCTTGATAGTCAATATCAACACACATTAAATCGTAGTAACCGGATAGGTCGGTATAAAGTGCGTTGGAAGAAATAGTAGCTGACATATTGGCGGACATAAGTGCCTACAGCGTTAGCTGATATAATGAGGGTGGCGCATCATATACCGAAATGTCGAAATCGCAATCAAATATTCGATCAAGTTATGTGCTTTAATTCTCGGTGGCTGTACTTTAATTATGTGTGGCTGTGCTCAATTTGTACGGTTAGCCGACTCATTTAGCGCAAGCTTAAAAAGGCGGTGGATTATGAAAGAGAGCTGGTGGGTTATGGAGGATAGCCAGTGGATTATGAAGGAGAGCCAGAGGAACATGAAGGAGAACAGGGAACTGCGATCAAGCTAGTGCTTCATAGCAAACCACATCATCGTTGATCGAGACTTGATTTTTGCCATTCGCTTTCGCACGATATAGTGCATCATCGGTAACACGAATAAGTGTATCAATGGTGTTGGCAGAGTGGCACAAGCACTGGTTGGTAACGCCAATACTCACGCTCGTTGTAAAAGCGCGGCGATTAATGCCGTAGAAGGTATGTTGATTGAAGGTGTGGCAGATTCGTTCGCTGATGATTTTGGTATGGGCAGATTTCGCTTTTGGAATGAACACAATAAACTCCTCGCCACCCCAACGTCCAACTACACCACCTAACAACTCAATGTGAGCTTTAATTGTGTCTGCTAAGTGCCTAATCACCGTGTCACCCACTGTATGCCCAAATCGATCGTTAATCGATTTGAAGTCATCAATATCAATCAACAGACATGACATCTCCATATGCTGATTAACCGGCTTCTTGAGCCAATCGTAAATAGCACGACGATTGAACACACGCGTTAAGTCATCATGCATTGCTCGATGCAGTAATTCCCTTTCTAGTAATACTTTATCGGTGACTTCTTCAAGGATCACTTGTATCGCGTCTTCACCTTCCCAGTTAATCACGTTGTCATAGAGGTTGAAGTATTTGTGTGTGCCATCAAAGCATTGGTTAGATACCACGGAACTAAAGTTGGGTGTATTGCCATTGAGAATGTTCTCGCAGCGTCTGATGGCCGTTGAACGCTGATCTTCAGGTACGATGGATAGGATGGAGTCCATCGTAAGCACTTGCTCTATTGAGTCCGCACCTTGTTGTTCTACCCATGCTTGGTTGACCATCAAAGGTTTGAAGTTTCTATGGATCAGGATCCCTTGTTTCGATGTATTAAGCAGCTTGCGATACATGCGATCCGTTTCGTTACGTTTGCGCTGAGCTTCGACTACGGATGTGATGTCGATGATAGTGACTTGGAGGGCGGGTTTACTATTGAGTTCAATAATGTGTGATAGGCAAAAGATAGAGATGTTGCGGCCATTGACTGGAATATCGGTGTACAACTTTCCTTTTTTTAGTTTGC
Source organism: Vibrio sp. NC2 (assembly GCF_025195005.1). Taxonomy (NCBI): domain Bacteria; kingdom Pseudomonadati; phylum Pseudomonadota; class Gammaproteobacteria; order Vibrionales; family Vibrionaceae; genus Vibrio; species Vibrio sp. NC2. The sequence continues at coordinate 544,717 of NZ_JANVFC010000001.1, forward strand.
CTTTTATGGACTCTAAGTAACGTTTCTTGGCTAGCTCTTGGTAACTGTCAGGAACTAACGCATAAACAAATTCAACGTTCAATAACAGCTTTTCACGGGTTCGGTAACCAAAGATCTGAGCGATTTCGTTGTCGACATCAATAATTCGGTGATTTTGCAGTGTCATGCGCCCTTGCGCGGAATCGAAGTTCTGGCAGGGTGTCGTGGTGGTTAAATCTAATTGAATGCTCATATCGACCTGGCTACTTATTCGTTAAATTGAAACAGGTGTTGTTCCTCGAAGTGGTGACCACACAGGCATTGTGGAACACTTTTATGAAGAGACTAGATAAGAAAAATATGCTATCTAGGTAAGGTCAGTATGGCATTTATAATTTCATGATTAATCAGTAATTTTACTGATTCAAACCGAGTTCTTGAAAAGGAAACAATCAGGAAATCAAGCCAGTAATTAAAGCCAAATCACTCAAGCTAAATAAGCGAACTAAACAAGGAGAGTTGAGGTAATGAAACCAGAAATAAAAGCAAAGGACTCAATGGGAAACGGAACAGTAATGGAAAGCAGCACATCAATAGAAATTAAGCATGATGACTTGTCGGGTGGGGAAGTCGTTGAATTGCTTGAAGAACACCTTGCCGATATGTATGCCACGTCACCAGCTGAAAGCGTTCATGCATTGGATCTTGATGGACTTAAGTCGCCAGAAATTACCTTTTTCAGCGCTTGGAAAGACAGCCAACTGCTCGGGTGTGTTGCGATTAAAGAGCTTGATGCACAACATGCTGAACTGAAATCAATGAGAACCTCACAGTTTGCTCGAAAGTCAGGTGTTGCAAGCCAACTGTTACAGCATGTAATAGACACAGCAACCGTTCGCCAGTATCAAACAATCAGTTTAGAGACCGGCTCAGAAGACTACTTTAAGGCCGCGCGTAACCTGTATGAAAAGTTTGGCTTCGGATACTGCGAACCCTTTGCTGACTATGTGTTGGACCCGCACAGCCAGTTCATGAGTATTGAGTTGCGGTAGATGAGGTAGATGCGGTCGAAATTGTAGATCGAAGTAAAAGAAAGATTCCCTATCACGTTCGTTCCTCACTGTAGGGAATGACAGGGTGGGTGTATCTCTACGTAGAAAGTGACACGGTTGTAGTTCCTCGCTGTTAAGAGTGAGGTGGTTGTATCGCCACACAGTAGGAAGTGACGTGCACAACATTGACTTGATTCCCCAGCGTCATTCCAGAATCGAGGGACGAGGTATGTGGAATCTCTAACCGCAAAGCGAGATTCCCTATAACGCTCGTCCCTCGCTTTAGGGAATGACGAATATTCGGTATCAATGACTAATAGTTAAAGCGTTAGCGTGTTTCTAGTTCTGCAAATATCGCTTCGGCATCCACAACGCTGCCTGAGATAGAAAGGGTGCTGAACGGAACCAAATCTTCTGGGCTTGATGGCTTTTTAACAAGCAGCTCTGGGTAGATTTTTGATTCACCCATTAACATCGCCTTTAGCTCTTTTACCGGTAAATCAGGATAGCGCGACCACACTAACGCAGCGACGCCAGAAACGACAGGCGCAGCCATACTAGTGCCACTTTTCGAACCGTAAGTATTCCCCGGTGTGGTTGACAGAATTCGATATCCCGGTGCAAATACATCAACCGATTTCTGACCGAAATTACTGAAGCTTGCGACCAAGGTTTCGTCTGCGTATTTCGCTGATGCGCCCACATCTAACCACGTTGAAATAGGCTTCGAGCGGTAGTGCTTAGCGTAGCGGTTTGGAAAGCTTGGTTTGATGTCGTTATCGTTGCGGCTGTTACCTGCAGAGTGAACGATCAACACGCCTTTACGAGCGGCATAGCGGAATGCATGGTCGACAATGTATTTGCGTGGTGAGTAGCTTTTTCCGAAGCTCATGTTAATGATCTTCGCGCCATTATCGACGGCGTAACGCACCGCATTGGCAATATCTTTGTCTCGCTCATCGCCATTTGGCACCATACGTACTGCCATGATTTGAGCATGATCTGCCACACCATCAATACCCACTGAGTTGTTACGCTCAGCAGCGATGATTCCAGCAACGTGTGTGCCGTGTGAGCCTACAGGGCCTTTCACATCGTTGTTGCCGTAGCCTTTTTCCCAAGGGTTAGAAATGTCATCCCAAACAATATCGCCACGCGTATCGAGCTCTAGGTTAAGGTGGAAATCTAGAGAGTCTTGATAGCGGCTACGACGTGATTCTAGATATTCGAATGAATACCATGAATCAAATACGCTCAAAAGCCCTTCAGCTGCAGTAACAATGCTCGGATTTTCGTTATTCAATAGCGGTTGCAATCCGTTTACTGTGAAGTCTTTGTGATCGGTGAGTTCAAGGATTTCTGCTTTGTACTCATTGGCTTGGTTAGTTGCTGTTGTTACGCGATTCAACGCATCTTGATCATCTTTTAGAGACGACAAGTAATCGGATTCAACACCTTGATAGTACTTACGTTTCTTACGCGGAATCCAATGTCCATTTTCTTTTAACTCAAGGTACTTTTTGTATTCTCTGGTAACCTCTAGTGTGTCTTGATCAACGTTAATACCTAACGAGTTACCCAGAAAGTTCCAGCCGTGGACATCATCGATGTACCCATTGCCGTCATCATCAATGCCGTTGCCTGGGATCTCGCCTTCATTGGTCCAAAGTTTGTTTTTTAGGTCTTCATGTTCAACATCGACACCCGAATCAAGAACGGCAACGATAACTGGCTGTGGCATAAGAGGGGGCATTAGGTAGTCATACACAATATCTGAACCCACGCCTTGAAGTCTTGTGTAGCTCGCCGATAAGTTAAACCAATCGCCGCGCTGTTCATCGGCGTTACTCATCATTCTCATAGATAAGAACGAAGGTTGAATGGTTTCTCGTGAGTAATCCTCAACAATCGTGCCTTTTACATCTTGAATAAAAGGAGAGTTGATAGGTTGTGGCTCTGGGCTACTCTCGTTCAGAGTCGTAGCTGATACGTGGGTTGAAGCCATAATAGCTAGGGCTATAGTGGTAAGTCTTTGTCCGTGATTCATCTGTGGTGCATCCTTATCATTGTGCGACTAACGCTGACTTCTTCGAAACGAAGTGTAAAAAACACGCAGTAAGTCAGTTGAGTGAGAGGGAAATGCCCGCTCAAAACGCAGTTAAAAGGTAATATGCAATCAGACTTGTATCATTCGCTTGGTCAATGAAATGGTAGGAAGATCTCACTGTGATCGATTTTTAATTCTCAAACTTTGAGCTAAATTCTATTAATAAAATCAACATTTATAAAATAAAACTTGGAATTAAAGGTGTTTAAAATCAATTGATTGGATTGTTAATTATTGTATCTGAGGGTAGGGTGACTCGTTTCGGTTAGAGTCGAAGTGTGCGTCTGCTCCTCGTGTTTTTGTTACTCTAATGGCCAAAAATACACCAAACGTGTCATTGATAAACAACAGAGTCACTTGTTAACAATCTGATTAATTGGCAGTATTGTGTCAATTATTACCGTCACTACTTTTACAGACCTTTTTCCATGACGACTTATTTTGCTGGTTTTTCCCTTGGGCTTTCGCTGATTCTTGCAATCGGTTCTCAAAATGCATTTGTTTTAAAGCAAGGGCTTAAGAATCAACACGTATTGGCAGTTTGTGCTGTATGTGCCATTTCTGATGCCTTACTAATTAGCTTCGGCGTTACAGGCTTTGGCGCAATCGTTAAACAGTTCCCACAAATTGAGCAGCTCGCTCGTTATGGCGGGGCTATCTTTTTGGGTGTCTACTCATTCTTAAGCTTCCGTTCAGCATTTACTGAAACCCACGCCTTAGAAGCCACTGCTGAAACCAAAGACTCGTTAACCAAAGCGATTGCGATGTGTTTGGCGTTTACTTGGCTTAATCCGCATGTGTATTTGGATACTGTGGTATTGCTGGGTTCTATCTCAACCCAATATCAACCTAACCAAATGTTGTTTGGCGCTGGTGCAGTATCGGCGTCGTTTGTGTTCTTCTTTTCACTTGGATATGGCGCACGCTTCTTGGCTCCAATGTTTAAGAACCCGAGAGCGTGGAAGGTGTTGGAATTTGTCGTTGGCATGATCATGGCGTCTATTGCAATATCTTTGATCGTTTAGCCGCTCGTAATTAGGCATTCAAACATATTATCTAAAGTTCCTACCGAAAGTGACGACTTAAAGTGACTGCCTTTAATTATCTCCGCATTTAATTATTTCCAAAAAAATAGAATTATTTTTCGTCTTTCGGTTTTGGCGTTCGTCTTAGGGGTACAAATACAAATTAATGACCTAATTCGGAGTCAACCATGATTAAACTTGTTAGCTTTAAAAACTGCCCATTCGTTCAACGTGTAATGGGTGCTTTAGTAATGAAAAATGTCCCATTTGAAATTGAATACATTGAGCTAAATAATAAACCTCAATGGTTCCTAGATATTTCGCCAAACGGACAAGTGCCAGTATTGATTACAGAAAATGACACAGTTCTGTTTGAGTCAGATGCAATTGTTGAATACTTAGACGATAAATATTCGCCGATAGAAGAGGTGTCTGCAGAGCAAAAAGCACTAGATCGCGCTTGGTCTTATCAGGCAAGCAAACATTACATGCCGCAATGTGGAACGATGGGCAGTAAAGACAAAGAAACCTTTGAGACACGTTTAGCGAATCTTCAAAAATCCTTCCAAAAGGCCGAGAACAAGCTGGGTGACAGCGACTTCTTCAAAGGCGATTACATCTCTAACGTCGACATCGCTTGGCTACCGCTGTTACACCGAGCGTCAGTGATTAAAGAAGGCTCTGGTTTTGATATGCTTGAAGGCTTCCCTAAAGTACAGAAGTGGCAAGTGGCGCTGATTGAATCTGGCTTGACCGATAAAACCGTTCCTGCGGACTTTATTGAGAAGTTCAGCGGCTTTTATTTAACGAATAACTATTTGGCTAGTCTCGCTGAAGCTCGTTAATAATATGAATTAAATTGAAATATATTTTAATAGCAGGCTGTTCTAAATAAATATCCTCCCAAAATTAAACTCATTCTTCTCTTTATATCTTTTATTGGAAAAAGAGAGGATCAGGATGAGTTTTTATATTTAGGCGTGAAGATTCAGGTTGTTTTTGAGAACGAGTAACAATTTAGTTAGTACGGTAACGACATGATTATAAAGAACTTAATATTGATGATGCTCAGATTTACTATCAGGTTTATACGTGTTTTAGTACTCGTTACTTCTCAGGAAATACATCTGTCTCATAAATAAGACTGGACTAAATATCTATGATTGTTCGTTTGATGACCTAAAAATCTTGTGGTACTTTCTCATTCGCTCCGCAAATGAACAGTGTTTTATTATTCATTAGGGGTTGCTTATTTAATTTATTTTAAACAGTAACGCAACAGGTTAAATAGTGTCGGAAGCTATTGGCGGTTGATCAACGTTGCTGTAGGACAGACAAAAAAAGGGTATTTTCATGCTTAAATCATCATTTCTATTGGGCCTAGTTGGCTTAGTTTCACTTCCTACATTTGCTGCTGGTATCGAAGGTGGTCCATACATTGGAGCTGGCCTTGGCGTGTATCAAGACTCAGACACTGACGGCGCAGGTAATTTAGATGCTGAAAGCATGGGATATAGCCTTTACGGTGGTTACCAATTTAACCGCATTGTTGGTATCGAACTTGGTTACACAGATTATGCTGATTATGAAAAATTTGGCACTAAAGTACTTTCACCAACATCTTTCTCTGTTGCGGCAAATTTGGGTTACACGTTTGATAATTCAATTCGTCCGTTTGTAACCGCAGGCCTGAGCTACGTTGATCTAAACTCTAAGGGCTCTAGTTACATTGATGATGATTCTGGTGCAGGCTTTCATTTTGGTATAGGTGTTGAATATACGCCAGTAGAAAACCTAACCTTACGTTTAATCTCGCAAGCAGATGCAGTAAATATCGAATTCTTCGGCCCTAATGGTAATAGGCTGGCGAGTCGCGATGTCGCGTTTAGCACAGTAACACTGGGTGCTTCGTACAATTTTTAATGACCTCTGTGAAATAACTTACAGCTAATGTCATGGACACCTATAACCGCTCTAACGTAGAGCGGTTTTTTATGTCAAAAATAACGATTGCTCACGCTGTGGGCGGAGTTGGTCCAAAGCCTGAAATTAGTTGGTTTTCACAAGCTTATAAAAGGGAATTATGTCGACTATTTTGGTAGATTAAAGGTATTACCGACTTCCAGTGAGCAGCAATGAAGATTCTTCACACGTCCGATTGGCATCTTGGCCAAAACTTCTACAATAAAAGCCGTAAGAATGAACATGAACGGTTTTTACAATGGTTACTTGAGCAAGTTACAGAGCACGACATTGACGCGATCATTGTTGCTGGCGACATTTTCGATACCAGTACACCGCCGAGTTACGCTCGTGAGATGTATAACAAGTTCGTGGTCGATTCGAACAAGGTCGGCTGTCAATTGGTGTTGTTAGGTGGAAATCACGATTCGGTGTCTGTGCTTAAAGAGACACAACAGCTGCTCAAATACATGGGCGCAGACGTGATTCCTAATACCAATGAAGATCATGCGACTCAGGTAGTTGAACTAAAAGGCAAGAACGGCGATGTAGAAGCGCTGGTTTGTGCCATTCCTTTTATTCGCCCTCGTGATGTGTTGACCAGCCAGGCGGGCGTCACAGGCGTTGAGCGTCAGAAGCAACTCGGAGATGCTATCAAACAGCATTATCAAAGTGTCTATGACGCCGCTGTTGCAAAACGTGCGACGTTTGATAACAGCGAGCACATGCCGATTATCGCTACCGGTCATTTAACGGCGATGGGTGTCCAACAATCGGATTCGGTACGCGATATCTATGTTGGCAACCTTGATGGTTTTGCCGCTGATGGCTTCCCAGACGCAGATTATATTGCACTTGGTCACATCCATCGCCCACAAGTGGTGGCAAAGCGTGAATACATTCGTTACTGCGGCTCACCTATACCATTAAGCTTTGATGAACTTAAATCTCAAAAGCAGGTATGTGTGGTTGAGTTTGTTGAGGGCGAGCGCACCATTTCTCAATTGCCAGTTCCAACGTTCCAACCCCTAGCTGAAATCAAAGGCGACTTGAGCGAGATCGAATCTCAACTGAATCAATATATAGGCTTAGATAGCGACCAAAGCGTGTGGTTATCGATAGAAGTGCAAGCGCAAGATTACTTGTCGGATCTTCAAGAGCGTATGCGCACACTAACCGAAGGTTTGAATGTGGAAGTGCTTCAATTGCGCCGCGCAAGAGAACGTCGTAATCAAGCATTAGAGCAAGAGTCGGCAGAAACCTTATCTGAATTGAGCCCGATGGACGTGTTTACGAAGCGTATTGCCTTAGAAGAATTTGAAACCGATTCTGAAAAAGCACGTTTAGAGCGCATGACGGTGAAGTTTAAACAAGTGATGGTTGAAGTGTCTGAGAGCGCTCAAGCGCCAAACAAAGTAGAAGAGTAACCAGTATGAAGATTTTAAGCCTAGAATTTGAAAACCTGAACTCTTTGAAAGGGCGTTGGAAGCTCGATTTTACCCAATCACCGTTTGCAGAAAATGGTCTGTTCGCGATTACTGGCCCAACAGGGGCAGGTAAAACCACCATTCTTGATGCGATTTGTTTGGCATTGTTCCACCGCACACCGCGTTTAAAGAGCATCGCTAAAGGCAACAACGAATTAATGACGCGTGGCACGGGTGAGTGTTTCGCTGAGCTTGAATTTGAAGTGCAGGGCAAAACGTATCGCTCTAACTTCCACCAAAAGCGAGCTCGCGGAAAGCACGATGGCGCATTACAAACGCCAACGTGTGAATTTGCGGATGCGGACACCGATAAAGTCTTAGAGACTATGTTGACCAAGAAGACAAAGTTGGTGGAGCAGGTAACTGGTCTCGATTTTTCGCGCTTCACTAAATCGATCATGTTGTCTCAGGGTGAGTTTGCAGCGTTCTTAAACGCCAATGCTAACGACCGTGCAGAGCTACTTGAAGAGCTGACGGGTACAGAAGTCTATAGCCTGATCTCTGAGCGCATCTACGATCATTTCAAGTCGAGTGAAGAGTCGCTTAATCACCTTAAAGCGAAAGCAGAAGGTGTGAGCTTACTGTCTGAAGAGCAAATCAAAGAGCTAACCGCAGAACGAGAAACGCTAGAAGCCGAGCAGAAGCGTTTAGCCGAGCAATTAAAAGAGTGGCAAGCGCATCTAAGCTGGTGGAAAGACGTGACCAAAGCTGAGCAAACTATCGCGACCAGTGAGCACGATCTTAAAACAGCTCAAGATGAACTAGACCGTAATCAACCTTCATTAGAGCGTTTGGCATACAGTGAACCGGCTGAAAAGCTGCGCCCAGTGCACAAAGATTTAAAGCGTTGCGAACAAGAGGTAAACACCACTCAAGCTCATTTAGATAACAGCGCCAAGTTACTTGAAGCTCGTGATGCAGAAAAGACAGACGCGCAAACTAAACTGACTCAAAGCAGTGCAATTGTCGAACAGGTAAAAACCGAGCAACAAGATCAAGAGAAGATCATCGATCTAGTGCGTCCGCTAGACAACCAAATTGCCGTACTCAAAGATAAGCAAACTGCGACCGTTAATGCAGCGAACACGCTAAACGAGCAACATACGCAGCAGCTTAATCAACAGGTCGTTTTGGTTCAAAAAATAGATGCACTAAAGCAACAAGATCAACGCAGTACTGAGTACTTAAATACGCATCAAGCTGACCAGCATTTGGAAAAATACTTAGGTCAGTGGCAAGCAAAGGTAGAGCAAGTTCGTACTCTAGAGCGTCAGCATGCAGAACAACTAAACTCAGCGAAGCAAGCGTTGTCTGCGGTTGATGCACAGCAAACGATCATCAAATCTGCTCAAGACGCTAAAGCAACGCAAGATAAAACTTTAGCTGAATTGGTTGTGCTAGAAAGTAGTGCAAAGCAACAATGGGAAGCATTGCAAGGCAACACCAGTGAGCAAGTGTTGAATGCGCAAAAAGATCTGTTGGAGTTTTGGAATCGCCATACGCACTCATTACTTGAGATTAATCGTGGTTTCCTAAATGCCCAGCAACAGCTGCACGCAAAAACACAGGCACATCAAACCAACACCCAGTTGGTCGACAAGCTTTCGAAAGAGCGTGAAGTGTTGGTGGAGCGATATAAAGAGAGAGAGACTTCGCTTGAACGATTAACGCGTTTGATTGATCAAGAAGGTGAATTAGCAAAATATCGTGCAGCTCTAGAATCTGGATCTGAATGCCCACTGTGTGGTTCAACAGACCATGCGATTGAACAGTCGCAAGACATTGCAAATTTGGTTGCTCAAAAAGATAGGGAAAACCTAGAGCTAACGGGTATCAAAAAAGAAGGCCAAGAGCATCGTCAGCAGTTAGATTCTCTTGCCCCTATGATTGCAGCGCTTAACGATGACATTCAGCGAGCGCAAGCGGATATTCAGCAGGCTCAAATGAATTGGCAAGGCGTTGTCGGCAAGCTTCAACAGAGCTTATCTGATTTCGTTGGCACGGCTCCTGAACTGGCGCTGCTAACGATTAACGATTTAGGTAATGAAGCTACCGTCGCGACCTTTGCTCAGCAGTGTGAACTTCAACTAAGTCAGAGCTCGCAGCAACTCAAAGCATTGGCTGATGCTAAAGCGCATTATGCCGAAGCTGAGAAACAACGCTTGTCGGTAAGTGTTATGGCTGACAAGGCGCAATCTAATCTCGAGTTGGCCGAGCAACGCTTAGCTGATTTGAATAAGCAAAACCAAGTCGCAAACGAACAAGTGGCTCAGATTGCTCAAGCGAAAGAACAACAATGGAACGCTCTGAAAGAGAGCATTGTTCAAACTTCTATCGAAGCGCCTGAACTTGAACATATCGATGATTGGTTTACTGCGAAATCGCAAGCATCAAGCACATGGCAGCAAACCAAACAGCAACAGACCGATATTGAGAAGCAACTGATTACTCAAAATGCCGAATTGAAAACCTTAGACGACAAGCTAAGCAGCGCGGAGAAAGAGATCGCGACACTGACGCAAGAGAGTGAGTCTTTAGTGTCAGAACTCACTCGTGTAACGGCTGAAAGAACAGAGTTGTTTGGTGACAAAGACATTCAAGCCACCAGCAATGCGATGAAGCAAAGAGTCATTGAAGCAGTAAATGCATTTGATGCCGCGCAGTTGGTGCTTAACCGTTGTGAACTTGAACATCGAACTGAGCAAACCAAACACATTAGCTTCTCTGAAGAGTTGCTTAGTAAACAGTCCAGTCACACACAAGCGTCGAATGCTTGGTTAGATGCACTGAAAGCTAGCCCATTCGAAGATGAGGTACATTTTGAAGCGGCGTTGTTAGATGAAGAGGTTAGAACTCAACTTCAAAGCCTGAAGAAGTCTTTAGACGAAGCGATTGTCAGTGCGCAAGCTAGGTTGAACACCGCCAAAGCGGCGCAAGTGGAGCTACAAAACCACGAAAATGCGAAAGCATGGCAAGAGCAAGACCAACAGCAAGTTGAAGAAGCGACTACTGAGTGTCAAAACGCACAACAAAGCCATGCGACAAAGATCGGTGCAATTTCTGCCAATCTTGAAACCGATAACCAGAACCGCAGTAATCAGCAAGATTTGTTCAAGAAAATCGACGAGCAACAAGTCGAGTTTGATGATATCTCACGTCTGAACTCACTTATCGGTTCTAAGAACGGCGATAAATTCCGTAAGTTTGCCCAAGGTTTAACTTTGGAAAACTTGGTGTACCTTGCGAACAAGCAGCTACAGCGTTTGCATGGTCGTTACGAGCTAAAACGTAAAGCCGATGATGGCTTAGAACTGCAAGTGCTTGATACATGGCAGGGCGATGTGATGCGTGATACTAAGACCTTGTCAGGTGGTGAAAGCTTCTTGGTTAGCTTGGCGTTGGCATTAGCGCTTTCTGATCTTGTGAGTTACAAAACCAGTATTGATTCTTTGTTCTTGGATGAAGGTTTCGGCACGCTGGATAGCGACACATTGGACATTGCCCTAAACGCGCTCGATAACCTGAATGCGTCAGGCAAGATGATTGGCGTCATCAGTCACGTTGAAGCATTGAAAGAGCGAGTGCCTGTGCAACTTAAAGTGACAAAACACTCTGGCTTAGGTGTGAGTGAGATGGAGAAGCAGTACAAGGTTTTCGCTTAGCTTCTAGTCATGTTCATCAGTGCAGAAATAGAAACAGAGCCGGATTAAGCAGATCCCCGACTCAGTCGTTCCTCCTTCTCGAGGATGACGGAGTTTTGGGGCTGTTATCAATCACTCCGCCGTCACGTTCTGCAGTAAAGAATGATTAGAGTAACTGCCGGTATCCCCTAAAGTGAGTTACGAACGTAGTAGGGACTCTAGATTTATTCTTTTTACCTTCGTCATTCCCTAAAGTGAGGTACGAATGTAATAGGGAATCTGGGGTTGGTCGTATTACCTTCGTCATTCCCTAGAGTGAGGAACGAACGTAATAGGGAATCACTAGTAGACGCGGGAAGTGGACTCATCAAAAAGGAAACGGCCATGCACAAGAAGCCTCATTTACCAACTAAGACATGTCCTATTTGCCAAAAGCCTTTCTCATGGCGTAATAAGTGGCAGCGCTGTTGGGATGACGTGATCTACTGTTCTGAACGTTGTCGTCGTTATAAGCCAACTTTGGCATAACTTCTGTTCGTTTTTAGAACACGTTATTAGTTTCGTCATTCATTTCTTAAGTTAATATTTCTATCTGTAAGACAACTAATGTATAAAGGCGGCATGAAGATACCTAAAAGAATACAGCCCTTAGTTGACGATGGTTTAGTCGACGAGGTGACAAGCCAATTAATGAGTGGCAAAGAAGCGTCAGTGTACATAGTACGCTGCGGTGATACGATCCGTTGTGCCAAGGTATATAAGGAAATAAGCCAGCGCAGCTTTAAAAAAGCAACGGCGTATCGTGAAGGCCGAAAAGTCCGAAATAGCCGCCGTGCCAGAGCGATAGAAAAAGGCTCTGGTTTTGGCCGAGAACAACAAGAGAAAGTGTGGCAAAACGCTGAAGTGGATGCCTTGTATAAACTGGCTGAAGCGGGCGTACGTGTGCCTGTGCCTTATGGCTGTTTTGATGGCGTGCTGCTTATGGAGCTAGTCACTGATGATGACGGTTATGTTGCTCCAAGATTGAACGATGTTGTAATGCCGCCAGAACAAGCGATTGAAGATCATGCGGTGATGATGACTTACGTGGTTAAAATGCTTTGCGTGGGTTTGATCCATGGTGACTTGTCTGAGTTTAACGTATTGGTTGATGAATACGGCCCTGTGATTATCGATCTACCACAAGCTGTCGATGCTTCGGCTAATAACAACGCTGAGTGGATGTTGGCTCGTGACATCAATAACATCCGTGATTATTACGCTCAATTTGCCCCTGAATTGGCGAAAACCGAGTATGCCAAGGAAATGTGGGCGCTGTACGAGAAAGGCGACTTAAAGCCAGACAGCAAGCTGACGGGCGAGTTTACAGAAACTGACGATTTGGCAGACATCGAAGCCATTATGCAAGAGATAGACGCTGCGCGAATTGAAGAGCAACACCGACGCGAGCGTGTTAAAGAAGAAAAAGAAGGTGTTGACGACAGCAAGTTCAATTGGGCTGAGTAATCGTAATGATCTGTTTTGATCTTTCGTAAAATGTCAGTCATAACGCCTTAAAAAACTAAGGCGCTCTTTCAAAACAATAACCCAATAGAGCCTCAACTCTGTTGGGTTTTCTTTTTTAGCACTCATGAAAGACGGCCACTGATATTAACTACCACTTTAGCTGCTCACCATCGTAAGCGTAGAAGTGCCCACTGTTATCAGGTGTAGCAGTGCGAATGATGTCCACCAATTGATGGGCGACATAGCTCGACTCAAACAACTTACCCTCAGGGACATTGGTCTGAAAAGGCTTAGATAGAGCGGTATCTGTTGTGCCCGGGTGTAGCGCTAACACGGTGCCTTTCTTTATGGTGCGTTGCCATTCAATCGACATGGTTTTGATGAACATATTGAGCGCCGCTTTCGATGAACGATAGCTATACCAACCTCCTAATCGGTTGTCTGAAATACTGCCTACCTTTGCGGAAACTACAGCAAACTTTGGATTGTCGCTTGTTTTAAGAACTGGTGTGAAGTGCTTTGCCAGTAATAAGCTGGGTAGGGCATTCACCGAAATGTTTTTCAGGAAAAACTCAGGGTCGATAGAATACAAGTTCTTCTCCGGCCCGAGCTCTGGCGTGTGAAGCATACCCACGCAGTTTATCAACCAATCCAATTTTTCAAACTGTCTGCTGAGTTGCACGATATCAGTTTCGTTGGTTGCATCGACTTTGTGCCAGTTCAAACGATTGTTTTCTAGTTCTGGCTGTTGAGAGTGGTAAGTCGCGTCTACATGCACATCAAGAAAATCAAACCGAGACAGCTCAGATAATAGGTGTTTAACCACAGCGAAACCAATACCGCCACTCCCACCGACAACTAGTATGTGTAATCTGAGTTGCTCAACCATTATAAATTCTCCAAGTTTGTGATTCGTTGCTCTGCGGTCTCGAGTATCGCTTGTTGGTCTTGCTCGTCCATGTTGTCCCAAGAGCGATATAACATGCCCATGCGTGGGTTACGGTTTAACGCATCGCGGTGCTGGTTCATAAAGCGCCAGTACAAGCTATTGAAAGGGCAAGATTGCTCTCCGCTGCGTTCTTTTATCTTGTAGTGACAGCCTTTGCAGTAGTCACTCATACGGTTGATGTAAGAACCGCTGGCAGAGTATGGTTTGGTTCCGACGATCCCGCCATCAGCAAAAAGTGCCATACCTCGCGTATTCGGCATTTCGACCCATTCAATCGCATCAACATAAATACCAAGGTACCAACTGTCTACTTGGTCGGGGTCTATACCCGTAATTAAGCAGAAGTTACCTGTGATCATAAGCCTTTGAATGTGGTGCGCATAAGCAAACTCTAGGGATTGATCAATCGCGTGCTTCATACAATTCATCTTGGTTTGCCCATCCCAAAAGTAATGAGGCAACTTACGGTCTGCTGCGTAGTGATTTTTGTTGGCGTAAGCAGGCATGTTCGCCCAATAAACGCCACGTATGTACTCTCGCCACCCCAGTATTTGACGCACAAACCCTTCGATTTGTGCAATATCGATAGTGGGTGCATTTGGCTTAGAAGGAGCTTGATAAGCTGATAACGCAGCATCAATCACTTCTTTAGGGCTCAGCAGTTTACTGTTCAGCGAAAACGAAATACGGCTATGATACAAGCTCCATTTAGAGTCGTGTTCTGTAGTCATCGCATCCTGAAACTGCCCAAATAACGGTAAGCAAACCTGGCAGAAATGAGCGAGCAGAGACAAGCTTTGTGCGCGGTTAACTGGCCATAATAATTGATCGCCAACTTCACCAATGGTTTGAACTTGATGACGCTCGATGCGTTCTAAAATCACGGAAATGTCGTTGGCAAACATCAGAGGTTGAGGCAGGCTTTCAATGTCTTGTTTCTTGAGCTTCTTTCGATTATTCGCATCGTAATTCCATTTTCCACCAACGGGCTTTCCGTCTTCTAGCAAAATGTCGAAGCGCTTTCTCATTCGGCGATAGAAGTGTTCCATCATGATGTGTTTGTCTTTCGGAAACTGTTGTTCGATCTCTTCGAATGGAAAGAGGAAGTGTTCGGAATCACAACAACCTTTGGTCGCATTAGTTAGCTTTAGCTTGTTCATCTGCTCTAAAAGGCGATATTCATCTGGCCTTTGATATTCGAATTTCTCAGCGCCGAATTCGTGTACGTAGTGTTGCAATAGAGCATCGAGATTTTCAAATTGCGTGGTGTCATCAAGAGTGAGGTGGAGTACCTGATGACCTTGTTGTTTGAGTTCGTCGGCAAAATAGCCCATCGCAGAGAAAAAAGCGGCCACCTTTTGGATGTGCGATGCAACGTAGTCAGTCTCTTGCTTAAGTTCAGCGATGATGTAAATGACCTCGTCATCAACCTGTTGATACCAAGAGTGCTGGATATTGAGTTGGTCGCCTAAGACAAGGCGCACGGTTTTGAAATTCATAACACATCCTGATTGTTGGTTAAGACAAGTTCTTTGCTTCTGACATTCCACTTGTTGATGAACGCATGGTCTGGGTCGTACATATCCGTTTGCTTACCCAAATCAAAATGACGTGATTTGGGTTGTGCTTGGTTGGCATTCTTTTGCTTGTTGGTTTGAGTGCTTACCTGAGGTCTCAGCGCTCCGGCTATATACGCCCAATTGCCCCAGTTTGATGCCACGTCATAGTCGATAAGTTGGCTCTCAAAATAGGCTGCGCCGTGTCGCCAATCGATCCCTAGTTCGTAGATCAAACAGCTGGCTGCCAGTTGTCTTCCTCTGTTCGACATATAGCCAGTTGTATTGAGCTGACGCATACACGCATCGACAATCGGATAGTTGGTATTGCCACTTTTCCATTTGGCGAAATTCAGGTTCGACGTCGCTGAGGAGTTTGAAGAGTTGAGTTCATGGTCAGAGGTTTCACTGAACAACGAGGAACCCAGTGACAAACACTTCCAATAGAAATATTCGCGCCATAACAACTCAAAGTAGATCCAATAGGTTGAATCGTTACTGCCATGCTTGGCTTCAAACTGTTTCAATTGGCGATAAATCGTTTTAGGTGAAACGCAGCCGAGCGCTAACCACGGTGAGAACTTGGTTGAGTTTTCGATGCCGTCAAATGCGTTTCGAGTCTGCTTGTAATTAAAAGCGTAGTCATGTGAAAAGTAGTTTTCTAAATGCGCTAGTCCTGCGTCTTCTCCACCCAAATAATCGCTTATTACTGCGCTTTCATCATTTGGTGAACTGAATAATGAGATTGTCGATGTCGATGTCGATGTCGATGTCGATGTTAATGCTAGTCTCACTGCTGGTGGTAGAGCTGAAATAACCGTCTCATTGCGATTAACATCCAAGTGCTCGACTAGCTTTCTAAATTTGGTAAAAGAGCTCGGGACTTTTGATAATTCGAACGGTAGCTCATGTGAGTCAAACAAGGTCGAGTGATGTGGTAAACACATTACTAAGTTAGGGGACTGTCTTTGTATTGATCGAATCAATTGTAGCTCGTCGTAGCCGCAATGTGCGTTAGCGAAAAAGTGAGTGACGTGTTGTGACACAATGATTTGGCTAAGTGTATGCTCAGCAGCGCCTGGTTCTAAATGGTTACTGTGAATTACGACAAGTTGCTGCCCAAGCTTTACTAAATTCGATTTCAAATTGACTATCGATTGTGAAACAAAAGCCTGGCAATGTGCGCCATAACTTTGCTCTTGCGCTAAATCAGCAGAGAAACGAACCAAAGTGGGTTCGACAATCACGCAAATGAGTTTATCGACGCTCTGCGCAGCGTAATGGAGCAATTGATTGTCGTTGATTCTTAAGTCGTTCGTAAAAAGATAGAGACCAATCTTTTTCATTGCTTGCACTCGTGATTTGTTAGTTATTAGACGGTTACGAGTGGATGAACAAACAAGATCACAAATGATTACGTCAAATGGGTATTGGTTGAATTTGGGGAAAGAAGAGGATTGAGGAGGGGACAGAAGCCAACCAATAATACCGATAGAGGTTGGCTAATGAAGCCTGGCTTTATAAGCCCAAACAGCTATTTTCTAAGAGCGACAGTCTTTAGGAACAGACAAACCATAGAAACTCTAGTCCATAGCAGCAGTCAGTCTTTAGGAACGAGCTCTAGTCCATAGGAACGACGAGTATGTCGACGGGAGAAGAGTCTATCAATTGCTTCGAGTGCGAGATGATCTTATGCCAAAAATCATGATGATGACCACAGAGCATTAGATCAATGTTGTGCGTTTTCACAGCATCTTTGAGTTTGTCATTTAAATCACCCGTACCTACAAAAATATGCTGAACCGGCTGTTTAGCGTAAGCCTCAAACTCTCTTAAGTGTTTTATCGCATCATCATTGACAGGTAAGTCACCATTATTTTGCTGAATATCAACGAGTTCTGGGTAGATTTCTCCGTGAGTACCGTCGATATAAACAAACGAAAGTTCCGTTTCTAGTTTGTTCGCGAAGAAGGTTGCTCTATCAATGAGTATTTTCGAGTCATCAGACATTTCAAGTGCGACCAGAATATGTCGGTATTCCATAATTAAAGCCTCTTGTTATTAGTGATGTTACAAGCATAGTTTCTCTCTAAGTAAATGATATCGAAGAGGTCTCATATTGCGTAAAATCATCATTCAAAGATCTTCTAAGTACTCTCGTATTTATATCGCTTTGATTGATAAGAAATTTACAAAAGGTTGTTATAGTGAGGTGAGTTCGATCTTTACGCTTTTTGCTATTAGATAAGCTCGATAGTCCAACTCGTCAATAACCAAGAGGCATTAATGACAGCATTACTCACCATCCCAACTCGAACATTAGGCTTTGACTACGATATTGAGATCCGCGATTGGTCTCAAAAACTTGTCGGTTTTCACGTATTTGAAGATGGTAGACGACCGCTCGATGGTGGTATTGGTTTAAGCCTCAACCTCGTTGAGCAGTTTGATGTGAATGGTCGTTGGTTAGATTCATTGCCAGCTCGTTATCGTGAGATCACCGATGATTTCCCAGAGTATCAATACCAGATGTTGTGGCTCGCGGCGAATACTTATGAAGCTGCTCAACTGCTTGAGTTAAGACCGGTTATCTTGGCGTTAATCTGCATGAAATACAGTGTCGATAATCAGAAAGCATTGGCACTGAGTCGCCTAGGGCAAAAGAGAATCTTAACCAAACTGGGCTTAGACGGCAGTAAAGCGACCCTAAAATTCATCGATAAGCTAGAGCTTCATTACAACGTCGGTGATGAGCTTGACCACATTGTACGAATTCTCGAACCGCTGCAAAGACGTGTTCTTAAATTCAAGCACTATTCCAAAGTTGGCTACACAGCATTACGTTTGGATCAAGTTCATCCATTTCTAACCGGCAGTCGATTGGGCATTGCGATGGTGGAAGAGGGCAGGCTTAATGCGCCTTCAAAAATGGCGATGTTCCAAGATGCGATATTGTTAGGACTAGATTTGGAGATGGATGATCCATTACGCGCCATTACCAGCCAGAACTCATTTGCGATGTTCGAACAACTTCACGATAGATGGACAGAGCAACGTCAACTGCGTCGTTTAGAAGGTAACCGCCCAATGGATAAAGACATTCCTTACCCGGTTCCTTTGCTAGGTAACGACAATATTCATCCGCTTACTGATTACTACGACCTTGAAAAAGAAGGCATGGAGCAAAAACACTGCATTGGTGTTTATCACAATCGAATCATGAGCGATCGCTATGTGGTATTCCGCATGTTCAAACCTCAGCGTTTAACCATTGGCCTACGTCGTGTTCCAAGCAAAGCCTTTCCGTTTGAAATTGACCAGATTTGTGGGAAACGAAATGCACCGCCATCCGAGTCTGCTCGCCAAGTCATCCATGACTGGTTAGAAGCGAGTAAGCAAAAGTATCCTAAGCAATAGCCATGAAGTAGAAGGAGTAGCAGGATGTTTCAACAAGGCGATTTATGTCCGCATTGTGGTTTGATTATTGTCATGCCAACAGATTTGCAAGCCGAATGCTTAGGGTGTGGCGAAGAAATCAATCAAGACCCTGCAGACGATTACGACGGAGAAGAGTAACTTTATCTACACTGATATAAACCAAGGCTAGGATGGCCGTATTAGCCCTTCAAAGGATGGAAAGACATGCAGAAAGTAATCTTTAGAAATTGCGATGAAAGTTCGCCATATTGGAGTGAATTAGAGCGCTTGTTTCAAAGTGAATGGTCGGATTTTAAGTTTAAAGATACCTATAAAGACTGCGTACAACTCCCTCCAGTAATAGTAGTGCTTCGCGATAATGTGGTCATTGGTGGCTTGGCATATTCCCATTTTCAGGAACCTCATCAAGTTCGGGATGTGGTGTGGATTAATGCTGTTTATGTTGATGCTCAATGGCGTGGCCAAGGTATTGCAAGTGAATTGATTAAACGAGCTGTTGAACAAATGCCAGTTTACTATCAATCTCAATCCTCGAAAGAGTCAACGTCTAACTTGTACGCCTATACCAATATTGCGCCTTTGTACCTTTCTCTTGGTTGGTCAATCGTCGAGATTGAAACCGAACCCAATCATCACGTCATGAGCGTTTTGTTTTAGGCTGAATATTCGGAAACAGCCTAACAGCCACGAAACTCTCTGCCTTCCTCATCCATCGATTTATGAGCACCTTTTCATAAATGCTTAAACTTCGTTGCGACAAGATCTTGAATCAATTTTAGATTCATTCTCTAAATTAAACTTCTAACTCTTTAAAATATAGGCATAAATTAGTACGACATTCAGTTTAATCTAAATGAAAATCGTTTGCGTTAGCGTTTTTGCAAGTGTATAAAAGCGTGTCTGTTAATGATTTTATGAATATGTTCGTATTTCATTAATTCTTTAGTGAATGATGTGTTTTAAGGTTGAAGATATGCTCGAAGCAAAGGGACTTGGTTTTAGCGTAGGGGATAAGCAATTGCTCAAGACATTTGATGTGTCGTTTGAGCAAGGAAAAATCTACGCTTTGGTTGGGCATAACGGCTCGGGGAAATCGACCTTATTAAAGTTGTTAGCGAAGCAGCAGCACGCCACTTCAGGCGATATTTTCCTGAAAGATAAAGCGGTCGCTAAATGGTCTGATAAGGACTTCGCACAACAAATTGCTTACTTACCTCAACATTTACCTGCAACCGACAGTTTATCCGGCAAAGACCTGGTGAGCTTTGGTCGCTACCCTTGGCACGGCTTATTGGGTCGACTTTCAAGTAAAGATAAGCAGTATGTTGAAGAGGCGATGCAACTTACCGACACAACGCAATACGCTGATCGTTTGGTGGATACCTTATCGGGTGGTGAACGCCAGCGTGTGTGGCTTGCGATGTTGTTGGCTCAACGCACCAAATACCTTTTGCTCGATGAGCCTTTAGCAGCGCTCGATATCGGCCATCAGATTGAAATGCTGACATTGATTAAGCGTCTGAGTAAAACATTAGAGATTGGCGTGATCATCGTAATTCACGACATCAATATGGCTGCACGTTTCTGTGACCACATTATTGCCTTACATAGTGGCGAGCTATTAGTCGAAGGTGAGGTTGATGAGGTGTTCAAAGAATCGACCTTGAAAGATATCTATGGTGTGCCTATGCACATTACTCAACACTCTGCGGGTTACCCAGTCGCGATGCCTGGTGATTTGGAGCCAGCATGATGCTTAAACAGTCTTTCCAATCAATATTCCATCGCTCGCACGTCACTCGTAATCTTATTTCAAGAGTCGTCATATCGAGCGTACTGGTATTTTCTCCACTTGCGTTAGCCAATCAAGATACATCTGAGTTGAATGATGGCGATCGACCTCGATTAGTTTCCATCGATTGGACTCACACTGAAACGCTTTTGGCGTTGGGCGTTACACCTATTGCTGTCGCGCAAATACCCGATTACAACTCGTGGGTAAAGTCTCCTCAAATTCCCCCAACTGTTGCTGACGTTGGCTTACGAACGCAACCAAACCTTGAACGTATTCATGAGCTCAAACCCGACAAAATATTACTCTCTCCAATGTTTTCAACGTTGGAGACTCAACTAAGCAAAATTGCCCCTGTCACGACCATTGGCTTGTATCGAAGTGGTGATGTCGATTGGTCAGCGTTAGAAACGGTTACTCGAAAGCTAGCAGAGGTCTCTGAGAAACAACCTCAAGCTGAAGTTTTGATTCAGAAAGCGAATGCTGAAATGGATTTTTTAGGATCTCAGTTCCCAAACAATGCGCCTGCAATGTTGATGGTGCAATTCATGGACACCAACCATGTTCGCGTCTTTGGGGACAACAGCCTATACAAAGCTTCAGTAAACAAGATTGGCCTTGAATCAGCATGGACAGGGCAAACCAACGCTTGGGGTTACAGTTTGGTTGGTGTCGATCAACTTATTGGCGTTAAAGGACAAATCGTGATCATTTCTCCAATGCCAGCGGGAACAGAAGAGAGCCTTAAAGCAAATCAGTTTTGGCAATACATTGTGAAAGAGTCGGGCTATCCCGCGTTACAAGTACCAGCGGTGTGGAGCTTCGGCGCGATACCTTCTGCAACACGCTTTGCGCGCTTCATTGTCTCTGAATTGAACCAAGGAGACGTGCTATGAGAGTTCTCTCGTTAGGTGTTATGACTCTTTTATTGGTTTCTACACTGGTGTTAATAGGCCAACACCTATCTGTCTCTCAGTTCGGATTGAGCCGACTTTCTAGCTTGTGGAGTGCTGATTTCACTTCTCCAGACTCAGTGAAACTGCATTTGGCTTGGTGGCCGAGATTATTCACCACACTGTTATCTGGCGCAGCGCTCGCAGTTGCGGGTGTCTTGATGCAACAGGTGCTCAGAAACCCTTTGGCTTCACCGTCTACGTTAGGTGTCGCGAGTGGTTCGAGCTTTGCACTTATGTTAGCGACGCTTTACGCCCCTTGGCTTTTAGAGTGGTCTTATTCGCTGGTGGCGCTTGTTGGTGGCGTAACTACCATTGGTTTGGTGTTTGCTTTGTCTTGGCGACGAGCTTTGTCTCCAACTGTGGTGATTGTATCTGGCTTAGTCGTGAACCTCTATTTTGGCGCTGTGAGTACTGTTTTATTGATGGTGAACCAAGACAAACTGAATGGCTTAATGATTTGGGGCGCAGGTTCATTGGTTCAAACCGGATGGGAAGATGTTCAGTACTTGGCTCCGCGCTTAGCGATTGCGACTCTGATGGCGTTTCTGTTTGTAAAACCACTGAGTTTACTCCAGTTATCAGAACAGGGCGCTAAGAGCTTAGGTGTTTCGTTACCGAAATTGAGAGTTGGTTGTTTAGGGTTAGCCGTATTGTTGACGGCTTGGGTTGTCAGTGCGGTGGGTGTAATTGGATTCGTTGGTTTAGCGGCCCCCGCATTAGCACATTTGATGGGTGTGCACCGTTTAGTTCCTAAGTTATTGGTATCTATGGTGTTAGGCGGCTTGTTGTTAAGCCTTACCGATCTGCTTATTCAACAGTTGCCGGGCATCATGTCTATGTTTGTCCCGACAGGGGCTGCAACGGCTGCGTTAGGTGCTCCACTGTTGTTGTGGTTGCTGCCCAAGTTATCAATGAAAAGCCAGTCACAAACACAAACTGTATTAACGCGTCATAAGGAAGTAGCTTCTCGCTTAAACAAGCATTCAGTGGTATTGGCCAGCTTGTTTATTGCGATATCGCTGGTCGTGTTTAGTTTGTTCTCTGTACAAACTGAAGGTTGGCGTTGGTTATTTCAAAATCAAGACTGGGCAATGCTTGAATGGCGTTTACCTCGATTAACGGCAGCGGCATTGGCGGGCAGCATGTTGGCAGTAGCAGGTACGATCGTTCAGCGTTTGAGTGGCAACCCAATGGCTAGCCCAGAAGTGATTGGTATCAGTTCTGGTACGGCATTAGGTTTGATCATCGCAATCTTTGCGGGCTTTGGCAGCAGCGTGGTTGGCCTTTATGTCGGTGGCTTTATTGGCGCGGTCTGTACTTTGGGCATCATTGTCGTGCTTAACCAGAAGTCGGGTTTCCAACCGGAAAGAGTATTACTAACCGGCGTTGCGATAACGGCACTGATGAACGCTGTGCAAAGTTTTGTACTGGCAGGCGGTGACCCAAGAAGTTATCAAGTTCTGGCTTGGTTGGCAGGTTCAACGTATTACGTCACCGAAGCAACACTCGTTCCGTTACTGATATCTTCGGTTGTATTTATCTCGTTAGGTTTCCTCTGTGCGCGATGGTTGGATGTGTTGCCATTAGGGCAGGCGAGTGCGCAATCTCTTGGTATTAATGTATCAAAATCTCGAATTATATTGTTGGTGCTGGTGGCATGTTTAACCGTGAGCGCAACACTGGTGGTGGGCCCGTTAAGCTTTATCGGTTTGATGGCTCCACACATGGCGAGATTATTTGGTTATAGCCGTGCTAAAGAGCATCTGATCTGTTCTTCGTTAATTGGTATGGCACTGATGTTGTTCTCGGATTGGCTCGGTAGACAGTGGCTTTACCCACAAGAGATCCCGGCAGGTTTGGTCGCTTCGATTATCGGTGGCATGTACTTGATGTGGGGCTTAAGAAGGTTATAGCAGTCGCTGTAGTCCTTGCTGTCATTGTCGTTACTTATCGCGATTACTGAACACTAGTAACGGGTTTCTGTTGAATGAACGGGTTGAGCTTTTAAAGGCCAAGACTAAACAACAAGATTATCGTGCTTGGTTTATACGGGTTTATCTTTTTCTTTATTGATAATGATAATCACAATAATAATTAATTGAATGGTGTGTATGAAATGGGTTTGATCCTATTGCTGGCTGAAAAACAGAAAAAATCACTGTTGTTCGTGATCTTATTGAGTATTGCGAGTGCGTTTCTGAGCGTTGGCGTGATCGCGTTTATTCAGCATAAGTTACTTGAAAGCAATGGGTCACTTTCCAATACCCTAATTCAGTTTAGTTTGCTGCTGATTGGTTTGTTGGTGACAGCTACCGTTGCTCAAGTCGCTCTCCATAAACTGGGACACAAATTCGTTTATAACAAGCGTTGTGAATTGGTCTCTCAACTATTGAATACCGATATTGAACAAGTCGAGAAGGTTGGAAGTGCGGGGGTACTCGCGTCACTGAACACAGACATTCGAAATATCACTATCGCGTTCGTACATTTGCCTGAGCTGATTTATGGCTTGGTGTTAACGGTGGTGGCATTGGTCTACCTGGCTTTTTTGTCTATGCCTCTGTTTGGTGTCAGCGTTTTAATGCTGTCGTTAACCGGTGTCATTGGCTATCTACTTGTTACGCGCATCACTAAACACGTTAAACAGGTTCGTGAGTACGACGACAAGTTGTATCACGATTACCAGTCCTTGATTGATGGACGTAAAGAGCTGTCTTTAAATCCATTCAGAGCCAAGCGTTACTTTGATGAAACTTTTTCAGTCAATGCTGAAGGTTACAGAAATGAAGTGACACAGGCCGATATCCTAAATGGTTTCGCTGCCAACATGGCGAACACCGTGGTATTGGCGCTGATTGGTTTGAATTTTTACCTATCGACTGGCTTAGGTTGGGCGACATTAGAAGTCGCGTCTACATTCGCATTGGTCGTGTTGTTTATGAGAACACCATTGATGTCTGCAGTAGGTTCAATTCCAACCTTGATTACTGCCAATATTTCTATGAAGAAGTTGTCGTCGTTAGAGTTGAGTACCGATCGAAGCTTGAGTCCGAAATCGGCAAAAACCAAAGTATTCAGTTCACTAGAACTCGTGGGGGCTCGCTATCGATATCGCTCAGATTCTGATGGTGACGCATTCGGCGTAGGTCCAATCGATTTCAAAATAGAACGCGGTGAACACATCTTCATTATTGGTGGCAATGGCAGTGGTAAATCGACCTTTGCTCGTTTGCTTACTGGGCTCTACCGACCGCATTCTGGCCAAGTCTATGTTGATGGTAATCAGGTGACTCAAGCGCATTGGCAAGATTATCGCCATCAATTCTCGGCTGTATTCAGCGATTTTCATTTATTCCATCAAATTGTCGATGGTGAAGGTCAAGACATCGATAGCAAAGATATTGACGAATGGATGGTACGTCTTGAAATGGCACATAAGGTCGATCACCAGCAAGGTAAGTTGAGTGATGTTCGCTATTCACAAGGTCAACGAAAGCGACTGGCACTGATGATGTCAGTACTCGAAAAACGCGGTTGTATTCTGCTTGATGAATGGGCCGCTGATCAGGACCCACGCTTTAGAAAACTGTTTTACCGTCAGTTATTGCCACTGCTTAAACAACGTGGCGTGACTGTAATCGCGATTACTCATGATGACGCTTATTTTGATGCCGCAGACCGCATTTTCAAAATGGATACCGGCAATCTTATTGAGCTGAGTAAAGGGAATTTGGCTCAAGCGCACCAAGCACTAGAAAGTGTTGTCGCTTGAGTTTTTAAGAGCCGAGTTAGGCTCAAATACAAACAATTGATTAATAAAAATCACAGTGATTGTTTGTGTTTTATTGCAATTGGTTCATAGCCGTATTGAAGGAGAAATATATGAATCGGCACTTTATGCGCACCCCAACAGCACTTGCGGTCGCTTTAGTTATAACGTCAGGAATGGTTCAGGCCAACGAAGATGAAACCGTTGTTGTTATTGGACAGCAGCTTGAAGACAGCTCAATAGGTCCAGATTTTAGTTACGTTGGATTAAGTAGTCGTACTGCTACAAAAACTGATGTTGCGATAGGCGAGACACCACGTGCGATCTCGATTGTGACTCGTGAACAGATGGACGACCGAGCGTCAATCAGTATTGCCGATGCATTACAGTACACGCCAAGTATCCAAGCAAACTATTTTGGTGAGGACAACAAGCAAGATTGGTTTGTTATCCGCGGCTTCGAGCAAGCTAACAGTGGTTTGTATCAAGATGGGACGCGCCTGTATTCATCGGGTTTTTACAGTTGGCAAATTGACCCATTTGGTTTGGAACGTGTAGAAGTACTGCGTGGTCCTGGTTCTGCATTATATGGTCAAACTCCTCCGGGAGGTGTGATTAACGTAGTCAGTAAGCGTCCTCAATTTGACGGTGGTTCTGGTCAATTTGCTATTGAATACGGTACTGATGATCGCAAGCAAATTAGCTTAGATGTGAACTCTGAAGTTAACGATAAAATGGCGTTTCGCCTGCAGGCGCTTGGTCGTAAAAATGGCAGTCGTGTCGATGGTGTAGAAGCTGAACGCATTTTTATTGCTCCTTCTCTTGCTTATAAATTCACAGACGACACAAAAATCACTTTGTTAACCAGTTACCAAAAAGATGATTCTGATCCATATTTGCAATTCCTGCCAATGGAAGGGACTTTAACGTCAAACCCAAACGGAAAAATCAGTGATAGTACTGCGGTAGGTGATACAGATTGGGAAACGTTCGAGCGTGAACAGCTGTCGGTGGGTTATGAATTTGAACATCATTTTAATGAACGTACTTACTTCATGCAGAACACACGTTATAGCAAGATGGATATCAACCTTCGTCAAATGTATACGGTAGGCTTCCAATTAGACCCGACAAAAACCTCTATACTTCGTGGAGCAACCACAGAGGAGGGGACCTCAGATGCGTTCAACGTTGACAATAGAATTATACATAATTTCGAAACAGGTATTGTAGAGCATACTCTGCTGGCTGGTATTGATTTCCAAAATATTGATATTGATAGTAAAGACTATCCTACTGACGGAGTTGCACATAATCTTGGTTCAGATCCATTTGTCGCTGTTGACGGAAATTTACTGTTTAACATTTTTAACCCTAGTTACGGCGGTAATGTGGCGTTGGTCAATCCTACCAATCAACAACCATATACAGAATCAGATCGTGAAACGACTAAGACGAAAAATAATCAATTAGGCCTCTATTTACAAAATCAAATGATGATTGCAGACAAGTGGGCTGTTCAGATTGGTGTTCGTTATGATGATTCTCAAAATAAGACACATAACACGACCACTGGCGCTAAAACTAAGGTCGATAATGAAGAGTGGACAACTAACTTTGGTGTTGCTTACTTGATGGATAGTGGCTTCACACCTTATGCAAGTTATGCTCAATCGTTTAACCCAATTATCGAAATTGATGCCAACGGAGATCCTGCGAAGCCAGAACGTGGTGAACAGTATGAAATAGGTTTGAAGTACCAACCGCATAGCTTTGAAGGTTACTTCAACATTGCCGCGTTTGAAGTGTCGAAAGAAAACTTAAAGCGTATCGTTAGCAGCCAGTTAACGCAAATTGGTGAAGTACGCAATCGTGGTATTGAGCTTGAAGCCGTGGCCGATGTAACGGATGAATTCACCTTGATTGGTAATGTGTCATTCATCGATTCTGAAATTACCGAAGATGTAAACAGCAGTCATGTGGGTAATACTCCTTCACAAATTGCTGATCAGCTGGCTTCGGCTTGGGCAAACTATCGCTTCTTGAGTGGTCCCTTCGATGGGCTAACAGTCGGTGCAGGTGCTCGTTATGTTGGTGATTCTTACGCCGACAACACGGAGACGAACAAGGTACCTTCTTACACCTTGTTTGATGCAACCGTCAGCTATCGTGTTGAAGATTACAAGTTCCAGATCGCAGCGAAGAACTTAGCGGACAAAGAATACGTTGCTACTTGCTCTGGGTCTTGTTTTTACGGCGATCGCCGTAACGTGATTGCAAGCGTAACCTACGACTGGTAACGTAACTTTATAATCAGTGATTACTAGTTTATGAGCACTCAGTCCAACGGGCTGGGTGCTTTTTTTATACTAGGGTAATCATTCTTAGCTTCGCTAGAAATGTTGAAATCTGTGAAAGTTTTGTTTTGAAATGCTGCAACTACCGCCTTTAAATCAAACAACTCGCTGTTGATTAAAACGATCACTACGATTTATTGCAGCAGTTGTTGAGCACAAAGCCTATATTGACTAGAATGGCGCACTTTTTTTATTTACGTACATACAGGTAATGAACATGAGCGATACTAATTCAAAACCAGCTTTACCAGATCATCTAGCAGGTAACCCACGCAGCCCACACCACGTGGCTGAGTGTTTCGAATACCCAATCGGCATTCGTCTAAATGGTAAAGAGCGTACTGATGTTGAAGAATACTGCATCAGCGAAGGTTGGGTTAAGATCCCTTCTCCAAAAGCGCTAGACCGCCGTGGTCAGCCAATGCTTATTACTCTAAAAGGCTCTGTAGAAGCTTTTTACATCGAAGAATAATCGCTTTGTGTGACGAGCTAATGCTTCGTGTAGTTAGCAAATGTTTTGCCTAATTAGCCAACATAAAGTCACTAAGAGTTATTACTTGAAAGGGTCTAGAGAAATCTAGGCCCTTTTTGTTTGCATTAATGCTGGCGAACTTGTTTAACCAATAACCAATAACCACCTCCATAACTTCACAAAGCTTATTAAACTTGTCGACGTCTACTATGCATACGTAGGAATAATGCGCTTACTGCTGGTTGATTTATGTTCGCTCGCTCGTTTTGGGTTGATTCACATTCGAAATTACTGCTGATAAATTAACCCATCAAAAACAAAAATATGAAGCGTAGTCTAATTAAATGAAACTAAAGTGCTGTATTTAAGGTTATTTATTGTTAATGGCTATCTCTATCACAGAAAATAATCCTGAAGCACATACAATTCCCAGGCTTTCGAATGAGCGCTACACTTTTTTCGTTCGAGCATTCTATTTCTATCGCCCAATACACATGAGGTTCCTATGTTTGGAATATTCAAACCTATGGCGCATATCGATCGCTTATCTACCGATAAGATCGATAGCACCTACACACGATTACGATGGCAGCTTTTTCTCGGTATCTTTGTTGGTTATGCGGGGTACTATTTAGTCCGCAAAAACTTCAGTTTGGCGATGCCATACCTGATTGAGCAAGGGTACAGTCGAGGAGAGCTAGGGATTGCTTTAGCCGCAGTATCCATCGCTTACGGTTTATCTAAGTTTTTAATGGGCAGTGTTTCTGATCGCTCTAATCCTCGTTATTTTCTCAGTGGCGGCTTGTTAATGTCGGCATTGGTCATGTTCTGCTTCGGATTCATGCCATGGGCGACAGGCAGCATCACTGCGATGTTTATCCTGCTGTTCTTGAATGGTTGGTTTCAGGGCATGGGCTGGCCAGCTTGTGGGCGAACCATGGTTCACTGGTGGTCGCGTAAAGAACGTGGCGAGATAGTGTCGGTATGGAACGTTGCTCACAACGTGGGCGGCGGCTTGATTGGCCCGATGTTCTTATTGGGACTGTGGGCTTTTAACGATGATTGGCGAACCGCTTTTTATGTTCCTGCATTTTTTGCCACTCTCGTTGCTATCTTCGTTTGGTTTACGGTAAGAGACACGCCTCAATCTTGTGGTCTACCACCGATTGAAGAACACAAAGACGATTACCCAGACGACTACGATACGTCTCACGAGAAAGAAATGACGGCGAAAGAGATCTTCTTTAAGTACGTTTTCTCTAACAAGTTACTGTGGTCAATCGCGATTGCTAATGCGTTTGTTTATCTTATCCGCTATGGCGTACTTGATTGGGCTCCAGTTTACTTAAAAGAAGCGAAAGACTTCTCTGTAGATAAATCCTCTTGGGCTTACTTCCTGTATGAGTGGGCAGGTATTCCTGGCACGTTATTGTGTGGTTGGATTTCAGATAAATTGTTCAAAGGTCGACGCGCTCCAGCAGGGATCCTGTTTATGGTTCTCGTAACTGTCGCAGTGTTGGTGTACTGGTTGAACCCAGCGGGTAACCCAACGGTTGATATGTTGGCACTGATTGCGATTGGCTTCCTTATTTATGGTCCAGTAATGCTAATAGGCTTGTATGCACTTGAACTTGCACCAAAGAAAGCGGCAGGTACAGCGGCTGGCTTAACGGGTCTATTTGGTTACCTAGGCGGGGCAGTTGCTGCCAATGCGGTGCTTGGTTTCATGGTTGACCATTACGGCTGGGATGGCGGCTTCATGATTTTGGTCGGAGCTTGTGTTGCTTCAATAATTTGTCTGCTTTACGCCTTCCTCGGTGAGCGTGCGCACCATAAACAAAAAGATCTCGAACGAGAGAAAGAAGCGCTAACTCAGTAGTTTGTTAGCTGAACCACACCATACTAATAACAACAGAGGCAGGTATATCCTGCTTCTGTTTTATCAAGGGAAACAATAATGAAAACAACGTCACTGTCTCTGACTTTATTAGCACTTAGCTTATCTGCAAATGCGTTCGCCGATCCTTTAGTGATTGCACATCGCGGTGCTTCTGGTTATTTACCCGAGCATACATTACCGGCTAAAGCACTCGCTTACGCAATGAAACCTGACTATATCGAACAAGATGTAGTGATGACCAAAGATGACCAATTGGTGGTTTTGCATGATCACTATTTAGATCGCGTCACTGATGTTGCTGACCGCTTTCCAGACCGTGCACGAGCAGATGGCCGCTATTACGCGATTGATTTTACGCTTGCCGAGATCAAATCATTAAAAGTGACTGAAGGCTTTAACCTAGATGACCAAGGTAATCGAGTGGCTGGGTTCCCAGCACGCTTCCCTATGTGGCAGTCTGATTTTCGTGTCGCTACCTTTGCTGAAGAGATCGAGCTGATCCAAGGCTTAAATAAGACCTTAGGTTATGACGTGGGCATCTATCCTGAAATTAAGGCACCTTGGTTCCATCGTCACGAAGGCAAAGACATCTCTAAAGCTGTGCTCGCGACTTTGCAACAATATGGGTATTTATCGAAAGACGACAAAGTGTATTTGCAGTGTTTCGACGCCAATGAATTGCAACGCATTAATGATGAGTTAATGCCAGCTATGGAAATGGATCTTAAGCTCGTTCAGTTGATGGCTTACACAGACTGGAATGAAACCATGACTTACAAGGGCGATAAAGCGACGCCGTACAGCTATGACTGGATGTTTGAGAAGGGCGGAATGGCAAAAGTCGCTAGCTATGCTGATGGTATTGGCCCATGGAAACCTATGCTGGTGGACGATGCATCGACCAAAGATAACATCATTATTAAACCATTGATGAAGTCAGCAAAAGACGTTGGCTTAGACGTTCACCCGTACACGTTCCGTGCTGATCCAGGAAGAATCCCAGCTTATGCCGATAATTTTGATGGCATGTTGGATGTCTTTTACAATCAAGTAAAAGTCGATGGTGTGTTTACCGACTTCCCAGACAAAGCGGTCGACTTCTTAAAACGTTAATTTCCTGCTCAGTTACGAGGTACTAGTAACGAGATACGAAGAGCTAAAAGCACAGCCTAAAGGCGCTTTTAGCTTTTTTTTACTTTTTGGCTCTTCTTGTACTGGCCTCGAAATCCTTCCGATATTCCTCTTTCTCAGCCCACACTTTGATATTCACTCGGTTTACAGCAATAACCTGACTTGATAGGTTACTCCCAATGCAGCCAGATGCTTAATCTATAAGTGTTTATCGGCTCAACCTAATATTGAATTTGGAAAGATCATGGAAGAAAGAAGCAAAGCTTATCTCGATAGCTACCTCAACACATTGCCAGTAGACGTTGCTTCGCAATATACCTCCTTTAGTGCTGATTATTACTGTGCTGATGAATACAACGCCAACCTCTGCGCTCAGTTGATTCTCAAAGGTGAAAAACAAGCGTCCTGCAGCCTTGAACATTGGTACAGCCATGAAGGCGAGACGAGACCAGTAGTTGGTCACTTGCAAGTCGTCACCGATTGGGATGGCAAGCCCGTCTGTATCGTTGAGATCACGTCGGTGTCGTCGTGCAAATACAACGAAGTGAGTGCGGAGTTTGCTGCTGCAGAAGGCGAGGGTGACAAAACACTAGAATGGTGGAGAAAAGCACACTGGAATTTCTTCTCACGTGAATGTGAAGAACTCAAGATATCACCAAGTGAAGACATGTTACTTATGTTAGAGCGCTTCAAAGTAGTTTATCAACAGTGAAGCCCCAGCGAGTGCCGTGTTGAATCTCGATACATGGCACTTTGATCTTCATTTGACCAATACAAGATAACTAACAATCACAAGGAGAGTGATGTGAAAATAGCGATATTGGATGACTACCAGAACGTCGTTAAAGACCTCGATTGCTTCAACAAACTCGAACAACACGATGTCACTGTATTTACCGAAACTTATTCAGAGCAAGATCTTGTCGCTAAGTTGATCTCGTTTGAAGCCATTGTACTCATTCGTGAAAGAACCGAGATCACCGAATCTTTGTTATCGCAGCTCCCAAACCTCAAGCTCATTAGCCAGACGGGCAAAGTGAGTAATCATATCGACCCACAAATGTGCGAACGATTTGGTGTTACTGTGTTAGAAGGCCGAGGCTCGCCAGTCGCCCCCTCTGAATTATGCTGGGCGTTGATTATGGCTGCATCGCGCCACATTCCCACTTATGCTTCAAACCTTAAGCAAAACCAGTGGCAAGATTCTGGCTCGCTAGGGTTAGGTCGAACTTTGAAGGGCTTGAAGCTAGGTATTTGGGGCTACGGAAAAATCGGAAAATGCATTGCACAATATGCCCAAGTATTTGGGATGTCTGTGGTAGTGTGGGGCAGCCAAGCTTCACGTGATCAAGCACAAGCGGATGGATTAGAAGCAGCAACAACCAAACAAGACTTCTTTCGAGAAGTTGACGTGCTTTCTTTGCATTTGCGTTTGAATGATGTCACCAGAGGATGTGTTACGGCACACGACCTCAGCTTGATGAAGCCGAACTCATTGTTTGTGAACATCAGTCGTGCCGAGTTAGTCGAACCGATGGCTCTGTATCATGAATTACGCGAGGTACCGACCAAAACTGCCGCTATTGATGTGTTCGATTGTGAGCCAGTAACTACAGGCACTGAACCGCTACTGTTCTTAGCAAACGTCACTGCAACTCCACATTTGGGCTATGTTGAACAAAATAGCTACGAACTCTACTTCGATATCGCCTTCGACAACATTCTGTCCTATCAAAGGGATGGCCTATAAAGGCGCGATGACTAATGCAGGAGGCAAGATGACAAAGCTAATCGAATTAACAGAAATAGTCTTATTCGACTGGGGCAATACGCTGATGGTCGATTTCCCAGACGCTCAAGGGAAGATGTGTGACTGGGAAACCGTACAAGAAGTGAGTGGTGCTCGTGCATTACTGGCTCAACTCTCCAAAAATCACCAAGTTTATGTTGCCACCAACGCTGGTGATTCCAGTAAAGACGACATCATTAGCGCCTTCGAGCGTGTTGGCCTGTCTCAATATATCTTGGGTTACTTTTGTAAGGCGAGCATTGGCTTTTCTAAGTTCGATTCGGGGTTCTATCCTGCCATTATTTCTAAGCTCGGTGTTGCACCACAAGACATCACCATGGTAGGCGACACTCTAGAGAAAGACATTTACCCAGCACTTGAAGCGGGTTTGAAAGCGGTGTGGTTGAACACGGAAGGAGTTGAGCTTAAGTCACAGCATCCACGTATCGTGCAAGTTCAGTCCCTAAGCGAACTGTTGGAGAAGCGCCATGGATGACCATTCAGAGATCTGGCGTCAGTATTACCAAAAAGCACTAAGCAAACCTCATTTAAAGAGAACTGAATTCGCAATCAAACTGAATGAGTCAGGCTTAAATGTTTCGATTGATTGTGGTTGTGGAACAGGTAGTGACATCGCTTTTTTAGAACAACAAGCGTATCAAGTGTATGGCTTCGACGTTAATCCTGATTCGATTGCAATATGTCGGGATCGTTTTGGTTGCAAATCTTTGGTCGAGATATCTGAAAGTGGATTTGAATACTATGATTACCCGAAATCTGGCGTAGTGATTGCCAATTCGAGTCTTTTTTTTGCTGACCCAACGCGTTTTGACGGGGTTTGGCACAATATTGAAAACTGCCTTGAAGTGGGGGGCGTATTTGCGGGTGATTTCATGGGCGTCGATGACAGTTGGGCACATGGCTATCGAACCCCAACAACGCCGTTAACGAAAGCCAAAGTACTCAGCTTATTCAAAGACTTTGAGATAGTACGATTCCATGAGCGAGACGAACAAGCACTCACGTCGCTGGGTAGGGTGAAGCATTGGCACACTTACTCGGTCGTTGCGATTAAACGCCGTTAAAATGTCAGTAACTAAAACTTGTTCGGATGCTTGTCTGTTTTGACGCAAGCCTCTCATCTCTTTGCTGTTTAATCTTCTAAGCTAACTTTAGTTTCCACTATGAGGGCTAGGTTATGAGTATCGAACGTCATGGAATATCGGTTGGAATTGAACGTGTTAGCGGTGAAACTATCGTTGTGTTCAAAGCGAAAGGCAAACTCACACACGATGACTATCAAGCAATGATGCCAATTCTAAATACCACGCTAGAAGAACTCGATTCATCGAAACTCAAGATGCTGGTCGACATTTCCACCTTAACGGGCTGGGAGCTACGTGCTGCTTGGGATGATTTCAAACTGGGATTAGAGCTCAATTCGAAGATAGACAAAATCGCGATTTATGGTGATAAAAGCTGGCAAGAAATGGCATCAAAAGTCGGCAGTTGGTTTGTGTCGGGTGAGATTAAGTCATTCGAAGATCATGACTCTGCGCTTAAGTGGCTAGTCGATTGATACTATTCGCGGGCAGCTCGAGAGCAGTTCGTAAACATCGCAATGACAGTTGATGAGCATAGTCTCGAACGCTGTCATTTTTCGTTTTGGCGATGACATTTCCTATTCGATTCAATAGAGTATATTCATTGCAGCGTGTAACATACGCAGGCTTTGTTTGGTCGCGGCTAATGGTGTGGCTAGATTCAGTAATAACGAGAACTAAAACAGAAATAAGGTCTAACGACATGCATAAGGTAATTGATAAGCTGGCTTGGATATTCATCAAAGACGGCAAGTTGTTGATGGTGAGATCAAAAGGCAAAGAACTGTTCTACCTACCGGGTGGTAAGCGCGAAGCTGGCGAAAGTGACGAGCAAGCACTGGTTCGCGAAATCAAAGAAGAGATCTCAGTAGATTTAGTGCCTGATTCAATCAAATACGTTGAAACGTTTACAGGCCAAGCTGATGGCAAAGCGGAAGGCGTATCAGTGCAATTGACTTGTTACCTTGCTGATTATACTGGTGAACTGTCTCCAGATGCCGAAATCGAAGAGCTTAAGTTTGTTGATGGCAACGACAGAGCGGTATGCTCATTGGCGGCACTGGTTGCGCTTGATTGGTTAGAAGCGAACCAGTATTTGTCTTAAGGTTTTAGCGGCTACTAGCTAATACTGAAGATTGATCTTCAAAAGATCATCGCTTACGAATAGCTTGAAGGGCGGCTGTCTTTCATCAACAGGTCGAGTTTCCTTTGAGCTTTCTTCGTGTCTTGTAAATCCACCACCTCAATCATTTCACACTCATCTCGTACCATCTCATTAATCAGGCTTGGATAGTGTCTGCAATCTTCTGGTCGGTCTAAGTAAATGCTGCATGTGTACTTGGCTTGAGCCTTGGTGTCTTTCGTCGGAACTAGCTCTAGAAAAGGGCAACGACTTAAACGTTCGCCAGATTTAGGATCAAACCAGATCTCACTACCGCGAACATATTCAAACATGTCTGGATTGAACAGCTCCCACAAATCAATCTCTTCTTGAGTCGCGGCAAGGTCACCATCTCCATATTTGATACAGCATTTTCCGCATTGATTACAATTTTTCATTAGTGACTTCATTGGTTGGTGAGCTTTTGTCATTTTACCACTGATAGCCGTGGCACGTTGATTTTGTTGTCCATCACTCGGAAACTCAAAGGAGCAACCTGATTTGATATTCATTTATCTAAGTCACAACACTGCAAACAGGGATGTAAACAGTGATACAATTTGCGCCTAGCAAGTCATTAAAACAAAGGCATAAAAATGAGAACCGTATACACCACTGAAGGCGACATTAACGCAATGAAACAGAAAGACGCTTACCCAAAGTTGGCGCTATGTGATAACTGCGTTCGAGACTATGTGGTGATTGCTCAAGGTGAACGCACCTATAAGCCTTGTGCGAAATGTGGTGCAGACGATTAATGCGCCTTGATAAATACCTTTGTAAAAGCACAGAACTAACAAAACTCGAAGCCGTTCAGCGAATCCAAAACGGTGAGGTGAGTGTGAACAGTGTGGTTGTGCTAGACGAGTCTACTCAGGTTCATGAAAGTAACGCTATCCTGCTTAATGGTGATGCATTAACGCTACGAGAGTTTAGATACATCTTAATGCACAAGCCTGCGGGCACCATCTGTTCCAATATCGACGAAGTGTACCCATCGCTTTTCAATTACCTAGAGTTAGAGAAAGCATCAGAACTGCACATCGCAGGGCGCTTAGATGCCGACACAACAGGCTTAGTCTTGATTACCGATGATGGGCGATGGTCATTCAACATCACTCTGCCAACCAAGTCATGTAAGAAGGTATATCGCGTGACATTGTCACGAGATATCAAAGATGATGTCGCTGACAAGTTCAAAGCGGGCATTCAATTGCAGGGCGAACAAAAACTGACGCGTCCGGCAGAACTCGAAGTGATTACCAGTAAAGAAGTGCTGTTGACCATTACAGAAGGTAAGTTTCATCAAGTAAAACGAATGTTTGCTGCGGTAGGGAATCGAGTTGTTGGACTACACCGTGAGCAGATTGGTGATGTTCGTTTAGATGTTGAAGCAGGTCAGTGGCGTTATCTAACTAAAGCCGAAGTCGACTCATTTCAGCAAGACTCTCAATAAGAGCTCGGAATAAACGCCGCAACTACTTAAAGCGTTAAGCGTGTCAGCACCAGAATATCAACACTATAAGGATGTAGGATGGAAAACCTCAAAGTCTCAGAAATTAAGTCTTTTGTACCCGCGAAAGACTTCGATTTATCCAAGCGTTTTTACCAGTCAATCGGCTTCGAAGTGATGTCTGAATTTCACGATATCGCCTATCTGCGTCACGGCAGTTGTGCCTTCCTTCTGCAAAACTTTTATGAACCTGCGCACTGTCACAATTACATGATGCACTTGCTGGTTGAAGACGTAAAAAGTTGGTATCAACACATCCAAAACTCTAATGTAGTGTCGGAATTTGAAGTTACCGTTTCCGAGGTTGTTGAACAGCCTTGGGGAATGCTTGAGTTTTGTATCACTGACCCAAGTGGTGTGCTGTGGCGTGTGGCTGAAAACATCAGGTCGCGCTGATTCATCCAACTTGCATTGAGGCCAGTGAAAACTTCAAATTATCCATCTGTTTCTTTATTTATGCCGACATAAGGCAATGATCAAATAGGTTCAAACATGGATATAAAGGCTAAAATGCACAGCCAAGACGTTTACTACTGTGACGACGTTGACTTGGTTGCTGAGCAAACTCAATGCTTAGAAGTGCTATACGATTTCAACCACACTCGTCCTAGTGAAGGGGATAAACGACAACAAATCATGAAGCAACTGTTCGCCGAAGTCGGTGAGGGCTGCTACATCGAGCCGCCGTTACACGCGAACTGGGGGCGTCACACCCACCTAGGCAACAACGTATACGTGAACTTCAATCTAACTCTGGTCGACGACACAGACGTATTCATCGGCGACAACGTGATGATTGCGCCTAACGTGACCATTGCCACTGGTACACACCCCATCAGCCCAGAACTCAGGCTAAAAGCAGCGCAGTTCAATGTTCCCGTTCGTATTGGTAACAATGTATGGCTTGGCGCGCACACCGTCGTACTTCCTGGTGTCACCATTGGTGAAAACTCAGTAATAGGTGCTGGCAGCATCGTCACCAAAGACATCCCAGCCAATGTCGTCGCAGTCGGTAACCCATGCCGTGTGGTACGCGAAATCAACGAACGCGACCGAGAGTATTACCACAAAGATCGCCGCATTCCCGATGAATTAAAGTAAGCGACTTTTCACACGCCTGAAATTAGCCGTGACATAAGTTATTGTTATGCAGTGGTTTAGTTGCATATTACTTGTGCATCTTAGAAACTAGACAGAATTAGTCAGTATTATAAGTGCAGAATTTTTCTGTTTGATAGCTGTTATATGTACAGGGAGTTTCAATGAAGGGTTTTCTCAAAGGGATTTTAGCTTATCTTGTTGTGATCTCGGTAGCTCTGCTAATTTCTCGCAATTTTTTTGATTACCTATCCACAATAGACTTGGTTGACTACATTGCATATGCCGGGGTTTTACTTGTTGTATTGGCAGGCATTACATTTGATGGTAACAATCCAGCTAATCAAGACTTTTTATCGTTAATGATTCATCGTGAACTTGTGTCCCGAACCAATGACTTTCAAGACGAAAGTAATAAAGTAAGTTTTGCAGTTAATGTCGGATTGATAGGTATATTTTTACTTATTACTAGTGGTGTAATGGCTTGGCATATTAGTAAGTAAAACATATAACAAGGCGCCTAAATCTGAATTGTAAACGCGTGCCGAACTCGCTTCGCTCAGACATGACACAAACCCACTCACAGCGTAGCTAAGCGTTATGCCTCGTAATTCTTCCAGAGTTAAAGCAACTACTCATATCGAGTCTTAATAGTTTGTTTAGGTTCACGGTGCCTTTCTTAACTATTTGGTAGAGTGACATTTCAATGAGCATGGAGGTTTTGTAATGGGAACTGTAATCGGTTTGGTGATTCTAGCTGCTATAGATTGGTATCTCTTTCGTAAAACAGGGCTCCATATTCATAAATGGATCTCTAAAAAGTATGCCGCGTATCTGTCGGATAAGGGAAACAAAAAATAGCCTTTTCTTATTAAGTCATCGGTATAAAAAACGTTATCTGCTATTCATTTTACACACATTGCAAAGATTGGAGGATTCATGAAAGGTAAAGGAAAGTGCCTATGTGGCTCGGTTGAGTTGGAAGTAGAGTACGCCAGTAATGAATTGGGGGCTTGTCATTGTAGTATGTGTAGAAATTGGTCTGGCGGTCCAATGTTAGTCATTGATTGCTCTGATTCTGTCAAAATATCAGGTGAATCAAATGTAGTGAGATATAAGTCATCCGATTGGGCTGAGAGAGGGTTCTGCGGTAAATGTGGTACTCACTTGTTTTACTTTCTGGTGCCAAATAATCAGTATCACCTTCCTGTCGGTTTATTGATGTCTGGGGATGACTACAAGTTAACTCATCAGATATTCATCGATGAAAAGCCCGAATACTACGAATTTAAAAATGAAACACAAAATATGACTGGTGCAGAAGTATTTGCCCACTTTGAAAGTGGAGAGTAGCACTTAGTTTTTGTTGGCTTAAGACTAATTCCCAACACTCGGCATTTTTTAGTTTCGGTCGAGTTTTGTGTTTGCGGTGCAATGGTTTTGGTGAGGTGGTAGCGTTGCCCACGCTTAACCTCCCAGCATCAACCCCCAATTTGAAGTGACTCGAAACTCGATTGTGTGAACTGCTAATAGTTGAATGGTTACTCTAAAGTACACTGAGTTTTCTAACGGCTCTTAGGGGGGCAGAAATGACAGATATGGCAATATCAAGCTACCTTGGCTGGTTGTTACTTCTTATAGGTTGTTATCCTTTCTGCCTTGTTGGTGTCAGTATGTTTTTCTATGATGCAGAGCGTAAACAAGCATTAAGGTGGTTGAACGGCGTTAGTTTTCTATTAGCTGCATTCCTTCTTTACATGCATATGCAGACAGAAGTCATCTATGGTCGGGAACTGCTGGAAGCCTGGTATCGTGATAACCCAGAAGATAGGCCTCAGTAGAAAGTAAATATCAAGTGCTTAATATCCATATCTGCATATAAGAGTGATGCTAAACACTGGCACTTCTCGTTCGAGTTACTTTAGTGTATCGACACGATGGTTGAGGTGGTTGCGATGTCAGCCACTTAAAGTGACTATAACTCTTCTAACCAATAGTGCTTATCGGAGTGAACCATGTTCTCTTACCAAGTATAGCTCACCATTTTTGGCATCAACTACGTACGGTTTTTGACTGGTTAAAAGAGTTACTTAATGTTGATAATTACTTAGGTTACTATTTAGCTCAGTATTGATTTGATATACCAAATTTTTGGACGAAGGTTATGAGAAAAATAATATTAAACATTGTCTTACTATCGGTGTTTGTTGCGTCTTTATTTCTAACAATTTCATCAGCAATAGACATTTCAAAAGAAGTGACAGTAAAGCTCCATGAGTTTGATTGGAGTGGTGTCTCCGGTGTAATGGACATGGTCATGGTTATTTTAACTTTCGTCTTACTGGTTGGACTGAAACAAGGTTCGAAATCTATTGAGGAATCGACCCGAAGTCGTAACGCCGAATTGTTGAATTGGGCGATGGAAGAGATGTCAGCATTAAAACCTGCGATTAGGTTGGTGACAGACGCTCACAAAAGAGAGCCTTATAGTCAGGTGACTAGTGACGTTAGTGTGGATTATGTATCGACATGGAGCAAAGAAGAATTACAAGCAGCTCAAGCTGTAAGTGTCGCGTTGCAGAGAATGGGGTACTTTGCTACTCATGATTTGGTATCAAAAAAGCATTTTCTGAATCTTTGGGGGCCTTTATATCTATCATGTTGGTATTCACTTGAAGGTTGGGTTAAACATAAGCGACTTCAACTTGATGAACCTTTTGATATCGCTGATGGTGCATACTCGAGACTGTACTTTGAAAAATACGCTATGTACTGTGAAGAAAAGTTACCGCCTTTGTTATTGAATAATACAAGAAGGCAGTTTGGCTTAGAGCCAATGGTTCAACCCAAAGCCCACATTAAGTTGGGCATAAAATTGAAAGCAAGGCTCACAGAAAAGGTTGATATCTAACTATTCACCTCACAATACTT
Source organism: Vibrio sp. NC2 (assembly GCF_025195005.1). Taxonomy (NCBI): domain Bacteria; kingdom Pseudomonadati; phylum Pseudomonadota; class Gammaproteobacteria; order Vibrionales; family Vibrionaceae; genus Vibrio; species Vibrio sp. NC2. Next base: position 585,392 of record NZ_JANVFC010000001.1, read on the forward strand.
TTTGGAATCAAAGGGGCTTGTTAGCTTGATCAACACATAAATGCTAAGAGTGTATTGGCTGATCGTATATTGAAGAATGTTTCTTCAAAGGGAGATGCATGTCATTGGTTATGTGTAATGGAGAGAATAAGGGAATAACGAAAGTATTAATTGCGGGGGCTAGTGGATACATTGGTCGTCACGTTACATCGCTATTCACAAAAAGTGGCTTTGAAGTTTTTACATACGGTAGAGACAAAGTCGTCACACCTCCTATAGTTGGGTTAATAGAAGATAGAGCTGACTTTGAAGGCTTCTTTGACGTGGTTGTGAATTGTGCGCGTCCACATTGGTCACAATTCTCCGCACATGAAATTGCCGATGTGGAGCAGGAATTGCTCTCTGAGTTAGACTTACTTGCCGCTAAAGGAGCAACAAAGATACATACATCAGGTGTTTGGCTATTTGGCAACGCCTCTAGCGCTGATTTGAGACAGTTTAGACTGAAACCCTTAGACGCCGTTAGATTAGACGTAGAAACGATACATAGTGCTATTAGAAACCGGTGGCACATCGTTTACTGTCCTAGTTTGGTTTATGGCGGTGAGGGTTGTCAGCTAAAACGAATTGTAGAATCTTTCTCTAGCCAAACGATTGAAGTACGTATGCCGTCTATCGGCTTTAACCAATATGTTCATGTTTACGACATTGCGCGGTTCTATCTACTTTTGGCGCAAGGCCGGACGTTAGAAAAGCAGCATTTTATTGCTGAGACGCAAGGCTATAGCCCTGCAGAGTTCGCTCGACTCTTACTAGCTGCAAAAGCGGTAACAAAAGTACGAAAGATCCGTTGGGAAGAGTTTGAGGTAGAAAACGGTTCGTTAGCTGTAGAAGTCGAGAAGATGAATCTTACACTTCCAATTAGTTATTCGTTTGAGGCTACTGAGTCAATTAGTGAATATATTGAAAATTACATATAGTTGAGTGCTTATTTCTAATTACCAACCCTAGGTACTTTTAGTTGAGTTTAGTCTCTCCGGCGTCTGTACTTAAGTTAATCGGTAGCGTCACAATAATTTCCTTTCGTAACAGATATGAAGCTACCGAGTCGCAGGAATAGATCTTTTTGTAGAGCTGAGTCCGAGGTCAACGTTATCTTTGAGTTAGCTCTATATCATTGAATGACAAGCGTGCGTCACACCTTTGTTTGGCGTGAGGATTAGTTCAAACATGGAGTGAAAATATGAAGTCAGACTTTTCAAAACTTGCGACAACCGATTACGGAAACATACTAAGTAACGACCACTTTATTAATTTTAGTATTGGTCCTCTTTGGCAGGGAATGCCACGAATTTGTGGAGAAGCGTTTACTGTCCAGTTAACGTCTGGTGATAATTTAATGCTTCATTCAGCCATATACGAAGCACCAGAAGGTTCCATCATTGTAGTGGATGGAGTTGATAGCGAATATGCAGTAGCCGGCGGTAATGTATGCGCAGTCGCTAAGAGTCGAGGTATCAAAGGTTTTATTATTGATGGTGTCATTCGAGATTTGACTGAAATTTCAGATATGAAGTTTCCAGTTTTTGCGAAAGGTGTTCATCCAGTACCGGGAAAGAAAGAGATCTATTCTGAATTGGGCGCTCCGATCACTTGCGGGGGAGCAAAGGTGTCTACGGGAGATATCATTGTTGCTGATGTAGAGGGTATTGTCGTTATTCCTAAATCAAGAAAAGATGAAGTGTTTCTAATGGCTTCAAAGAAAGCAAGTGACGAAGCTTCATTAACACTCGCTGAGTGGGAAACGAGTCATAGGGCTAAAATAGCCCAAGCAATAACGTCTGCGAAACAAAAAACTTAATTGGTGCAGCAAGTTGATTTGTAATGCGTGGCATTTGTCATCAATTAACAGGCGTTAGGCGACAACGAATAAATTCATCCATGGAGAAGAGAGTGATCGTACGGACTGCGACGAAAGAAGACTCAAGTGTCTTGTTAGAGTTTATTGAACAAAAAGCTGACTTTGACCGGAGTATGAAAGGGTTTAGTGGTGAAATCTCGACAACTATAGAGAAAATCGAACGCACATTATTTGGTGATTACGCATTTGCCCATGCATTAATATTAGAACGGAATTGTGAGCCTTTTGGCTTCGCACTGTATCACTATCGATATTCATCCTTCAGTGGAGAGCCATCAATCTGGCTTGACGACCTATTGGTTACAGGAAATCAAAGATCACAAGGGTATGGCCGTGAACTTATGTTGGCTTTAAAGTCACAAGCGGAGTCATCATATGCCTCTCACATCTCATGGACGGCAAGTCCACATAATAAGAAAGCGCATGATTTCTACAAAAGGTTGGGTGCAGAGGTTGAGCGAATGGATGGTCAAAGACCTTATTTCCGTTGGGCAATGTGCGATTCGTAAATGAATCAAAAGGGAACTATGAAAATAACGACGCTGGTTGATAACTCTCGACTGCATAACAGGAAAGATTTAGCCGTTGAGCGCGGACTATCACTGCATATTGAAACTGAATCGCTAAAGATCTTGTTCGATATGGGAAGTGGCGATACGTTTTGTCAAAACGCACCATTACTGGGTATTGATATTAAAGATGTAGACCTCGCTGTCATATCACACAGGCATCATGATCATTGTAATGGCACCGCTGATTTTGTTGCTCATAACTCTAAAGCCAAAGTGTTTCTGAAAAATTGCGAACAGAAAAGCTATCATTTCCGGGCTTTCGGTTTCAAAAGTGATGTCGGGATCAATCCGGACTTACTAGAAAACAGCAACGAGCGGTTAGTCTTCGTTAATCGTACTACTGAGATCGCCCCAAATGTCTTTGCTATCACAGATATTAGCGTGAAACACGAACAACCTAAGGGTAATAAATACCTTTATACACAGTCGGAAAATCGACGGGAGCGCGACTCATTTGATCATGAATTACTGTTAGTGATTAAAGAGCCAGATGGTTTAGTTATATTCACGGGATGTGCGCATAGTGGCGTTCTTAATATGGTTGATACAGCGGTTACTCTGTTCCCAGGAGATAGAATAAAAGCGGTTGTCGGGGGCTTCCATCTAGTGGGCTTACCATTGTTCAATAGTATTGGTGGCACAAAGCAAGACATTAGAGATCTTGGATTGACGTTGTCTCAATACCCCATTGATAAACTGTATACAGGGCACTGCACAGGCAAGAAAGCTTATGACCTGTTGAAAGAAGTATTAGGCAAGCGTCTGGAAGCAATGCCGACAGGTCGGCGTATTCATGTGTAGCGTTAGTCAAACCTTAGATGGATGTTAGTTAGGTCACGATGAATAAACAAAAACTAAAGAACCTCATTCAACAAGTTCCTGAGCTAATCGAAACAGCCAACGTATGTCGTGAGGTGGGCTTGCCAAACTTCTATATTGCAGGCGGTGCTATCACTCAAATCATCTGGAATGATATCGAAAACAAACCGCTTCTAGACCAAGTCAAAGACTTCGATGTTGTCTATTTCAATAGTACCTCAGCTATCACTGAAGATGAGTTCAAAAACCGCATTCGTTCGCGGTTAAGTCATTGTGTCGACGTGGACGTAAAGAACCAAGCGACCATTCATGAGCATTACGCTAAGAAGTTCGGTTGCTTCATTCAACCATACGATCGTGTTGAACAAGGTATCGAGTCTTGGCTCTCTGCATTTGCTATCGGGTTTACTTTGGATGATTCAGGCGGCATCAAGTTGTTTGCCCCATACGGTGTAGAGGACGCTTTTGATATGCTGATTAAGCCGAATAAGCGAGCAATGACAGAAGTAAATTACAACAAAATGACCACTGGCTATAAGGTTCGATGGCAGCAAGTAAAAGTGCTTCCTTGGAATTGATCTATAAAGCTTTGTGGGATCGTTCTTAACATTGGGTATTTAATTCAGTTTGGCGTCATTGCTAAATTTGAATCTAGTCTCAGCATTGTTAGTGACTTAGTTGTACGTTATGTGATTTGGAAACAACGAGGTCTGGTTTATGAAATACGCTCCAATTAAAGATGAAATTACGTTTGATGATTTCGCAAAATTAGATATTCGTGTCGGCTTAATCGTAAAGGTTTCTGAAGTCGCTAAATCAGATAAGCTGATGAAACTCACCGTCGACTTTGGCGATCATCAGCGATCAATCTTGGCTGGCATTAAACAAGAGCGAGAAAACCCGAAAGAAATCGAAGGCAAGCAAGCTTTGTTTGTTGTGAACTTGCCTGAAAGAAAGATGGCGGGTGAAGTGTCTCAAGGGATGTTGTTTGATATTGGTTATGAAGACAAATTAAATCCGTGTTTAGCTTGTCCTGAAAACGAAATGCCTAATGGTGCTCGAGCTGGGTAACGTACACATAAACGTGAACAATAATGTAAGACGGCATAACGCGTATCTTAACTTAAAGCGAACATCATAGATGGAACACAAAACAGGGTACAAGAGATGAAAGCTGGTACGCCAAGAGATTATAGCGAAGACATGTATAACGTTTATTTTGAAGTTGGAGAGTGGGAAGGAACGGCTCTCAGCATACTTGAGTCGTTTGTGGGTCAGTCACCGTCAACGTCTATTTCACATTTGGAGTTTGGGTATGAACTTGCGATGCCTATCCAATGTGTACCAGATCTCGTGAGGCTTTTGACTGAGAAAAATATCGCTATTTATCAGATCGTACGTGGTAACAAAATACTAGAGTCATAAAGATATTGGTCGAAGTAGAGCAGTGAATTAATCGAGATTGATTCGTTATACATGGTATTTATCGTTGAAGGTTGGATTTCTTTCTTAAGGGGTTTTAAGTGAGTCAGGAAGTAAGAGTAGGTGTAGCTGCGGTTATTCTACGTGAAGGACGAGTACTACTTGGAGAACGAATTGGTTCTCATGGGGCTCATACGTGGGCAACGCCGGGCGGACACCTTGAGTGGGGTGAAAGTATCGAAGAGTGTGCCAAACGCGAAACACTCGAAGAGACTGGCTTAGTTGTTAGTGCATTTGAGAAGCTGACTTTTACCAATGATATTTTTGAGAAAGAGTACAAGCACTATATTACGCTGTTTGTTGTTGCTTCTGACGCTAGCGGCGAACCGCAGGTGACAGAACCTGATAAATGTAAGCAATGGAAATGGTTTAAGCTAGATGAGTTACCTGAGCCATTGTTTCTTCCTCTGATGAATCTGTTGAGCGATCCGGTCATCCTTGGGAAGCTAGCGCAGTAAACGCGAATGATTGGAGGGCACATCAATGAGAGCACCTTTTCAGGTTTTAGTCTTTCCCTACAAAACAGTCGATAACAAATATCGATTTTTAATCGCACGCAGAAGGGACAATGGTGTTTGGCAGGCAATATCCGGTGGTGGCGAAGACAATGAGTCATTACTTGAAGCAGCAAAACGAGAGCTCTCTGAAGAGACTCAGCTAGTCGGTTGTAATTGGCAGTTGCTCGATTCAATGTGCATGCTTCCAAAAGTCTTTTATGCAGGAAATCACAATTGGACTGAGCATCCATTCGTAATTCCTGAGCATTCCTTCTCAGTTAAAGTGACGGAAGATCCTCAATTATCAAATGAACACACAGATTACCGTTGGTGTGACTACCAAGAAGCTATTGAACTTCTAACATATGACTCGAACAGAAACGCGCTTTGGGAGATCAACGAAAGGCTTTACAAAGCTAGCTAAAGTACACAGATTAATTAACTCTATATTAGAGTGGAAATCCTGATTAGATTCTTACTAATCTCTCGCTATTTAGTGAATAGGTAAATCATGACATTACGAGTAGTTCCAGAGCTTTATTGTTTCGATATTAATGTGAGCAAATCCTTCTTTGTCGATGTGTTGGGGTTTGAAGTGAAATACGATCGCCCAGATGAAGAGTTTGCTTATCTAACGCTCGATGGTGTTGATGTGATGCTTGAAGGGATTGCGGGCAAAAGTCGAAAATGGCTTTCAGGTGATCTGGAGTTTCCGTTAGGGCGTGGTGTTAACTTCCAATGGGATGTTATCGATATCGAACCACTTTATCAGAGAGTTAACGAAAGCGCCGCTGATTCTATTTACTTAGCGTTAGAGTCGAAGTCTTATCAATGTGGTGATTCGATCGCGACTCAGAAGCAGTTCATCGTTCAAACTCCAGACGGTTATCTCTTTAGGTTCTGCCAAGATATTCATTAAATCATGACCTTGTTGTTGGATACCAAATACTGGTCTTTGCTCGAAATTATTGGATGGACTAAACGTATTAACTGAGTACTAAGGTTGCATTGCTCACGCCCCAGTAATGCGTTATACAAATACTGTGATTAAGAATGAATGAGGATATGTAGTGAGCCATTTACCAGACGAAAGCCAAAAACGATTCATAGCGGTTTTAAGCAAAAAGATGGATTTAGGAAGAACATTGAACGTGCTAGGGCACTTGAGCGTTGGCCTATCTAATCAATTAGAAAGTGACGAGACTTGCTACGTTGACTATGAAGACTTGGATGGCAATGTTCACCCAAACCTATCTCACTATCCTTTCATCGTGCTGAAAGCAGACAACTCAAATAAGCTTAGAAAAGTGCGCGAAGAAGCGTTCAGTCGCGGTATTAAATTTACTGATTTTACGAGCTCAATGATCGAAGGTAGTTCTGCTGAACAGCAGCAACGAACCAAAGAAATCAAAGAAGAAGATCTTGAGTATCTTGGTGTATGCCTGTTTGGTGACACGGATATTCTACGTGAGTTTACAAAGAAGTTTAGCTTGTATAAGTAAATGTCCGTATTACCTATAAATTAATAACACTATTAATGCTTAGTCTTCGAGATCAAACTTAGATTTGGTGCTTTGGTTTGAAGCATTTATGTAGTTATTGCTCTCGGATTATTAAGAATCTGAACAAGAGTTTTAATTGAGCTCACAAATTAAAACTGTATGTATGTACATGCCTTTCTTTTGATGTATCATCCCTCGATTTTTCAATCATTGAGTCATAAAATGACGAATCATTTAGAACCAGGTATTAAAGATCTAGTCGAAGACTTCCAATCCAATGGTAAACCTTGTCCATCACTCCAAACCATCGAAGAGCGACGTACTGGCTATATTGGCAGTACCGTTTTAGCGGGGAAGAGTCCTAAAATAGAACACGAATTCTTAGATGCATTAAACGGTGTGCAGATAAAAGTTTATAAGCCTACGACCGAATCGAATCTACCTATCACAGTGTACTTCCACGGTGGTTGCTTTATCAGCGGTGGCTTTGAAACACATGATGTTCAATTAAGACAGATTGCCCTTCAATCTAACTCAATTGTTATTTGCATCAAATATAGACTGGCACCTGAGCATACATATCCAGCGGCGCACGACGATGTGTATCAAGCTGTACTTGGTATCAAGGAGTTTGGTCGCAAATATGGTGGCAATATCGAACAAATGGCGTTTGTTGGTGATAGTGCCGGTGGGCAATTAGCGTTGGCGACAACATTGAGACTAAAAAAGTATGAGTCTTGGTTACCGAGCCAGCAAATTCTTATCTATCCGATGCTAGATCCTAAAGGAAGTTCACGCAGTTACGTGGAAAATGGCACAAACTATATTATAACGGCAAACATGTTGCTTTCCGGCTTCGAGTTATACACAAATAATAAATCTAATGCATTCAATGAACCTGAACTCACCCTTTTGAACTGTGATTTTAACGGACTGCCAACGACAACCATCATCACTGCCGAGTTCGATCCATTACGTGACGAAGGCGAACAGCTCTATAAGTTAATGGTGTCGCAAGGTGTTGATGCTAGTTGCCAGCGCTATTCGGGTGTAATCCATGGTTTCTTTCAGTTATCGGGTGTTAGTCAATCAGCAAAGCATTGTGTTGAGTTAATTTCAAAAAAATTGATGACTCGAAATTAAAATTATAGATAGTACAATTAGTTATGGTTAATCTGGACGCTGTGTATATCTCAATTAGCGCCAGATAGACCTTATTTAAGACTCAATTATTATAAGACAATCGGTTAATCTATAGATAGGAAGTCAATGGAATACCAATTAGATATCGAGCCCTCCGATGAAGACATTAATGAAGTCCGAGGCGGGTTAATCAAACACAACACACCGTTTCTGGAAGGGATACCCAAGTCTCAAGTTGCGTACTACGCGATGGTGGAAGGCAACAAAGTCGGTGGCATTATTGCTGATCTTTGGGGAAACTGGTTACTGATTAAGTTTCTCTGGGTCGATGATTCGATGAGAGGAAAGCAAGTCGGTAGTGCGTTGCTTGAACTTATTGAAGAGTATGCGAAGTCTCAAGGCTGTACGTCGTCACTGATCGATACATTAAGTTTCCAAGCTAAGCCTTTCTATGAGAAACGAGGGTATGAATGCCAGATGGTGTTAGAAAATTACCCTGTAGATTCCTCGCTATCGTTTCTCACCAAGTCGCTCGTCAAAAAGTAGCAAATAAAGACCCCGTATATACAAGGAGAGTAGAGTGGTCAACATTCGGGAAATGGCAATTTCAGACTACGACTCAGTGATCGCGTTGTGGTGCCAGACAGAAGGCATGAGTATTCGCGATGCCGATTCGAAAGAAAGTATTGGGAACTATTTAGATCGTAACCCCGGTCTGAGTTTTGTGGCTGAAAATAACAACGAGATCATTGGTGCTGTGTTGGTCGGAACGGATGGACGTCGTGGGTATTTACAACACTTAGCTGTCTCGGCCAACTTCAGAGGGCAAAAGTTAGGTTGTAAGCTTGTTGCAGAGGCGGTCAACGCCCTTGCAGGGTTAGGCATCCCGAAGACTCACTTGTTTGTCTATAACGACAACATCAACGCTCAACAGTTTTACGAAAAATTGGGCTGGTTTCCTCGAGATGAAGTTCGAATGTACTCGTTTAATAGCTCGGATAATAGTAACGTTTAGCCTTAAAGGTTCGCGCTGGCTGAGCTTGAATTTGTAACAGATTCGCGCCCATCTTTCCAATATCAAAACAATCCTTGGAGTATTTAGAAATGTTGTTTTCTAGTCTGTCTAAACCATCGGTTCATGGCTCCGAGTTATGTTCTGAGCTGCTCAATTTCTTCACCGAGCATAAGAGTGATTTCGAAGAAAAGTTAATCCCAGACCTGTCATACATCGATGATATGGCACATGTGGTGAACGGTATCAAAATCAAAGACGTTCTACACATCAATGCGAATCAATACCGACTTCAATATTCGTTTGATTGGGAGTTGTTTCTAGGTTGTTCAGATAGGAACGAAACCGGTGTAGAGAATGGAAGTGTTCTATTCACGCTTGAGGACGATAATGTTCTTAATATCAACTTCCCAAACTACGGTTCTCGAGATACTAGCGATGAGCTTTAGTCGGTTTTTCGTGCGTGTTATACAGAAGGAACAACAATGATAACTATCGAAAGGCTTGAAGAATCGCATGTGGCGTCAGTTCAGGCCATCCAACTCGCCGATGAACAGGTCAAGTTCGCTGGCACAGCTGCAGAGTTTTTATTAGACGGCAGTGAAACGACGCACTTGCACGTGATTAAGTCTGATAACGAAGTTGTGGGTTTCTTTAAGCTGGATATAGCTTACGCAGAGCACTACGAATTCTGCCCAGAAGGAAGCATTGGCTTAAGAGCTTTTGTGCTTGATAAAAACCAGCAAGGTAAAGGTTTAGGAACTGGCACGGTCAAAGCTTTGTTTCCATATTTAAAAGCGAATTACTCAGCGTATGAGTCGATTTACTTAACCGTGAATTGCAAAAACCCCGCAGCATTCAACTGTTATAGGAAAGGCGGCTTCGAAGATACCAATCAACAATATCTAGGTGGCGCAGCAGGCCCGCAATTTATCATGCGCGGTCAAATTGCTTAGTAATATGAAACCGATTAATTATTGATGAGAAACACCTGCACAGCTTTTTGCTGGTTGAGAGTCTTAAAGAACACGAAAAGGAAATTTGATGAAGGTTCAATATCTTGAAGTGGTTACCCCAGATGTCGATATTGTTTGTGCAACATACGCTCAGCTTTACAATGTGAAGTTCAGTGGTGCTGATGTGAACCTTGGTGGGGCGCGCACTGCAAAGCTATCTAATGGCGGGGTAATTGGCATTCGAGCACCGCTTCGTGAAACTGAAAACCCAACTGTTCGTCATTACACGCTGGTTGAGGATATTCAGTCTGCAGTAAATGCAGCCGAGAAACTAGGTGCCGAAGTCGTGGTGCCGCCAATGGAGTTACCACGTCACGGCATGTGTGCCATTGTTATTCAAGGTGGCGTTGAGCTCGGATTCTGGCAGTTATAGGTGGTGCATAGCTTTTAGATTGTGGCGGACGAGATACTACGATTTATGATGAGACACCTAGTGTCTTTGCCTGCTTCATGGCATCATTCCACGCAGCTAAAACCCCAACAAGGTATGTTATGAAACAGAATATTGTCCACATTGCACTCGTGGTAAAAGACTACGATGAAGCGCTTGATTTCTATGTAAACAAGCTTAAGTTTGATCTTATCGAAGACACGTATCTACCAGAAGAAGATAAGCGTTGGGTTGTTGTTGCTCCACCAAATTCAACCGGTGTGAGCCTGTTACTTGCTAGAGCTTCCAAGCCTGATCAACACGATTTCATCGGCAACCAAGCTGGTGGACGCGTATTCCTATTCTTAAACACCGATGATTTCTGGCGTGATTACGAACGTATGACGTCTTTGGGCATTAACTTTGTCCGAGAGCCTAAAGAGCAAGGCTACGGCACCGTTGCTGTGTTTGAAGATCTTTACGGTAACTTGTGGGATCTGCTTCAGTTAAACCCTGAACACCCTATGGCTAACAGGTAGAAAAGCTTAGTCAACAACCTTAATTCTAGTCATACGGATAGGCAGGAGCGACATGGAAGTCACAAGGTATCAACCCAAGTATTTAACCGCTTTACAGGCGCTCTATCTAGAATCAAGACAGGACACCTTTCATTGGGCTGATGCCGACGCTTTTGAGTTATCCGATTTCGAATTAGATACAGAAGGTGAGCAGATATGGGTGGCTGTTTCTGGCAATAAGGTTTTAGGTTTTGCCTCTGTTTGGGAACCTGAAAGCTTCATCCATCACCTCTATGTTTGCCCGCGAATGCTACGTTCTGGGGCTGGTTCTGCTTTACTCAATACTTGCAAACAACATTACCCTGATCTGACATTGAAGTGTTTGACTACCAATGAAAATGCGGTTGGCTTTTATCAGTCGCAAGGCTTTGTTATCTCATCCACAGAGGGAAAGGGATTAGAGCGTTATCACTTAATGACTTACCAAGCTTGGTAATAATAAGCTTAGTAATAACAATCTTAACAATCACAAGCCCTGCAATTACAACAAGGGTCATCAAGTCGGGAGTTAAACCGAGAATATGGAAATAAAACAGCTTTCAGCGACGGAGGTACTTCCGGTTAGGCATCAAGTGCTTTGGCCTGATAAACCGATGTCGTTTTGTATGGTGCCAGATGACGAACACGCAACGCATTACGGCGCGTTTATTGGTGAGCAGTTGGTTTGTGTCGCGTCTATCTATATCCAAGGCCATGAAGCGAGGCTGAGAAAGTTTGCCACGCTGCCTGAATTCCAAGGGCAGGGAATAGGTTCAAACGTGATTGAGCATGTAATCTCTAGCATCAAAGATTTAAACATCCAATGTTTTTGGTGCGATGCGCGTACAACGGCTTTAGGTTTTTATCAAAAGTTTGGGATGGCTGTAGAAGGCTCTGAATTTGAAAAATCGGGCGTTGCGTATTACAAAATGTCGGTTCATTGGGAGTAACGCTTCTCTGTCGCTAGGTTAACCCTCCGCACCGATAAATCATCAACTTAAGTTAAGGAAGCTCATCGTGGAAGAAATCAAAGGCATTCTGCAATTCATGGTCGAAATTGAACAATTAAAGGATGTTCATCGACAGACAAAACCGGTTGGATTGGATCGATATGAAAACTCGGCCGAGCACAGTTGGCATGTCTGTTTGAGCGCACTTATGTTGAAAGACTATGCCAATGAAGAAATCGATATTACCCGAGTGATGAAGATGTTGCTGATTCATGACCTTGGGGAAATCGATGCCGGAGATACCATCATTTATGCCAGTGAAACCGAAGAAAACAAGCTTAAAGAGAGAAACTGCGTTGAGCGGTTGCTGAAATCATTGCCGAGTCATTTAAGAACCGAGTATTTGGAGTTATGGCTTGAGTTCGAAGCGGGTGAGTCACCGGAAGCTCGATTTGGTAAGGCGATCGATAGAGTGCCGCCTTTGCTTCATAACATCCATGGTGGTGGTCATAGCTGGAAGAAGCACAACATATCCAAAGACAAAGTACTGAGCTTCAATGGCGAGCGTATTTCTAAAGGCAGTCGTGCTCTATGGAAAGAGCTAGAAGTGCAACTTGAAGGTGCTGCGGACAAAGGGTTATTAAAGTAAAAGTTAACTATCTTGCCAAGGAATGACAAAGAAGTTTCAACCTAACAACGTTTAAATTAAACTCGGGAATTCATAGTGTTACTTCAGCGTAGCAAGCCCATTGTTAAAGGAATAAGAACCACATGAAAACCACTGCTTTAGCTTTATTGCTGCTTAGTGTTTCTGGTAGTGCATTTGCAACCAATACCAATACCAATATTGAAGCGATCGATTACCAAGTGTCGGTCACTGTCGAGGATTCTGAATCAAAACTCAACTTCCCAACCTTTAAGTTCGACTCTTTCGGACAGGAAGTCACATCTCAAACTGAAAAGTGCATTTATTCGGGTGTTCTTTCTAAGCATGAAGCTAACGCTATTCTATTAGAGGCCAAAATGTCATGCGATTATGAAAATGGTGAGTCTAGTAGTGAGATGCCGGTTTTTATTCTTGATCAAGAGGGTGGAGAAGCAAGTATCGAGCTTGGAGAAGATGAAGCAAACCTGTGGAAATACACGGTTCTAATTAAAGCGCTTAACTAAACTTCAAACGATACACGGTTACTCTTTTTGTTCTGCTATTGAACACCGCAATGCCAATTAAAGTAGATGCATGACGCATGGTATTATCTTGTGTCTCATTTCTTTCTAATAAAACTCTAATGGAAAACAATAAGTTCGAGAATCGAGTGATAAGTTGTTAGTATGTATCAACTTTATAAATGTTAGTTGGCTTATATAAATGCTTGATAATAAGTATATTAAACACCCTTATCACTGTGAACAGTGCAACGCACTTACCCCGCACCTTGCTGTTAACGCTTCCGATGCTCAATCTAAAGCGGACGCTGAATCTGAAAAGAAACAATGGAAACTAGGCGTGTTGATGGAGTACCTGATGACGTTATTGTTTAAAGGTGACAATAACGTTCCCGGTTTTTATGTCGACAGTGATTACGAGTACCAATGTGAGAAATGTGGGACTAAATCGTGGCATTAATTGGGTATGAAAATTTGATTCAACCTTAATTTTTGAGCTCTAATCCCGAAATCAACTCGCTTAAAGAACTCGTTCACTTTAATAATTAGTGAGTTTCAATCAGGCGTATTATTCCTATTTTGTTATGGAGGACAAACGAGTGATATACCCAAAAGCTTTAAATATCGGTGACAAAATCGGATTTTTCTCACCGTCATCGCCCGCAACTGTCTTTGCACCTAATCGATTTGCTCGTGCTAAACGTTATTTGGAAAAGCAGGGCTTCATTCTAGTTGAAGGTTCGTTAACTGGAGAGTCAGAAGGGTATCGTTCTGGTTCCATTCAAGCGCGAGCCGAAGAACTCAATCAGCTCATTCGAGATCCTGACGTACGCTGCATTATGTCGACCATTGGTGGTAACAACAGCAACTCACTGTTGCCATACATCGATTATGACGCCTTAAGAAATGACCCCAAGATCATCGTCGGCTATTCAGATGCCACCGCATTACTGTTAGGCATCTACGCCAAAACTGGATTGGTGACTTTCTATGGCCCAGCACTCGTCGCGTCATTTGGTGAGTTCTCGCCGTTAGTCGACGAAACCTTCCAATCGTTTACTGACATCTTATGTTCGGATTCAAGCCAATATCAGTACACGATGCCTGAGAGTTGGACAGACATTAAACACGACTGGGAAACTCAAGACTCTGCAAAGCCAGTTTACGATAACGAATGGCACTTCATGGGAAGTGGTCAAGTAAGCGGTCGCGTGATTGGCGGTAATCTGAGTACCATGGCGGGGATTTGGGGCAGCGAATACATACCAGAAATTAAGTCAGGCGATATTCTGTTTATTGAAGATTCACTAAAAGGCATCGAAGCCGTCGAGCGCTCATTCGCGCACTTATTGGCTTGCGGAGTGTTCGATAGAGTAGGCGCTATTGTACTCGGCAAACATGAGCTGTTTGATGATAAAGGGACAGGGCGAACACCCCTCGATGTACTTCTTGAAGTGCTGAACGGTAAAAATGTCCAGATCCTGTATGGTTTCGACAGTTGCCACACTCACCCTATGCTAGTCACTCCACTAGGTGTGCAAGGTACTATTGATTTTGATGATCACACGTTCAAGCTTCAAAGCCAATGGTTAGCGTCGAATTAGCCTAAACTGATGATAATAAGACGCATTAGAAAAGTGATCCTCTCTGCAAACTGAGAATGGAAACGCGTCTATACTGACATGGGTTACGTCACTGATTTAAGTAGTGGCGCTATGAATGTAAGTTTGATTAGGCTAAATCTCAGAGGTGACGATGAAAAAATTACTACCACTATGCGCCATTTTACTCTCGGCATCATTTTCAACTGCGGCTTCTGATGGTTTGATTAAATACCAAAGTAATTACTCAGTGAAAGAGACCGCTGACCGCTTTGAAGAAATCGCCAAAAGCAAGGGTTTGACCTTGTTTGCGAGAATAGACCATCAGAAAAATGCGAGTAAGGTCGATCTTGAATTGAGACCAACGGAAGTCATCATCTTTGGTAACCCAAAAGTAGGGACACCATTAATGCAATGCGCTCAAGATGTCGCGATAGATTTGCCGCAGAAGGTATTAGTCACTGAGGATTCTAATAAAGAAGTATGGCTATCTTACAACGATCCTAATTACTTGGTAGAGCGTCACGCAATCAATGGCTGTGACGAAGTGGTTAAGAAGATATCGGGTGTACTAAGCAAGCTTTCAGAAGCGACAGTGGCGAAAGCTGAATAACCGAGCCAATAGGCACTCATTTAGACCATTAATGGGTGCGACTTGACGTTGATATAGCTTCCCAATCAACGTTTGGCTGCATTGACAACTAAGCAACAATATATAAAAGTAGTGTTATGAAACTGAATTTAGCGCCATCTAACCAACGAATTATCATCATTCCATAGGAATGGTGGGATTGTTGATGCGCTTTGTTTATCGAACCCACCCGTAAGGTGGGTTTTTTGTCGCTGTCTTATGGGTTTTATCTGAATAGAGGAAGTCATATGAAAAAGATCGCGGTTTTTGGCAAGCCTGGGAGTGGAAAGTCCACAATCAGCAAAGCGTTAGCACTAGCTACAGGCATAGAGCTTCACCAGTTGGACTCTATTGTTTATAAGGCCAACGGAGAGTTTGTTGAGCGTGAAGTGTTCGACCAAGCACACGACAACATAATCAATTCTGAAAGCTGGATCATCGATGGTTTTGGCCCTCTAAGCTCATTCAACACACGTTTAGAAGCCGCAGATACTTTGGTTTATATCGACCTTCCTTATCCAATTAGCTACTGGTTTGTTACCAAGCGAATGCTCAAAGGGTTGTTCGTTAAACCTGAAGGCTGGCCTGATGGAAGCTCAGTGATAAAAGGCACGATACAAAGTTACAAGACACTAAAACTGTGCCCTAAGTTTTGGAATGACGACTTTAGACTACGGTTAGAATTACGCGCAAAAGAGAAAGAGGTTCACATCATCAGAAGTGTGAGTGAATTGAATAACTTTGTCCGCCAACACGTCACTTAACAGGTGAGAGCTTACCTTTCTTTGAAACGCTTTAATTTGCTCATAACTTCATGAAAATATTTAGATTTAATTCAACATGTGGCATATTTGCCATGTGTTTAATTTGTGCTTTGAGTTAAGGCTATAGATATTATGTATGGAAGTGAGAAGACGAGAGCGTTCTGCTGTAACTGTAAGGAACTTACACTGCATAGGTACACGATGTTCAGTAGCCAAGTGCAAAAGGCACCACAAGCTGAAGATAAAGAACCGAGCTTACTCCAACGAATTTTATCGGAGCTTCTATCTTTTGGTGTAACAGGTTCGGGCGCGACAGGTGATTACAAATGTACCCAATGTGGAACATATCTGAATACACCAGACAACCTCGACTGAGTTTGTAAGTTTGGCTTAGGCAAATAAAAACGGGAAGATCAGCAATGATCTTCCCGTTAGGTATTACTTAACTCATCGTGCTATTGGCAGTTTGAGTGAGAAGCCTTATGCACAACACTTCTTGTATTTCTTACCGCTACCGCAAGAACATGGGTCGTTACGGTTAGGTGTCTTTTCGAACGTCATTGTTTTTGGCTTGTTTAACAACGTGTCGAACTCAAGCGTGTTTTCTTCTTTAGTTGCATCAACAGATACAGTAACAAAAATTGAATGCTCGGCCGCGATTGCTTCAACTTCTGCTTTACGAGCTTCAGTTTGAACCATTACCGCAACTGGTGACTCTTCAGTACCCACTTTAACATCGCGGTTTACATTGTAGCCAGCAAGAACGTGGTTCTGTCTTGTTTCGATACGGCCTTTGAAAAATAGTTTCGACATTGGGTACTCACAAAATTTGGGATGACGCTATTCCTATGCTGGGTAGCGTTATAGAGCGGGGGATTATACGCATATATTCCAATTGATAAAGCAGTGATGTGAGTAAAGATTGTTGGTTTTTGTTTGCCAGCAATTATTTGTTTTATAGCTTTGTTCTAATTAGACTAATTTTGAAACTCAAGACAATAAGATTTCCCTTAACAGGGCCTTTAGTGATAAATTGAAATCGTCAATTTAAACAACGAGATACCCCATGAAGTTAGATGCCATCCTGTGGGATTACGATGGAACCTTAGTGAATTCAGTTCCAAAGAATATCGCAATTACTAAAGATATTATCTCTGTGGTCGCGCCACACTTAACAGGTGAGAACTTACCTAAATATCTGCTGAGCGAAACGCTTTATCACGAAGCCAACCACGGTGCTAAAAACTGGCAAGCTTTATATGTCGACTATTATGGCCTATCGCATGACGAAATGTTGATCGCCGGTGGAATGTGGGCAGAGCATCAAGAGAAAAACCAAACTGCTGTCGCCTTGTTTGACGGGATGAACACTGTGGTAAGTCAGTTTGCTCATCTTCCTCATGGGATCTGTTCTCAAAACTCACAATTGAATATTCGTGGTGTACTCGACAGTTATGGCATTGGCGATTTGTTTAAATCGGTAGTGGGCTATGACGATGTCTCGAACGGCCACCAAAAGCCACACCCGTTTGGTGGCGTAAAATGTGTTGAGAACATATTTGGCGCCGATCCGTCTAACGAGCTTTGTTTGATGTACATCGGTGACCATGAAGCGGACACACAGTTTGCTCGCAATATTGAAGCAGCATTGGGTAAGAACGCAAAAGTGATTGCCGTGGCCGCCGGTTATAGCCGATCTGAACCTGAAAATTGGCAAACCAAGCCCGATTATATTGCCAACCATGTCGATGATCTTTTAACGATCATCGGTAAGTATACGTAGAGGTATATAGTTTAAGCATGCTTAAAGCGATGTCTTCACGTCCATAAATAGCTATGTATGAAAATTCGTTATAACTGAACGATGTTAAGGAAGAATAATGACACCAAAACAAGTGGTATTAGGTTTTTGGGATGCAATGCGCAGTAATGATTTTGCCAAGGCAAGCGAATGGCTAGCCGCAGATTTTGAAGGCTATTGGCCTCAGTTATCTGAACTCACATTAGGGCGCGATAACTTTACGGCAATCAACTCTGAATACCCAGCTAATGGTGTTTGGGAATTCGCCCTCAATTCGATTGTCTGTGAAGGTGATACGGTAGTAACGGACGTTTCGGTTACTGACAGTGTATTGAAAGACCGAGTGATTACCTTTCACACGGTTGTTGATGGTTTAATTCAAAAACAAACTGAGTTTTGGCCAGACCCATTCGAAGCGCCGGCGTGGCGATCGCAGTGGGTTCAGGTTGTATCGAGTAATTAGTTTGTATCGATACGATCAGTTTGTAACAAAAAATCAGGTTATAACAAACAAGTGGCATTAGGAGGTTTCATTGAGCAAGGTAGTGATTGTAACAGGCGGAAGCCGAGGTATTGGCGCAGCGACGTCTAAATTATTGGCCAGTAAAGGCTATGCTGTATGCGTTAACTTTATACACAATGAGTCGCGAGCTGAAGATTTAGTGAACGAGATTCGCGAACAAGGCGGAACCGCGATAAGCGTGCGTGCGGATGTGTCTGTTGAATCGGATGTGAAATCTTTGTTTGAGATTGCTCGTAACAAGCTAGGCCCAGTGACTCATTTGGTCAATAATGCCGGGATCTTGTTTACCCAGTCACCATTAGTTGACATCGAATTGGATCGCTTTGAAAAGGTGATGAAATCGAACGTATCAAGCTGCTTTCTGTGTAGTAAAGCCTTTATCAAACAAGCTGATGGTGCAGGTTCTATTGTGAATGTATCGTCTGCGGCTTCTAGAACAGGTGCGCCGTTTGAATATGTGGATTACGCAGCATCGAAAGGTGCGATGGATTCACTGACCAAAGGCTTATCGCTTGAATTGGCTGCGCGTAATATCCGAGTTAATGGTGTAAGGCCAGGTTGTATCTACACTGAAATGCACGCAGACGGCGGAGAGCCTGATCGCGTAGACAGACTAGCTTCGCAGTTACCATTACAACGAGGTGGCACGCCAGAAGAAGTCGCTAACTCTATCGCGTGGTTACTGTCAGACGAAGCTTCTTATGTAACTGGATCATTCATTGATATTGCGGGCGGTCGATAGGGCACGCTGGCCTTTACACTAAGATAAACCAGTTAAAACCATAAACACGCAACACAAGTACCTAACTAAAAGAACGAAACTAAGAGTACAAACATGAAAAATTATTTTGAAAGTCCGTTTGTCGGAAAGTCACTCAAAGAACAAGTGACCAACCCAAACATCATCGTCGGCGAGCACAGCTATTACTCGGGTTACTACCATAACCACAGCTTTGATGACTGTGCGCGTTACCTATTACCGGATAGAACCGACATCGATAAGCTGATCATCGGTAGCTATTGCTCGATTGGTTCTGGCGCTGTGTTTATGATGGCGGGCAACCAAGGCCACCAAAATCAGTGGGTGAGTACCTTCCCGTTCTTCTACCAAGACGACGAGAAGTTTGAAGGCGCGATAGACGGCTTCGAACGCTCTGGTGATACCGTGATTGGTAGCGATGTGTGGATTGGCACAGAAGCCATGATCATGAGTGGTGTTAAGGTCGGTGATGGAGCCATCATCGCAAGTCGAGCAGTTGTGACTAAAGACGTTGCGCCATACTCGATTGTTGGTTCAAACCCTGCGCGTCACATCCGCTATCGTTTCAATGAAACTGAAATTTCTCAGTTGTTAGAAATGAAATGGTGGGAGTGGAGCGAAGAACAAATCAAAGGTGCAATGTCGTTGATGTGCTCTTCAGATATCGATGGGCTTTATCAATACTGGAAAGCACTCAAGTAATTATTGTTACCGGAGCGCTTTGTCTTAACGCTACTGCTTTAGTTTATCGCTCTAGTTTACCGGGTAAGCACAGCGTAATGAATTAGATACCAGCACCGACTTGGAAGTAGAGGGCGGTATCTTCTTCACTGAACGCAATATCAATCCCTGAAATCAAACCATAGCGTCTTGCGATAAGGTAACGGAAACCGACACCGTAAGCCGCGTGAGAGCTTTGATCAAACATGTCTTTATCGCTGTCACCCGCATAGCCAATTCCCGTAAACACCGCGGTTGACCAACGTGGTGTCCACTGTTTGCTTACTTGAACTTCTGCCGCGACCGTGTGTTCACCTTGATAACGATTACGGGCGATACCCCTGAGTTCAATGTCTGGGTAATATTGAGGTGAAAGCACTCGTTCGTTGGTCGACAATGATTTGTACTGTCCTCGCAACGCTAAGTTCCACTCCTTGTTTAACTCCCAATAATTCAGCCCTTCCAAATTAAACGTTTGATAGGTGTAATCACTGCCAATGGCATCACCAAACCAAAGGTATTCCGCGACATAGTTGTATCCTTGCGTCGGATTCAAGAAGCTGTTCTTGCTGTCGTATTCAGCGATTAGACCCAAACCGGAAGAGGTCGGTGACGTGTTGCCAATGTTGTTTAAGATTTCTTGCGCTTTAGGATGATTATTAAGTGAGAGTGTTGGTGCGAAGAACTGTTGAGAAAACCCCAGTAACCATTGGGAGTCGGGTACTCTAAATTGGAGTTTCTGTATCCCGCCCATGCCTTTGAGTCCTAGCTCAACACCTTCGTTTGGATCGAGTGGAGACAAGGCGTTCGGAGAGCTTTGTCTATAAAAGGTCATGTTGATATCGCCATAACCTAATCCACCAAGGTAGCGTATAGAGTCCTCATTCCAACTGCGCTTGTGACCAACAAACGCCATCCAAGTGCCATTCTCTGTCGCAAAGCCGCCAATCGCAGTGATTGCAGGGGTGAGAAGCTGGGCGCCACCATCGATGGATTTTTCCGCGAGTTCTTTACGTGTGTTTTTTTGCTCTTCAGATTCGTGCATGAAGATACCAGTGAAGCCGCCACCGTATCCTACCGCAGGCTCTGTAATTAGAATTGGAACAGGAAGAAACCCGTAGGCATTTTCTGCGAGGTATTCTCCCATATCGAGTTGGCCATCAATTTCATCGATAAAGCTGACGGCGTGTGTCGCCGTAGAAACAAGTATCAGGCTACTTAGTGCTAAAGGTTTAAAGGTCATAACATTCCGTATTATTCACTATCCATTAAATTGAGTGTAATCAATCAAATAGATAGCGCAATAGAACGAGGAGTATTAACCGATATATCTGTTCAAAAGGCGAATGGAACAGCGTTTACTATTGGATAGTTTCTACGTACGTCAGAATATCCAGAGCATCTTGCTTGGTAATTGTCCCTTTCCACGTTGGCATACCTTGTTCTACGTTACCTTCTAAAATGTCATCTGCCAAAGAACTTGGACTGGTAAAAAAGCCGCCTAGTTTATTAGCGATATTGGCGGGCTTGTGTGGCAATGAAGCGGCAGTGGGGCCATTACCGTGTCCTTTGTCGCCATGACACACCTGACAAAGCTGCGTGTATTTGGCTTTACCATTGGCAAAGTGCCTCGCATCGATTTCTGAGGCGGCACTCGCATTAAACGTCATTATTGAAGCGACTAAACCTAAGAAAGCTAACACGTGTAAATGGTTCATGGTTTTCATTGTTTTGTTCTCAATTATTATTTAACAATGAAAGAATAAGCAGGCGTGAGTAGAAGAAACGTGAATGGGTAAAGCGGGATTAAGCTAAGTTTAGAAGTAGGTTTAGAAGCACGTTTAGAAGCAAGTTTAGAAGCAAGTTTAGAAGCAAGTTTAGAAATAGGTTTAGAAACAAGTTTAGTTGCGGACGAACATCAATGTGATTTAGGTAAATGATTGATTATATGCATATTGCATAGTATGGCGTGTCGCATTAGCGTAGTGGATGAATTGGAGGGGTATTATGATTAGTTGCAACGATTACGATTATATTGAGATTGTGTGTATGCACCGATACCCAATCAAATTAACGCTGAAGTCTGGCGAGCAGATTGAATGTGTCGGATTAGATACTCAACGCAATGATAGCCGTGAAGAGTGCATTAAGGTCAGTATTCAAGGTGTAGAACAACTTGTCGTACTCACTGATCTTTCCACACTAGAAGTCTGTGTCGACAATCCTCATTTTCAGCAGATTTCATTCAAAACGTCATAGGCTTTCAAATGAATAACACCATAGAACAATGCTATTGCACCGCGTGCAGAGAAGACACACAACACGTTGTTGTGTTGGTCAGAAAGACGAGTGCGTTTGCAGACAAACCTAACCAAAAGCGAAGCGAGTTTTGGGCAGGCATGATAAAAGGTTGGTTCCTTGGCCCGTTTATCGCGTCAATGGATGAGTTTTCTCGTCACCTTGTCTGTGAAAAGTGTGGCCATAAAGAGATACAAGATTAGTCGCGTTATTTTACAAAACATTGGATTCAATACAGTTAGATCGTCAATTGGCTTAGGAATAAAACGAATGAAAGTAGAAACGATTGAAGCCGTAAAGGCGTATGGTTTTTCAGTAAGAACCACTAATACCGATGAGATTGACCCGGCCAAAGCCAAGATAGGGCAATTGTGGCAGGGCTTTTTTGACCAAGCGTTTCCAAAATTAACGCCGGATTCAAAAGTGTATGGTGTCTACACCAATTACGAGTCTGACTTTACGGGTGAATTTGATGTTATCGCTTGTACTAACGCACTCACCGATAACAATTTAGATGCGCTTGTCGAAACCGAAATACAAGCAGGCAAATACTTAACGTTTTCTGCTGAAGGTGAACTCCCTCAAGCAGTGATCGACCTATGGGGTGAAGTATGGGCGTATTTCAACGCAGCGGATTGCCCACATGTTCGAACTTACACGACAGATTTTGAATTCTACAAAGGCGAAGCTGAAGTCGAGATTTCGATAGCGATTCAATAAGCTTTGGGTTGTCGTTAGTGATAGTCAAATTGAGTCATTAGCAAAAGAGCCGCTCTATACGAGCGGCTCTTTTTATTGGGGTACACCGCTTTAATGAATTGGGGTACACCGTCTAAATAAATTGGGGTACACCGCTTTAACAAATTGTGGAATATCGTCTTAACAAAGGTCAGCTACATCATTCTCATGAAGTAAGGAATAATCAGGGCGTTCGCTAAATCAATGAAGAACGCGCATACCAATGGCACGATGATGAAGGCTTGTGCTGAATGCCCATACTTCTGACTTACTGCCGACATATTCGCCATGGCTGTCGGCGTTGAACCTAACGAAATCCCTCCGAACCCAGCACATACAACAGCCGCATCATAGGTCTTACCCATTGATGGGAACACGATGAAGATATTGATTATCACGGCCAGTAGCAGCTGCATTGCCAATATCGCGAAGATAGGACCTGCCAAGTCAATGAGCGTCCAAAGCTGCATGCTCATTAGTGACATCGCCAAAAATGTACCCAGGGAGATTTCAGCAATTAAGTCGATAGCGGGCGAGCGTGTCGGCCATTTTGCACCCGAGATTCTTGGGTAGGAGTCTGGCATTACGTTGGTGATCACGATACCCGCAAACAAACACGATACGAACAGTGGAAGCTGTAATCCTGTCTGACTGATCAATTCATTAAGCAACGCGCCGACAATGACACAAATATGAATTGCTAATACGGCGTCCAAAAATTGAAATGATGTGAGAGCTTGTTGTTGCTTTTTGGCATTTGAATCGATTGAGCCTGATTGCTCATCGGTAGGTTTAAGGTTATGACGCTTGATGAGAAACTTTGCAATAGGACCGCCCATAAGGCTGGCTAAAATCAGCCCGAACGTTGCACTGGCGATACCAATTTCCATTGCGCTTTCTAGGCCGAATTCTTCTGCAACCTTGGGTGCCCAAGCAATCGCGGTGCCATGTCCTCCAATCAGTGAAATACTTCCGCTGAGTAGACCAAAGACAGGCTCTAGGCCAAACATTGATGCGACAGAAATACCGACGATGTTCTGCATGATCATGAAGAAGATAGTGATTGCTAGCAAAATGACTAAGGGCTTTCCGCCTTTGAACAGGTCTTTCAAACTTGAGTTAATACCAATCGTGGTAAAGAAGTAGACCAATAATACATCGCGAGCAAACAGATCAAACTGCACTTCAATTGAGGTCGTCGCGTAAAGAGCCGCGAACAGGAGCGATGCCAAAATCCCGCCCGAGACAGGTTCTGGAATACTGAACTCTTTCAAAAAACCGATGACCTGATTGAGCCTCCGACCGATAAATAGAACCACGATCCCCATGGTCACTGCAAAGAATGACCCGAGATGTAAGATGTTGTTTTCAAATTCCATAGTGATCCTTGTAAAGGTGAAATTATGACGTGATTTTTGATTGCCAGATTGCGCTTTAATAAGCAACTAGATTAGCATCATTTATTATATTCAAATGATAAGAAGTTTTGAAATTCCGGATCGGCAACAAGTTGTTTGTTACCTTCTTCAATCAATAGGTCGACGTTTTCTTTGTCTATCATAAAGTCCGTCGGAATTTGATTGAGTAAGTATCGCTTGGCACTGTTGTCTGATTTATTCAAGCTGATCTCAATGAAGTGCGGAGAAACCTTACGACCTTGATGAGAGGCCAGCTCCGACCAAGACTGCAACTCGTCGACGATCAAATCTTTTGTTGTGTCGTTATAGCGATGCAGCTGGATATCGGTGATGACGTCCACCGTTTGTTTCATGGAAGGCGCTTCAATTGACTCTCCAATGCCAGATTCTGGGTTCGTCGATGCATCAACCGAAATGATGACAATAGGACGCGCGTGCTGGGTGTCGTACAAGTTTTTCAGCTCTTCGTTGTCGTTGTAACGTAAGTATTCAGACATCTCATACACCGACAGTAAACCGAGGTTGTCAGTAATCCCACCATCCACAAGGTGGAGATAACTCACATCATCCTTATTGCTATATGACTCTAACGACTTGATCAGATTTCGGTTGCGGTAACTGGTGGCGTCGAATGAGGGTTTTGTGTGTTCTGTTTTGTCGCAGTCATTTTTGTTCTCAAGCACGACAGGAGTAAATACAAAAGGGACAGCAGAAGAGGCGGCCACCGAGCTAGACACGGAATAGCTGTTTAAGTCTGAACAAATCAGGTCAAAGTACTCTTGTGTGAATGAAAAACGCGAACCCGTTGAAATGTCGGTTGCGTTAATCACAATGTAGGGCGCATTTTCTCGGTGCATGTCGGCAAACGTGCTTTCGCCGAAGATGTTGGCTTTGTAATAGTCGGTGGCTTTGTCTGTTCTGGTGGCGTACGAGAACCAATAAGTAGGAGATAAAAGGATGGAAAACAGATCTTTCGAGACTTCGTGATAAAGGAATGCTTCTTCGTAATCTTCGAATATCTGGTCGCCATAGATACCATAATAGGCGGCGGTAAAGCTGCCACCGGATACCGAGCTGATCATATCGACTTCATCTAACAGATTGACCGTTTCACCATCGATTTCGATGTTGGTGTCGCGCAATGCTTGCAACACGCCATATGAGAGCGCTGCCGCACGTGTGCCGCCACCAGAAAAAGAGAGGATTAACGTGACTTTGCTATTGGGTTTATTGAAGCTCTTCGCCGTGTAGGTTTGATTCTGCTGCGCAACAGATTGGCCTGTGTTGGTTGCTTTGTTTTTCGCGCTACAGCCTGAAAGGGCAAGCGAGAAGGCCACTAACAGTGAAACTTTCGCGAACCCTTTAAAATCGGGACTAGGTGTGTTGAACGTATTCACTTTGTTTTTTGGCATAGCGCATTTCAAACTAACGTTGAGGTTGAGTGAAAGGCTATTTTCGTTGATATCTAATATGCCATCAATGGCGCCACCTGCAATTCAGTGTCACGATTTTCATAACAATCTCGAGGTAATCAAGCTTATTTAGAACTGTTTACAGTCATCTCCAGGAATCTAAAGTGATCTTCGGCAATCTAGGGTTATCTTCAGAAATTTGGAGTTATCTTCAACAATTTGGAGTCATCTCCAGCAATTCATAGCGACTTACTGGCATCCAAAAATACAATCTTGCTTGGTTTCATTCCACAAAGGGTATTGCTTCATGACTTGGGTGTAGAGCTTACTTTCCAAGTGCGCTCTTAACCAACGCCCTACGTTTTGATATTCAGATTGTACAAACCACTTCTTCTCGACTCTTACAAACTGGCTGACAAAAGGCATCACCGCGAAGTCAGCCAAGCTTGGGGTTTCTCCAAAAAAGTAGGGCTGATCGGTGAGTAGCGCTTCTAACTGACTAATGAACGCTTCGCAGGCTTGTCGGCGTTGTTCAACATCGATGTTTCGGTAACGAACAGACGCTCTGTACTTTTCTAAGTGGCCAATAAAATCTTCATCGTTGGTTTTGATGAGCTGGTGGACTTGTTGGCTCAGTGTTGGATTACTTGAACGAAGAAGATCTTGAGGATCGTTTTGCTGAAGTGCCCAGTTCATAACATCCAAGCTCTGCTCAATGATTTGTCCATCTGGCAACACCAATACCGGAACGGTACCTTTTGGCGAACTGGCCAATAGTTCGCTAGGCTTGTCTTTGGTAACGATTTCTCGAAGTAACACTTTTTGCTGTGATAGTGCGATGCCCATTCGTCCGCGCATGGCGTAAGGGCAGCGACGTAAAGAATAAAGGATAGGTAAATCGGATTCGTTTGGCATTATTGAGGTCATTTAGTTTGAAAAGTGTTGTTAGGTGGTAAAGAGATCGTGATGTAGGTAGAATACGCGGCTTAAAAATTATAAGTAAGTGAGCGACTTCAAAAATGAGCAGAAAGATTGAGTTATTAGCCCCAGGTGGCGATGTAGAGGCGATTAAAGCAGCTATCGTAGCGGGTGCTAATGCGGTTTATTGCGGTTTAGACACCTTCAACGCTCGTAACAGAGCCTCTAACCTATCGTTAGATGAGTTGAATGGTGTGATTCGCCTTGCTCATGAATACGGTTGTGAAGTGTTTCTGACTCTTAACGTTGTGCTGCTGGAGCATGAAATTAAGAGCATCACTAAACTGTTGAACCAGCTTGTGAACACTAAGCTTGATGGCATCATCGTCCAAGATCTTGGTTTGTTCGATTTGGTGAAAAAGCATTTCCCATCGTTAGATGTTCACGCATCGACTCAGTTAACGACACACAACGAAGGCCAGATTAAGTTCTTGTCTAAAATTGGCGCAACACGCGTTAACTTGTCTCGTGAATTGAATCTGCCAGAAATCAAAATGCTGACGGAAGTGGCACACGATCACGATGTTCTAACCGAAGTGTTTGTACATGGCGCTTTGTGTATCGCATTCTCTGGCCAATGTTACTCAAGCTCAGTAAGTGTGGGTAACTCAGGTAACCGTGGCCGTTGTAGCCAAGCATGTCGTGATGAATACGAAATCACTGATGCAGGAAACAAGTTCCCACTGAACCTGAAAGATAATTCAGCGTACTACGACCTACCTGAATTGGTTGACGCGAAAGTCGACTCATTGAAAGTTGAAGGCCGTATCAAAGGCGCACACTACGTATACACAGTGGTTGATACGTGGCGCAAACAAATTGATAGCTTTGTAGAAAGTGGTTTGTTGATCGAAGACGATTCAAACCTGCACAAAGTATTCAACCGTGATTTCACCAACTCTTTCCTTAAGGGCAACCTAACGAAAGACATGTTCATTGATAATCCTCGTGACAACAGCATGAACTACGCCGTTGATAAAGCGACGAAAGAGAACAATGAAATCTCAGTGGTACAAATCCAAGAAGTGACCAGCGATCTTTATGAAGCGAAAAATGCCCTAGGCAGTGAAATGCGCGACAAGATCGAGTTCCTTGATATTCGTAAAACACCCGTGTCATTGTCGTTTAGCGCTAAGGTGGGTCAACCATTTACGGTGACAGTGAACACACCAAAAGAAAACTTTACGGTTCAATCTCAATCATTATTGGCAACAGCTAAAGAGACTGCGATTACTCAGGCGTTACTT
This sequence comes from Vibrio sp. NC2, assembly GCF_025195005.1. Lineage (NCBI taxonomy): Bacteria > Pseudomonadati > Pseudomonadota > Gammaproteobacteria > Vibrionales > Vibrionaceae > Vibrio > Vibrio sp. NC2. The sequence goes on from NZ_JANVFC010000001.1 coordinate 613,270, forward strand.
GAGAAGCGTTTCAAATCAGTGAAGAGTGCTGTTCATACGCTTGAAAACTGTAACTACGACAACTTAGATGAAGGTCTGATTCTTCCTTTGAAAGAAGTCTCGGTCTTAAAAGACGAAATCGATTTCATCTTAAACGGTTCTGTGAAAGTGATTAAGCACGTTGAAGTGCCAGCACTGCCTCAGCAACCAAAAGTTAACGAGAAGCCAACCATGTCGATGCTTATCGCTGATGTGGAAGACTTGCACCTGTGTGACGTAACTGACGCGGATGTTTACTTCAAACTGCCTGAAAGCTTCAAGAAGCGTTGTAACAAGTACATTGACATCTTGGCAGCAAACCCACGTTTGATTCCTTGGTTCCCTGCAGTATTAATCGGCAAAGATTACGACGAAGCGGTTCGTATTCTTGAAGAGATCAAGCCAGCTCGCATCGTGACCAACAACACGGGTATTGCTTACAAAGCTTACGAGATGGGTATCGAGTGGGTTGCTGGCCCATTCATGAACACGACGAACTCTCACGCACTGGTTACGCTGAAAGAAGAGCTGAACTGTGCTGGTGCTTTCATTTCGAACGAGATCAACAAAGGTCAGATTCGTCATATTCGTCGCCCAGAGAACTTCAAACTGTTCTACAGCATCTACCACCCAATCTTGATGATGACCAGCCGCCAGTGTTTCTTCCAAAGAACCGTGGGTTGTAACAAGCCAAGCATTGAAGCAGGTTGCATGTTGAAGTGTGAGAAAGCGACCACGATTACTAACGTGAAAGGCATCTCTTTCGCGGTTGATAAACAGAAGGGTGGCTACCCAAGCATTTACAACCACGAGCAGTTCTTAAACCATGACGCTGTAACGGATTTCTCAGGTCTGTTCGACGAGTTCTTCATTGACCTGACCAACATCGGCGCGGGTTCGAAAGAAGTACAAGACAAAGTAGAGCTGATTAAACATTTCCAAGGTTTGATTAATGGTGTTGATGGTTCACAACAGAACCTAGAGCAGATGGTCGAAGTTCGAACTAATGCTCAATACGTGCAAGGCTTATAGCTTCTAAAGCAAAGAGCGTTCAGCATTCAAGGTCTATAAGTCTTAACCGCTTATAACCGTTTATAACCGCTTATAAACACTTTGAACCAATAAACAAAAGGCCACTCAATCGAGTGGCCTTTTTGTATCTGAGCATTTGAATCAGCAAATACGTTATTCCGTCACGGCTTCTTGTTTGAAGCATGGGCTTTTCAACGTGTTCATCTTTTCAATTTCGTTGGTTAAGCGCAGCGAGAGCAGGGCTTTTTGGTTTGAAGCAAAATCAAACATCACGATAGTCGCGGTGCCTATGGTCGTCAGTTTCTGCTGAGTTTTACTGACAATCGCGTATTCCATGGTGAATCGGTCATCTTGAATATCAGTGACACGAGAGCCAATCATTAAGGTATCTGGATACGTGACTGGGCGGAAATACTTACAGTAAGTGTCACCAAGAACAGGGCCAACTTTGGTAATCGCCATCTCTTCCATCAGCTCAACGTGCTTGAAAAAATCTAAGCGAGCGGTTTCAAAATAGCGAAAATATACGGCGTTGTTAACGTGATTGAGTGCGTCCATTTCTCCCCAAGCGACAGGGATTTCTGTTACTACCGGGTAGTCAGATAATAGTGCTTCCATGCGAACTCTCTTATTGTTATCTGTGTAGTTAATGTTATCTGTGTAGTTAATGTTATCTGGGTAATTAATGTTATCGACTTATCCTTCATCGGGATAAGTTGTTATTGGAATAAAAACCCTACCGCTAAATTAACAAAACTGCAACACGTGTGATTTAAGTTTTTGAAGCTTGAAACCACACAATGTCAGTGACTTAACTTTCCGTTACTTATTGATTAGTGTCTCACTAAACAAACGACTTACGCACATTCACTCAATGATTACGCATTAAGGTGTTTGAATTGCAGTTCAACTAAGCGTTGGTACAATTCGCAGCTATTGATGAGAGACTGGTGGTCGCCGATGTCTACTAGCTGTCCTTTATCGAGCACTGCAATCTGGTCGGCGTGTTTAATTGTTGATAATCGATGGGCGATGATGATTGTCGTTCTACCACGCATTAACTCTTCTAACGCTTGTTGTACGTGATGCTCACTTTCGCTGTCTAGCGCACTGGTTGCTTCGTCCAACAATAGAATGTTTGGATCTTTTAGGATGGCACGAGCAATCGCAATACGTTGTCTCTGGCCACCAGAAAGCCTAACACCGCGTTCACCAAGAAAGCTGTGATAGCCCTCAGGTAGGTTTTGGATGAACTCATGTGCGTGTGCTTTTTTAGCTGCTTCGATCACTTGTTCGTCCGTTGCTTTCGGGTTTCCGTAGCGAATGTTGTGGAACACATCGTTACTGAACAGAGCTGGTTGCTGTGGAACCAATGCCATCTGCTTTCTTAGCTGATTTGGATCAAACTGATTCAGCTCAACACCGCCTAACGTGACTTTACCCACTTGCGGGTCGTAGAAACGTTGCAGCAGTTCGAACAGGGTAGTTTTACCCGCGCCAGATGGGCCAACCAGTGCCAACACTTTGCCTTCATGGGCAGTCAGTGTGAGGTTACTTGTTGCGGGCTGGTCGGGTCTTGAAGGGTAACAGAAGGTCACATCGTCAAAAGCGACTTCTGGTGTCACGTTATCTAGTGATGTTGGGTTCGCTACTGGCGCAACAATATGGCTTTCAACTTGTAGGATTTCGATTAATCGCTCGGTCGCACCTGCCGCACGTTGCAGTTCACCCATCACTTCAGAAATGGTACCTAATGACGAAGCGACCATAATGGCATAGAAGACAAATGCCGCTAAGTCACCCGCTGACATGGTGCCGTTGATGACATCACTACCACCAACCCACAGCATGCCTGATATTGCGCTGAACACGATAACAATCACACCAGAGATAAGTATCGCGCGCTGTTTTACACGCTGGCGACCAATCTCATAAGCCTTTTCCACTTCTACCGCGAATGACGCTTTCTCTTGCTCTTCTCGGCTGTAGCTTTGCACGGTTTTAATATGTTCAATCGCTTCACCTGCATAAGAACCGACATCAGACATCGAATCTTGGCTTTGACGAGACAAGGCTCTCACACGACGCCCGTACACAAGAATTGGAATCAAGATAAATGGCACCGAGGCCAATACAATCAACGTCAGCTTAATATTGGTCGCAAACAGCATGATGATTGCACCAATACACATCAACGCGCTGCGCATCGCCATGGAGAACGACGAACCTATGATGCTTTGAAGCAGAGTGGTGTCCGTTGTAATGCGCGACATGATGTCGCCACTGCCATTGGTCTCGAAGTAACTCGGATGCAGCGTCACGACATGATTGAAAACCGACAAACGAATATCCGCACTCACGCGCTCCCCAACAGAAGAAACCAAATAGAAGCGGAAGAAAGTACCAATCGAGATCAATACGACCACGACCATGATGAATTGAATCGCGCTGCCTAAATCTGAGAGTGATTGTTGGCTAAAACCTTGGTCGATGAGAAGGCGAATACCATGACCGACTGAAAGGGTTAAGCTCGCCGTGAAGATCAACGCGATCAACGCAGCAATAACACGACCTTTATAAGGCTGAATGAATTTACTCAGCTCAAACAAAATACTGAGGCTCTTTTTCTCAGGTTTGGGTTCTGGCGCTTTTTGAGTAGAGCGCTGAGTTGAGTCGAGCGTAGAAGAGACATCGTTTTGCATATGACTGCCTTAATGTGTTGTCGCTTTAAAAATAGATGGCTTGTTGCTTGTCGCTTATGACTAATTGCTTATGGTTTATGACTTATTGCCTGTACTGCGCGTTGTCCGCTGGGAAGTACTTGTTGTTGAGAATAGAACCCATTAAAGCATTTATTGCGCTGTGACGCTCCCTAGGAAACTCAATTTCCAATATTTGATCATCACCAAGCGCATAGTTCGAAACGACCTTAAAGGAAAACTAAGCATTCTGATCCAGTCAGTTCGATAGGAAAGTAGGGGGCTTAACCCTAATTTTTATGCAAGTAAATTAGCGTTAATAGGGGAGTGCGTTCATAAACTAGTAATCGAGTTGTGATTTATAAATTGATAGAAAAACGTTTGCTTTTTATCTCGATACTAACCTTATCAATGGCTTGCAATTTTTGGTTGTAAGACCAGTTATAGCGACTGTTTTTTGTGCAATATTTGTTACGAAAATTCAACAAAGTAGTTTTTTATACATTTTTCTTGCATAAAACCTCGGATTGAATAGAATAACCAACAAATGACAATTAATGCAGTATTGTGGCATGAGTATTCAAGTAAAGAGCATCAACAAATCATACGGTGATACCCAAGTTCTTCACGACATCAGTTTCGACTGTGAGAGTGGCGAAACCTTGGTATTGCTTGGCCCAAGCGGCGCTGGCAAGAGTTCACTACTGCGTGTTTTGAACCTGCTAGAAATCGCGGACAACGGCGAATTAGATATTGCTAACGAGCAATTCGACTTTGCTGGTCAGATCCAAGAGAAGCAAGGGCTTAAACTGCGTCGTAAAGTCGGCATGGTGTTCCAGCAATACAACTTATGGCCACACATGACGGTGATGGAAAACTTGATTGAAGCACCAACGAAAGTTGCGGGTTTGGATAAGCAAGAAGCGATCAAGCAAGCTCAAGAAGTACTAAAGACACTTCAACTTGCAGACAAAGCCGACGCTTGGCCACTTCAACTGTCTGGCGGTCAACAACAGCGTGTTGCGATTGCACGTGCGCTGATGATGAAACCGGATGTATTGTTGTTTGATGAGCCAACAGCGGCGCTTGATCCTGAGATCACCAACCAAGTCGTAAGCATTATTAAAGAATTGAGCGGAACGGGCATTACCCAAGTGGTCGTAACGCACGAAGTCGATTTCGCGAAGAAGATTGCTAGCCACGTTCTGTACCTGGAGAAAGGGTACATCGTCGAACACGGCACCAGTGATTCATTCGTTAATCCACAGACACCTGAGTTTGCCGAGTATTTGACTCATTAAATCTGAGTTAACGCATAAGACTCACGTAACTCACTAGATTTAGCTAAACACAACATCGATCAAAACAATCAAATTATAAGAATGGCCACAGGCCGCTATCAAACAGTATTCGGAGTAACAAAATGAAAAAGATTCTACTAGCTTCACTTATCGGCCTTGCTTCTTTCAACGCAGCGGCGCAAGAAGAAATCAAATTCGCAATGGAAGCGACGTACGCACCATTCGAATACATGGATGAGAACAACCAAATTCAAGGTTTTGACGTAGACTTAGCAAACGCACTTTGTGAAGAGCTGAAAGCAACGTGTACTTTCCACAACCAAGCATTCGATAGCTTGATCCCTGCACTTAAATTCAAACGTTACGATGCGGCTATCTCGGCAATGGACATCACAGAAGCACGTCTTAAACAGGTGAACTTCTCTAACGCATATTACGACAACTCTGCAGCATTCATCTCTTTCGAAGGCAAAGTAGCAGACCAAGCAGCACTAGAAGGTAAGCGTGTTGGTGTTCAAAACGGTTCTACTCACCAAAGCTTCCTACTTGAGCAAATGACTGGCGTAACAGCGGTACCTTACTCAAGCTACCAAGATGCATTCATCGACATGAAAAACGGTCGTATCGATTCTGTATTCGGTGACACAGCCGTTGTAGCAGAATGGTTCAAGAAAGAAGACAACCTAACGTACGTTGGCGACCAAGTAACAAACCAAGAGTACTTCGGTAACGGCTTTGGCATCGCAGTAAACAAGAGCAACCAAGAACTTGTAGACCAGCTTAACGTTGCACTTGCAGCAGTAAAAGCGAACGGCGAATACGACAAGATCTTCAACAAGTACTTCGGTAAGTAATTTATGGAATTAACGGGTTACTCTTTAGGGCTCGTCGAAGCAAGCTGGATGACTGTTCAGCTTGCGTTCGTAAGTCTATTGGTTGGATTGGTTCTAGCAGTTTTGTTTGCAAGTGGTGAGATGTCTCGTCGTATTGCAATCAAATGGCCAACGACTGCATTTGTGACGATTGTTCGTGGTTTACCAGAAATTCTGGTCGTACTGTTTATCTACTTTGGTTCGACACAAGTTCTATTCATGATCACTGGCGACTTCATAGAAGTGAGCCCGTTCTTATCTGGTGTTGTTGCACTGTCACTTATCTTTGCTTCTTACGCTTCACAAACCATCCGTGGTGCTTTGAAAGCAGTAAGCAAAGGGCAGAGAGAAGCAGCAAGCGCGCTTGGTATCTCTCAATCACGTTCATTCTTTCGTATAGTTTTACCTCAAGCGGTAAGACACGCGCTACCAGGGTTAACCAACCAATGGTTAGTGTTACTAAAAGACACTGCATTAGTCTCGCTGATTGGCGTAACGGATTTGTTGAAACAAGCACAACTAACATCAGCGGCAACGCACGAAGCATTTACTTGGTACGCGACAGCAGCAGCAATCTACTTGGTCATCACTTTAATCACACAAAGATTGGTAAAAGTGATTGATGGTAAGTTCTCTATTCAAGGTTTGGGTAACAAAGGGGCAATGGCATGAATCAACAATACCTCTCTCAAATGCTTGAGGGCTTAGCGACCAGCCTGCAACTCACAGGCGCTTCATTACTTGTTGGTTGTATCTTGTCACTGCTGATGACGGTAACGCTAATCCTAAGAATACCGGCGATTCACTGGTTAACACGTGGCATCATCACGTTGTTCACCGGCACACCATTATTGGTGCAAATCTTCTTGGTGTATTACGGCCCAGGCCAATTCGATTGGATTCGTGAAAGCTTCCTATGGACTTGGTTAAGCCAACCTTGGTTCTGTGCAATGTTAGCATTAGCACTGAACACCGCGGCATACAGCACGCTCCTGTTCAGAGGCGCATTCAACGCCATTCCAGCAGGGCAGTGGGAGGCATGTCGCGCACTCGGCATGGACAAAATCGCAACGCTTAAAGTGTTACTGCCATACGCTCTGCGTCGCGCCGTTCCAGCTTACTCGAACGAAGTGATTCTAGTCTTCAAAGGCACGTCACTGGCAAGCACCATCACCATCATGGATTTGATGGGCTACGCTCAGCGTATTAACGGCCAAACCTACGACACGCTCACCGTGTTCGGCATTGCTGGCGCATTCTACCTAGCAGTAAACGGCATACTAACGCTGATCTTCCGTCAGGTAGAGAAGAAAGCCCTCGCATTCGAAGCGGCGTAAGCTAGCCACTAACAAGTTTAATTAACGTATAAAGCCTGCCATTTATGTTCGCATAGATGGCAGGTTTTTTTGTGTTTTGGGGTATCTGTGGAGCGCTGTGTTTATATCCAGTTGGTCGGAGTTTTTACGAAAATCATACTATATGGAAATAGTCTGCATTTTGTCATTCAATGAGTCTATCCATGTTTTAAGTCACTGAAATACGGTGATTAATTGTGGTAGAGTTCCGCCCATATGAAACTAGATAGAATAATTCTGTATTTAAATGCAGAATTTTTCTGTCTAATAGCTGTTAGCAATCACCACATAATAGTTAAGTTAGTAGGAAAACGTATGGCTTATGAAGCAAAAGTATTCAGAGTTCTTATCGCATCACCATCAGATGTGATAGAAGAGCGTGAAATTGCAGTAAAGACAATTCAAGAGTGGAATGATCTCAACTCTTCAGAAAGACAGATTGTTTTATTACCATTGCGTTGGGAAACTCATACCGCTCCAGAGTATGGAAAGAGACCTCAAGAAGTGATTAATCGTCAAATGGTTGATCATTGTGACCTTCTTATAGGTATATTTTGGACAAGAATTGGAAGTCCAACTGGAGTGAGTGATAGTGGAACGTTAGAGGAGATCGACGAAGCGGCTTCTTCTGGAAAACCGGTAATGCTCTACTTTTCAAAAATTAAAAAAGATCCAGATGAAATCGAACTAGAGCAATTGGTTCGCCTTCGTGACTTTAAGAACAAGACTTACCCTAAAGCTCTAGTTGAAAATTTTTCATCTCAAATTGAGTTTAGAGACAAACTTTCGAAACAAATAGAGCTCCAATTAAGAACATTGCTAACAGATAGTGACGGTAATTTTACTGGTAAAATTACCTCTGAGATCGATTTTGAATTTTCTAACGCTGAAACTGGCGAAAACCATGGAACTTCACTCAAACGAGAATGCACATTCTTGAATATTAATAACTACGATAACGTTCCTGATTACGAAGATGCTATTGAAAGAAAAGTTACTACACGTACGGCGGATGGTCGAGTTAGAGAAATTTCAATCGGTGGGACTCGAGACAATAAAGACTTCTATAGAGAAGTTGTCGATTATGCAGTCGCTGAAAAAATGTTCACTCCAATTGACTTTTGGCTAAAGAACAAAGGCTCATTGGGAGCAAAAGATCTTTATGTAGACATAAAGTTGGAATCTGACACTTCTAGCCTAGTTGTATTGACAGCAGCAGAGTTTGAGCTCAAAAAGCCTAGTAAGACAAAAGGTGAATTGTTCCCTAGTTTCAAGGGTACATATTATGAAGATATTTCAGTCGAAAAAGTTGAGGGACGACTCAATGAGTGGGAATTGAGTTTTGAGTTAAATGCTTTGCAGCCGAAACGTGAGATTTGCCCAGATACCGTTATATATATTGGAGCAGAAGAGTCTTGTACTGTGTCGTTCCACGTTACAATTTATGCAGATTCACTTCCTGAACCTATATGCCACAGTCTAACAGTAGATTTATCTGTTGAATCAGTAGAAATTGATGCGGTACAAATGCTGCAAGATTCGGGACAATTAGATTCGCTAAAGTCGGCCTAGATTGCTAACAAAGCGTTTAAGACAGATTCCCAACGCATGGCATTTTTCATTCCATCGTTGGGTTTAGTGTTTACGGTGGTATGGTTAGGTTTCGTGGTAGCGTTGCTTACTACTTAACGCGGCGTTATGACTCACACAATATTTCTGGTTAGGTAGTCTAGGAAAATCATGGGATTTAAATTTCGTAAACGTATAAAAATTGCACCAGGACTTCATGTCAATCTTAGCAAAAGCGGTGTTAGTACCTCTATCGGCAAGTCAGGTGCTACCGTAAATATTGGTAAAAAGGGTGTGAAAGCAACAGTCGGAATTCCAGGTTCTGGGCTTTCATATAGTCAGAATTTATCCGAGAGTAACAGTTTTAATGAGAGCAGCTCACAAACCGAAAATGGAGGTTCCCTCTTCGGTAAGGTGTTAGCCGTTATCGTTACATTTTTCTTAGCGGTGAACTTTTTTAGTTCTCCCTCGGAACCTGCTGTATCTGTGAGTACGGTAGAGGCCAAAAGTTTACGTGTGCGTGCAGAGGCAACCCTAAACTCAAAGGTTATCAACCAATTAGTAGCTGGTGATGAGGTTGTGGTCTTGAAAACTAATAGTAGTTGGGCATTAGTGGAAGGCAATGGTATAAAAGGCTGGGTTGCTTCAGAGTACCTATCAAGTCCTAAGTCATAACAAACGACTATGGCGTCAATGATTAGTTTTTTGCTGTGTTTTCATCCCACATGGCGCCATCTCTCAGCATAGAGTTAACGGTTACAACCATCTTTCGAACACACGCGATTATTGCGACCTTCTTAGGCTTTCCAGCAACTAAAAGCCGAGTATAAGTTGCTTTGAATACGGGGTTACTGTCCTATAAGTATGACCTTACCATCTTGGTCTACGGCATGAAGACTGAAGTGGTTTTTAGCTAGGTCGATACCGCAGAAATAAGAATAATCAGACATGGTGCCTCCGATGCATTTAAGTACCACATAAGTGTGGCAGAACCTCGGTAGGGGGAATCCGTGTCATTCATTATGTGACAAGCGTTAATCCATCGCTGGCGAAAGCACTCGATATCTCATATTGTTAGTGTGAAACTTCCCTTCACGAGGCTGCTATGACGAATCAACTTAGACAAAACAAAGACAATGCTATTGCTTTTTATAGAACTGCTTACATGGGTGATCCAGCTAAAGCAGTAGAGTTGTATGTTGGTGATGATTATATCCAGCACAACCCAGTTGTTGCTGATGGTAAACAGGGCTTTATAGATTACTTTGAAGAAATGTCTCGGGACTATCCCAAAAAGGATATAGAGTTTTTGAGAATTATTGCTGAAGGTGATCTGGTAGCTTTGCATACAAGGCAAACATGGCCTGCTGATGAAGAGTACGTAACGATGGACTTTTTCCGTTTCGATTCAAATGGAAAAATAGTCGAGCATTGGGATTCAATTCAAGTGGTCCCGAAAGAGTCAGCCAATAATAACTCGATGTTTTAATAGTCACATAATAAGGCGTTCAAGCCGACCTCTAACGCATGGCACTCTCGCTTCGCGAATTGTAGTGCCATCAGCGTTGTGGCGGCTTAACTTAGCGTTATATGCTTCAAGGAAGATGATGAAAAAAATAGTACTTTCAATATGTTGCTTAATGGCGTCCAGTCAGGCTAATGCTGACGTTAAGGTAGATTTTCCCTTCCAGAAAAAGTTTGAAGTGTATGAGGTTAGCGGAAATAGTGTTGAAGAAATTGAACGCTCTTTTAACGCTAGGCCTGGGTTTCTAGTAAATGAAGGCTTTGACGGGTACACCGCGTGGAAATATGACTTCCATACGAATGATGATTCTTGCGAAATTAATGAATTTAAGCTGGAAGTTACCTATACACTTCCGAAATTCGAAACGTCTAAAACTTCACCTGAATCAGCGGAGGAGTTTCGCCCATATATTGAAAAGCTCTATCGACATGAGCAGATTCACTGCGCGCTTGCAGTTAAGTCGATGCATGAAATTTATTTAACTTTCACAGGTGGACAGAGTCGAGGGTGTAGTGGTGCAAATGATAAGGTTACTGAGCTTGAAGGTGATTTGGTGAAAAGTAATGCTCTGTTTGACGTTTATACATCGCATGGAGAGATTGAATTACCAGAGTCTCCTTTTGGTGAGAAGCCTTACTTAAAAATATGCGAAATACCTTTCGCGCCGATGTCACCACGCTTGGTGTTATAACTTTCATAGTCTTTATCAATGATTTATCGGCGTAATATTGAAAAATTAGATTTATGTTATTGGGTTTACAATCCACTATATGTATATTGAGCTCTCTTTTATAATTAAATCAGTGATTTAAAGGTGAGTGCGTTAAAGATCTCTTCAGTAATTATCTCAGGACTACTAATGTTTGGTTGTGCATCTCCAGTTAAAAATAGATAAATCAAATATAGAACTTGTTACGAAATTATAACATACAATTTAACCTGACTCGCAACGCGTAGCAGTATTACTTCTAGTCAGGTTTAGTGTTTAAGACGCAATGCAGAATCTTTGCATTGCGTTGCTGCACAAGTTAATAGGGAGTTAAGCGTCATGCGCTACTCCAACTTGAGAAGGTAGTACAAGTGGAAACTAGAGTTAAAAAGTCAGTTCGGTATCTTGCCTTGGGTATTCTTATCTATCCGTTTCTTTACATGATACTCAATTTTATTATCCCGATTCTAATGGCGACTTTGGGCGAAGGTGGTCGCTCGTTAGTTGAAATTCTTGAGTATTTTACTTGGTTTATAATGCCTTTTTTTCGGTGCTCTATTTGTTAGCTTTCTATCATTTCTCGCCAATGTTAGGTAAATGGCATCAATGGGTTGGGTATACTTTGGTTTTTGCCGCTGCGCTAATCGAAATAGCGATGCCCTGGATGGAATCTGGTCTGGTGTTTAAGACAGCATCTTTGCTATGTCAGCTTTTCGAGATAGGCATTTTGGTTAGTTGTCTGTTCGTTTTTAGCAATAAGTTGAGGCCAAATTCAGAGCTTGGAAGTAACGTATAGCAAGTCTTGGTCTCACCTTACCCGATTGGAGTGCTTATTATAAATGCAAGCTGCTTCATGATAACTTTCAACGCATGGCACGTGGTAATTTTGTGTTTCGTTGCTCAAACCTTAGCAAGGCGTTATGTGCCAGATAGTCTCGAACAGGCAGGTGTCATGAATAATTTATTCACATATATATCGGCGATGAAAAATGAGCCTGATGGCCTGTCGATAGTAGAGAAAGTAATAAACAAACAGACTTCCGAAGAAGATGGCATTCTCATGGAAAACAGTGATTTGTTCGTAAAGTTTAACAATGGCGTTGTTATAAAAAAGCTAACTGAGCGTGAATTATCCGGACACGTAATGGGCGCAGTTTGCGAGGAGTGTTGGATTTCATATGAAGTAACAGAACAACCGAGCGCTTTAAATATAGCGCCCAAGAAAAAGAACTTTACTAATCAATGCCAAGAGTCGTTTTGGCTAAAAATCAATAAGGTTCAATCAAGCAAATGACAGACTACTAAAGAGTGATTCACAATGCATGGCATTTTTACTAAGCCTTCATTTTAGTGATTAAGGTGGTGTCCGGCATCTTTGGTATTCCGTTGTTCATCCCTTAACAAGGTGTTAGCTCTACTTGTCAATTCTGCGTATTGGCGGGGTTGTTAGCTACTCAATTGGGTGTTAGGCATCAAAGAGGAAAATATGAAACATCCCAAACTTGTGTTGTGTTCAGTGTTAGCAATCACGTATTCAAATTTCGTTTGGGCTAATGGCTGTGATGCAGTAGACGATAAAGTATTAAATGCAATGGCTAAGGCTTTCGATGTTCGTGTGGATGAAATTGCTATTGATGGTACATTTTATGATCAAAACTTTGATATTGATGTTTTAGATCTCATAACTGTAGTTGTTGATATGGAAGAGGCTATTGGAGTTGATCTTAAAGACGAAGATGTAGTCGACCCGATAGTTTATTTCGATGAAGAAGAGTTTGAGCCAAAAATTAAAGGCAAGGTAACGGTTCGAGAGTTTCAAGAGATTGTCCAAACAGCGTGTGCTAACTCTCTCGGCTAGGCGTTGGTTGTTGGAAGTACCTAAAGGCGTTATGTTTCATTTCCACGTTCGTATTTGCACATTTAAGGAATAGGTTTGATAAATAGATATTCATGCAATGGTTTTATATTTGATGTAGATGCAACTCTTGTAAACACCACACTGGTTATAAATAATATTTGGAAAGAGTGGGCATTGCAAAAAGGAGTTGAGTTTTCAATAGTACATCCACACGTTCACGGCAGAAAAATTAGCGAAACTTTAGAATTAGTAGGTTTTCAATATGCAAATGCGAGTGAAGAAAACGTAGTTAAAAAAATCGCAATAAAAGCAATGGAATCAGCTACTGAAATTGATGGAGCACTGAGTTTTGTAAAAACCATACCGAAGTGTTCATGGGCAATCGCAACGAGTGGTCCAAGAAATGTGGCTGAGACAAGTTTACGTGCATCCGGGTTTGAGTTACCTGAGATTATGATATGTGGTGAAGATGTTAGCATCGGTAAGCCACACCCAGAACCATTTGTGCTTGCCGCTGAAAATCTAGGTTTGAATGCGATGAGCTGTGTTGCCTTTGAAGATTCGCCAGCGGGTGTCAAATCAGCTAAAGAAGCAGGGTGTTTTACTGTTGCTATATTAACTAGTCATAAAGAATCTGAATTAGCTTTAGCTGATCTAATTGTTAATAGCTTTTCAGATCTGGCAATTGAAAACAGAAACGGTTCATATGAACTATGTTGGTGAAAACTTAACAAGGCGCTTAAGTATGATTCGTGAAAGCATACTATTCTCGCTTCGGTCCAATTTGGGCACACGTTCACTCACAGCTTAACGTTATGTAAATGGAGCAGAAATAAGCTATGGAATACAACGTCGTTAAAAATTATAAGGATGATCCAGAATTACCTATTCGAATCGTAAAAGGTGAAAAATTGCAGTTTGTAGAAGAATCCAACCCAGAAGGTGATTGGGCAAATTGGATTTTTTGCCGAGGAGAAAATAAAGAAGGCTGGGTTCCAAAACACATATTAGCTGTAAATAACAGTGAAGTAACCGTACTTGAGGACTATTTTGCTAAGGAACACCGTTTGATAGTTGGTGACATTCTAGTAAAAGAACATGAATTAAACGGCTGGATCTGGAGTTATAAATTAGGTAATTCGGAAGAATTAGCTTGGGCTCCTTTAAATCATCTGTGCGCTGTATAAATTCATATCGAAAGTTGCTAAAGCAAGCAGCTAACACTTAGCATTTTAGCTTTGCGTTACGTTTGTGTTTAAGGTTGTCCACTCAAGATTCAGTATTACCTTGATCACACCTTAGCTTTGCGTTTTGTAACAATGAGGAAAAGATAAATATAATGAACAAGTTAATGTCATTTGTAGTTACGTCAAACTTTCTATCTCTTGGTTTTGTTTATTTGTTCGAACGGTTGACAGGTTCTTTAGCAATCCAGTTCTTGAGTGACTACGCCTTTTACTCAATGCTCCTACTTATTGGGCTCGGCAGCATCTTCTCTTTTTCGGGGCACAAAGTAGGTTACAGCGATCCAAGTAATGTGGCGGGTGTAGCGGCAAGTAGTTTGATTGAAAATAACTCTTCTAAACATACTGTTGTAACTAAGCTTGAAAGTACCGGGTTAGGTGGTCGTTTTTTACTCGCTAGTTTATTCCCTTTAGCTTATTGCGTGATCACATAGGTCAACTAACCACCTATAATAACTTTAAAAATGATTCACAACGTTTGGCATCATCATTTCAGTAAGTTTAATGACGATTGCACTATGGTCTAAGTAAGGTGCTAGCGTTGTTCATACCTTAATTTGGCGTCATACGAATGGAGTAAATAATGTACAAGGAAACAGATTTTCGACTGAGCCAAAAAGGGTTTAGCTTCAAAAAAAATTCATACCCTTTATCAAAAATTAATGATGTGAGAGTTAAAAAACTCGGTTTGCTCGACAATGTGGGGCAAATAATATTTTGGCTATTTGTCTTCTCTGGAGCAGTTTGGCTAGCAGTTCCAAGCCTTGAAAGTACCCCGCTTTGGCTTAAAGCCATAGTTGTTATCTTAACTTTTGTAGGCTTTGGATTTGGTCTACTTCATTGTTCAAAATATGCATTACAAATTGAGTTTCGTCATATTGACGATACAGGAGTTCAATGGGTAAATGTAGCTAAGTCTACCTCTGAATCTGACAATGGGTTATTTGAGCAACAAGCTGCGGCACTAAAGGCAACATTCGAATAATAAGTGCTTAAGTAGACTACCAACACTTGGTATTTTTAACACGGTTTAGCTTGAGTGATTTAGGTGGCAAGTTTGAGTGTATTTGTAACGTTGTCATTTACTTCATTTGGTGTGAACTGGATAGGAGTGAGTCGTGCAAGAAGAGTATATGGATTACTACGCGAAATTTGACGAAGAGAAGCGTCTACTTTCTCAAAACATAACGCGTATTGAATTTGATACAACAATTAATGTTTTGGGGTCTTATCTCGAATCAGCAGGTCGTTTGACGGAGCTTGGTGCGGCTACTGGTCGCTATTCACTTCATTATGTTCGACAAGGTATGGATGTGACAGCAGTGGAGTTAGTTCCAGAATTAGTCGAGCAACTTAAATATAATGCTGAGACCCAGAATTTAGACTTGGTTGTTCACGAAGCAAATGCAACTAACGTGAGTTTTATTGAAAACGGTACTCAAGACGTTGTTTTAGTATTGGGGCCGCTTTATCACATACAATCGAAGTCAGGCCGAGAAGCAGTTTTAAAAGAGGCAAATCGAATATTGAAACCAAATGGTGTAGTTGCGATAGCGTATATCAGTCGTTTCTTTGTGGCGGGTTTGCTTGCCAAAATGTCCAGTAGCTTAGTTTCCCCTGATATTCTAAGTGAATTGAATGAAAGTGGCTTGGTCTCTTCTCCCGATGTAGATCCATTTTTTAGAACGGGATACTTTGCTAAGCCTTTAGAGATTGAAAGCTTGGTAATTGAATCTGGATTTAGTATCGAAAATCATATTGCAACCGATGGGTACGTTCGGTTTATTGGTCAGGAAGTTAATCAACTAAATGAGCAACAGTATCAATCATGGTTTAAGTATCATTTATCGACATGCTCCGAGGTTTCATTGCTTGGTAGCAGTAATCATGGTTTAGTTATTGCAAAAAAATGCAGAGGAAAAAGCGCCTAGAACCGATTCTCAATGATTGGCATTTTCACTGTGCATTTGTCTTAGTTATTAAGGTTCCTTTTAGCGGCTTAGTTATTGCGTTGCTCACCAATAGGGCAGCGTATATGTTTCATCAATCTAGGAGCTCTTTCAATGTATTATTCTGAGGCTAATTGCCTTTGTGGTTCTGTCAAAGTCACAGCTAAAATCATCGATCCTAAGTTTACAGTTTGCCATTGTCAGTCATGTCGAACTTAGCGTTAGGTAAAAAGAAGAAATATTCAACAGAGGAAGTCATGGAAATAAGAGCTGCAAAACTTGAGGACATCAGTCAAATCGTAGAACTACAGAAATCTTGTCATGTATCTAACTTGGATGAATCTGATAAATGCGATGGTTTCTTAAATACAGTGATGGACGAAGTGCTTCTAACTCAAGTTATCGAGCAAGAGCAGGCTATATATGTTGCTGAACTCAACAATACGATAGTAGCGATAGCTGCTTGTGCTTCATGGCAGTTTTGGGAATGTTCAGAAGGACTCATTTCTGTGGCGAACAAGCTTGGTTCAGTGGTAGTTGGGAGTACCCAACTAAGCTCTTCTAATTCATACTTTTGGGGACCTGTCTGTGTGGGTAAGGCTTGTCGTGGTCAAGGTGTGTTTGAGAAGTTGTTTCGGTTTAGTTGTGAAGTAAGAAGTTCTAAATTTTCTTACGTTTACACGTACGTGCATAAAGACAATGCTCGTTCTTTTGCTGCTCATACCAATAAAGCAGGCTTTAAATATACAAAAGACTTCGTTCTCAATGGGCAAACTTTTCAGGAAATGGCGCGCGAAACGAAATTTGCCTAACAAGCGCTCAAGATGAATTCACAACGCTTTGCAGTTTCGACTTACTTGGCTTTAAAGCGTTTATGTCACAGAGGGTTCGGCCATAACGTCACTCACACCTATACATAGTGTTGCTTTCTACGAGGGAATGAACATGAAACAAGGCATTTTCAAGAATCTGAAGCTAGCATTAGGTGTTGGTTTTGGTGTTTCCATTCATCAGTACTTTTTTATGACGGATGGTGCGTTTGATTTCTATCAGCCACTTGTGGCGTTTGCTTTTACGTTTGTCGTTAGCAGTATTGGTACACTTCTAAAAGAAAGAATCATGCGCAAGAAGGAGATTACATGAGAATATCGGAAGCCGTTCTGTCGGATTTAGAATCCTTTTTCGAATACATAGGAGCACAGCTTCTTGAGAATGCGGATGATAACTCTCCACTTTTCCAACCGATCTCTAAAGAGAATTGTGTAGTTTCAGAACAATTTAAAGACAAGTTTCGAAATGGTTTTGAGGCAAGCCTTGGTGAACATGGCTGGAGAAAGCTCTGGGTAATCAAAGACTTTAAGGAACGAGTGTTTGGTCATATAGACCTACGTCATTACGGTGAAGAGTATAAGTTTCATCGTGTGCTTCTCGGCATGGGTGTTGATTCAAGTCTAAGGAAGCAAGGGTTGGGTGTAGAACTGATTAAGCGCATGACTGAGTTTTGTAACGAAAGCCCAAGTATCGATTGGTTAGACCTCAATGTTCTCTCGAATAATCTTCCTGCAAAGAATTTGTATTTGAAATGTGGTTTCGAAGTGATTGGAGAAGTCCCAGATTGTTATCTTATAGAAGGACAGTCTGTGTCTGAAACAATGATGACACTATGCACGAGAAGTTCCGGGTAAGAACGCTTTTAAGAATGAATTATGACACTTGGCATCCTAAAGCTTATGTTAGTGCTTAAGCTTGGTGTCAGCGCTTTTACACGGCAACTCTACCTATGAGCTAAAGAGGAATCATGACTAAAATCTATTTCGTATGTGGCTTTATCGGTTCGGGTAAGACGACTTACTATAAAGCGCTTGCAGAAAAGCATGGTACCTTTCGTTTCTCGATTGATGAGTGGATGATTCCTTTGTATGGCGAACATATGGAGCGTGAAGTTTTTGATAGCCGGCTGGCTACGCTTCAAGGTTTATTCAAGGACTCTGCAATGCAGCTCTTTTCTTTGGGTGTTCCGGTAATTTTTGACTTTGTTTTTTGGCGTAAATCAGACCGAGATTCTTTTACAAGCTGGGCGTCAAACCTAGGCGTGGACAGCGAAGTTCACTACCTTGATGTTCCCTTTGAGACTTGTAAGGAGAGGGCATTTAACCGTAACTCGGAACTCAATGGCAAGTCTTATGAAATGACACCTGAAATGTTAGATCTTTTTTGGTCTTGGTTTGAGGTTCCAACTTCAAATGAAAGTGTTGTTTGGGTTCAACAGGACACTTAACAAGCTATATAGCCAAACATAGTTTGAGTTAGCAGCTCCTTAATATCACAACAAATGAATCGGAGGTTGAATGGACCAAGCAATCAAAACACATTTCAACGAGTATCCCGATGATGTTCAAGCTCGGCTTGAAGAGTTGCGTTCATTAATCTTTGAGCTTTGCTCTGATTTGGAACTAGGTGAAGTCGAAGAGTCTCTGAAATGGGGCGAGCCGAGTTACAGCGTTAAGACGGGCAGCCCAATTCGAATCGACTGGAAATTGAAGTCACCAAACAACTATTACTTGTTCTTTAACTGTCAAACGAAGCTAGTCGACACATTCAGAGAATTGCACGATGGCGCATTGGTATTTCAAGGTAATCGGGCAATCGTCTTGAACCTAACTGAACCACTTCCTAGGGCACGTATTAAGCAGTGCTTAGAGCTAGCCTTAACTTATCAAAAACGAAAAAATCTACCGCTTCTTGGCGCGTAGTTCTTACGTGTTGTCTGCTGCTTAACTGAATGTGGTTAGAATTTAAAAAGTACGCCTGCCACTGATTTACAAGGCTTGGCACTTCTCGTTTAATGTAGGTTAGTGTTTAACGTCTTATGGTTTAGGTTAGTGGCGTTGCTCAGACCGTAAAGTGGTATGTGGACAGGGAAAGTTATGAATCAACAAGAAGCCTTTATAGGATTTGCGGTCTATGGGGTTATCAGTAGTTTAATCGGATTTTTTACGTTTTTTATTATCAAAGATGCAAAGTACAAACAAACATTGTGGACTTTGGAGTCTGTTATGTTTGGTATCTTCGCGATTGGTTTTATCTATTGTTCAGGTGGTAATGGGCCAGAATTGTTGGTCTGGATTCCGCTTGTTACTTTAATGTCTATTTACAATGTCCACTCTTTGAAATTTTGTGGTTCTTGTGGAAAAACTAACGTAAGAAAAAGCGGATTGTCATCCATTAAATCATGTAGTGACTGTGGTAATGCTTTATAGTAAAGCTAAGAAATATCAGACGTTTGTTCATTTTAGTTTCAGCCTTAAAAGGAAGTTGTATGAATTTAGATAAAGCTAAAAAACGTATCGCGAAGCAGGTTAAAAAAGGCGACAACGGATACCCAAAAATCACGTTAGCGTATTACGGGACGACCAAAGATCTCGCAACGGAAGTCGCAGTTCAATTTATGTTGGGCGAGGGCGATGGTGTTCAAGAAGAGCGTTTTTCTTGTGAAACCGAAATCAGAGATAATGAGCTAATCCAAACGACGTTACTCAAGATAATCGAACGCGCTAATGTTAACTCAGTGATTGAAGTTGAAGGCGTAGCTGTTCTTTAGTTTGGTTCGTATCCGAGAGTTTATGAGTTGTCGTCGTTGTCTAGGTAATGCGGTATTACATGGGTTCGTTGAGTAAGGATATTTAGAGTAATGCACGTAAGAAAAGCAGATCTTCACGAGTTAGATACCATTTATACAATGGGCTTCGATGTTTGGGGTGATGGCTTGACGTTAGACGATTACTTAACAGGTTGTCGTAACAGTGAAAAGTACTTATCTGGCACTTGGTATGTGCTAGTCAAGAAGGATAGGGTCGTGTCGTCTCTTATCGTTTATAGTGACATGTTTGGTCTTGCAAAAGGATGTTTCGGTATTGGCTCTGTGGCTACACCTCAAGAATTACGACACCAAGGTTATGCGTCTGAGTTGATCAACTTGCTAAAAACGGAGTTATTCACTCGTCATAATTGTAAGGCTTTATACCTACACAGCGACATTGAGCATCAATTTTATATTAGGCTTGGCTTTGTGAACATAGTAGGTTCTGATTGTATGTATATTTCGAACGACTCTTCTGAGTTTGATGGACGAATACCAGATTACTTCTAGGCGTGAGTATTTTGATTCGTTATAAAAGTGGGGCTTAGAAGGTTAAGTGTATCCGAAGTGTTTTACTCATAATTTATCAAGGAAGAAACATTATGAAATTAGCTCAGTTAAATATCGCTCTGGCAAAATACCCGTTAGATGCGCCAGAAATCAAAGAGTTTGTCGATAACTTAGAGTTGGTTAATGGAATCGCAGAAAGCAGTGAAGGGTTTGTTTGGCGTCTGAAAGATGAATCTGGGGACGCCACCAACATCCAAGCTTTCGAGGATCCTAATATGATTGTGAACATGTCGGTGTGGGACTCTGTGGATTCGTTAAAGAACTTCATGTTCCGCACACATCACCGTGATTTTATGCGTCGAAAGGGGGACTGGTTTCATCGTTTACCTGAAGATACTTATGTGCTTTGGTGGATTGAAGAAGACCATATTCCCACACTCGAAGAAGCGATAAAGCGACTTGAACACCTCAGAGAAATCGGTGATACGCCGTATGCCTTCACTTTTAAAACCAACTTTACGGAGTCAGAAGCGCCAAAATAGCGTTCATAGATAACCAAGGTTATGTTTTTTAGACGTTTTATGGCAATTCCCGTGAAGATGAGTCGATTATTGGTATGATGTTTCTATAGTCTTCGAGAGGTTTTATGATGTTGAAAATGAAAAGTAGTGTACTTGCGGTGTGTTTATTCGGTTTCAGCATGAGTGCTAGCGCTTCAACACTGGAAGAGTGTGCCAAACTCCTTCCTGATGGTCACATGTATAAAGTAGAGATCATTTTAGACGTAGATAAGACTGAGAAGGATCCAACGGTGAAAGGCAGTTTTGGTGTGACGGGCGGAGCCGGTGCGCCAGATACTTTTGATATCGGTGATTTTGTCGAATGCGCAGGTCCTCTGATCAAAACCGTAGATACAGACAGCAACGATGCGTCTAATTCCTAGTCACAGATTGTCGCGAAAATAGTTCACTTTCGTCATGGAAGACATGATCAGGGGTACTTAAACTAGGTTGAGGTGAATAGGGTAATTATGGGCGATTATTTAGATATTTGGTTTACGGTTACCTCCTTAGTTTTTATTGTAAGCTTACTTTCAGCACTTTTTGTTGGGGTCTGGCGTAAAAATATAAAAGCGTTGATTCTCTTAAGTGGAGTCGCAGCAATCAGTATCGTTCTGTTTCTCTCTCAGAAGTATCAAATCCGAAATATCCTAGCTGAAGAGCTGAGCGTGTCGAGTTTTGTTGTGGAGGCTCATGAGGAGTTTGAAGAATCTAAATTGTTAGATTCTTTGAGAAGTAGTAACTACGTAACGATGAATAGAACGAAACCTTTGTCAAAAAGTAAAGTACGTATTGTTATTAACTCTGGCGAGGTTGAGTTATTGATAGCTCAAGACTCTAAGAACGAAGAACTGTTTTGGATCTATTACCCCAAATACCGATTTAGTCGTTTAAACCCAATTGGAAAGGTACGTATCCGTTAAACATAAGTGCACAATTGCTACAGCGACTTTTAGTAACAAAAATACCGCCGTAATCAACGGCGGTATTTTTTTTATGCTTATTGCATCGTTCAGCTGAGAACAGCGAGCCTACTTAGCGTGAGCTAATTCGACACTCTTTGTTTCATTAGCGACTTTCCAATCGCCACCTAAGGCTTTGTATACCGCAATTGTGGTGTTGGCGGTTTGAAGCTTGGCGGCTACTTGGCGATCTTGCATCGCTTTTTGTTGTCTTTGTGCGTCTAACACCGATAAGTAATCGACTAGGCCGGCTTTATAGAGTGACTTTGCTTTGCTCACTGCATTATCGACGGCGAGGGTGGCTTCATCGATGCGCTTTTGGTTCTCTTGGCTACGGCCATAGGCAAACAAGCTTGAATCGACTTCTGCAAAGGCGCTGTCTACCGAGTGTTGGTAGTTAAGCGCTGCAGAACGGAACCTTGCTTCGTTCATCTCTACCAAGGCTTCGCCTCGGCCACCATCGAACACATTCCAACTGATGCCAGCAGATGCCGCCCAACCGAATGAATCGCTACTGAATAGGTCATCAAAACTTCCTGCAGTTACTCCTGGCGTACCCGTTAGGAAGAATTTTGGATAGCGATTAGCAATGCTTGCGCCGAGTTCTTCGTTAATGGCTGCCATTTCGCGTTCTGCAATTCGGATGTCTGGGCGTTGTTCTAACAAGTCAGAAGGTAAGCCTGTAGGAATCACATCCTTCATTCTCGGCAAGGTAAATTCACCCACTAAACGTTGGTTCACGCTCGTAAGTGATTCGCCTAACAACACTGCCATGCGTTGTTTGTGAACTTGCTCTGCGATTTCAAGTTGAGGAACAATGGATTCAGTCGCGGCAAGCATGGCTTTGGCTTGAGCAAGATCTAACTCCGAGCCATAGCCGCTGCGAACAACTTTAGTGACCAGTTCTAAAGTCTGCTTTTGGTCGGCTATGTTCTCTAGTGCGATCGCTTTTCGCTCTTGAGCGCCACGATATTGCAGGTAGTTGTGAATGACATCGGCAGTGATCAAGGTATTCAAACCCGATTGGAATATCTCGGCTTGTTCAACTCGAATCGTCGCCGCGTTGGATTGCTTATCGATACGTCCAAACAAGTCCATTTCCCATGCGATGCTTGCACCTAAGAACCCGCCATCGTGTTGCGCTTCCAGCAACGACATCCCCGTTGCTGATTCAACCGCATCAGAAGCGCCAAATACCGGGCCGAGTAGGGAGTCGTTTTCACTCAGTTGGTAGTTGTAATAACCACCGCCGACATTGATGGTCGGGACTTTGAATGATTCAACAACGCTTTTGTATGAGTTCGCCATGTTGATTCGCTCGGCGGCCAGTTTAAGTGGGATGTTCTGACTTTGAACATCAGCCACTAACTGATTGAGCGTTGGATCATTGAACTGCGTCCACCAATGATTGTGCTGTTCGTTTTGGCTCACTCCGTCTTGGTTCACATCACCTTGGCTATATAAGAAGCTCTCAGCCATGGTCGTTTGTGGTTCATCGTAATCAGGGCCAACCGCACAACCTGTCAGCAACAATGCGAGAGCAATAGGAGCCACTTTAAACTTAGTTAATGGGTACATGTTTATTGCTCCTTGTTGAATGAGGTTGGAGTGCCGCTGTTTGTACACTGAGGCGTTGCATCGAGTACAACTACAGCATCTTTAATGGCTTCAGCCACTGTCTTTTTTTCTTCAGTTCGATAGAAGAGCTTGTACAGCGCAGGCATTACAAACAGAGACAACACGGTTGCCGCCGCCAAACCACCGATAATGGTTGCTGCCATTTGGTCAAATAGCAGGTCACTAAGCAGCGGGATCATGCCAAGTGCTGTGGTAAGTGCGCCCATTGAGATCGCCATTGTACGGTTCACGGTTGCTTCTTTAATTGCGTCTGACAGTGAGCGACCGTCTTTACGTTCAAGCTCGATCTGGTCCATCAACACTATGCCGTTCTTGATGATCATACCGGTCAAGGTTACCGCGCCAATCAACGCCATGAAGCCGAACGGTTTATCCAACAGCAACAAGCTGAACGTTGCACCCGTCGCCGCAAGCGGTAGGGTGGTGAAGATGATCACTGGCTGTTTGAAGCCGTTAAACATCGCAACTAGGATGATCACCATCAACAACATCGCTTTAGGTAGCTGTTTAAGAATATCGCTGACCGCTTTATGCTCGTCGTAATATTCGCCACCCCATTCCAAGTGGTAACCGTGTGGAAGGTGAATGGATTCTATTTGTTCTTTAACTGAGTCTCTCACTGCTGCAGGTGTGGTGTAGCGACCAACGCCAGCTTGTGCTGTGATGGTTTTTACTCGGTCACGACGCCAAATCATGGTCTCTTCGCTTGTAAGCTCAAACCCGTCAATGACTTGACCTAGTGGAACGCTGTGGATGCCCAATAAAGAACGTACCGGCAAAGTTTCTAGCGATTGAATAGAGCTTTCTGTACCACGCAGTTGAATCGTCACCAGTTCGTCGTTTAAGTTCATACGACCCAGCGGCATGCCTTCTGACGCGCGTTTCATCGCGAATGCAATATCTGCACGGTTAATGCCTGCAAGACGCATCTTGTCTTGGTTGATGACAGGTTCTAGCACTTTGCTCTTTTGACGCCAGTCGTCACGCACGTACTTGGTGTCTGGGTGTCGAGCAAAGATAGCTTTCGCTTGTTCAGATAAGCCGTGCAGTACCTCGATATCTGGGCCTGAAAAACGCGCTTCAACACTGAATTTATCCGAAGTCGCAAGCTTTAAGCTTCTAAAGCGAGGATCGGCGTTTGGAAACTCTTCCATTAACCATTTGTCGCCACGCGCAATCAACGGGCTGAGTGAAGGGAAATCGGTCGCGTTAATCAAGATCTGACCGTAAGCAGAGTCAAACGGTTCTGGCTCAATGGTCACTGAGAAACGAGGAGCGCCAGCACCAATGTACGTTGAAATACTCTCGACTTCCGGCTGCTCTAACAACCATTGTTCGATACGCTTCATGTCTTCTGAGGTCTGTTCAACCTTGGCGCCATTTGGCAGCCAGTAATCTAAGAACAGAATGGGTCTGTCGGCTTGTGGAATAAAGTTAACGGCAATATTCGGGATAGCCAATGCAGTAACCAAGATCAGCGGAATAAGTCCCGTCAGTGCTTTGAGTGGGTTATCTACCGTCCAGTTTACGCTCTTACGGTATAAGCTCACTTTGGTGTTGTCAGCTTGCTTAGTTGGCTTGATGAAGAACCAACACATCAAAGCTGTGAAGGTCATTGCGACAAACCATGACAACAACAATGAAGAGGCAATGATTAGGAATACTGAGCTTGCGAACTCAGCGGCATCAGTTTTTGAAAAGATAACAGGGCTCGCACCCATGATAGCAATGACTGTCGCGCCAAAGAGTGGTGTAGCGGTCTCTTTAACAGAATCAATTGCGGCTTTGGTTCGGTCGATGCCTTTGTTGATTTTCACAATCATCATATCGGTGATGACAATGGCATTATCCACCAACATGCCGAGCGCAAGAATGAACGTACCTAGCGAAACTCGGTGTAAATCGATTGAAGCGATGTTCATGTAGATAAGTGTCAGCAAGATAGTCAGCAGTAAGCTTGAGCCGACAATGGTTGCGCTTTTTAGCCCCATGAAGATAGACAGGACGATGAATACAATCGCGACACTCTCTAGCAAGTTGCTTACGAAATTGTCGATCGATTTCTGAACTTCTTCGGGCTGGTTAGCAACTGTCGCGATATCAACACCTAACGGCAGGGTTGCTTGAAAATCGCTGACGATTTGATTGATTTCATCACCAAGTGATACCACGTTTACGCCGGTGACTGGGCTCATCGCTAATGTGACTGCAGGTACGCCGTTGTAGCGGTTCTCTGTCATCATTGGCTCTTGGTAGCCCATTGTGACGTCTGCAATATCGCCTAAGCGGATTAAGCTGGTTCCTAATTCACTCACGCCGCCTTTGATCATCAGGTTTTTGATGTCGTCTAATGAACCAAACTCACTAGACTGTTGAACTCGGATTCGTTCCGTTCCTGCTGAAAACTTACCGGCATCGAAGGCCATGTTTTGCGTATTCAGCTGCGACCAAACTTGTGTGATAGATAGGCCGTATTGCGCCAACCTTTCATCTGGGATGTCGATGTGAACAACACGTGGCTGAACACCGTGTAACTCAATCTTCTTAATGCCATCGACGGTTTTAATTCTGCGTTGGAGTTCTTCTGCGTAACGTCTTAGCTCAGCAGGCGAAGCATCCTTACTGTGGATAGAGAAAAGCATGCCGTAGACTTCAGAAAACTCGTCTTGTACGACACTGATCTGCGCCGTCGAAGGCAGTAACAGCTTCATGTCAGATACTTTGCGACGCAATAAGTCCCACTCTTGAGGAAGTGCTTTTGAATTAAGAGACTCTTTGAGATCGACAAACACCATCGACATGCCAGGGCGAGACAATGAACGAAGTCGGTTTAATGATCCCATCTCTTGCAGTTTAGTTTCCACAGTATCAGTAACTTGCTGTTCCACTTCTTCCGCAGAAGCACCGGGATAGAGCGTTACCACGACGGCCGTTTTGATGGTGAAGCTTGGATCTTCGAGCTTGCCAAGATCAAAGTAAGAAAACAGGCCTGCGATAACACTCAATGCAGTGAAAAACAGGATGAAGGTGCGTTGTTTGATCGCAAAATCAGCTAGATTCATCATGATTTACCTACAGACTCTTAACTTGAATATCGGAGAAGTGTTGGCCTTCCATGACGTACTGAGCACCACTCACCACGACGAAATCACCATCGTTGAGCGTTGATTCAACACATACGGTATTTTGGGACATCGAAACCACGTCCACAGTCACGCCATGAGCTAGCTCGTTCTTAACCGTGAACACTTGCTCGATGCCAGATTGATTCACCAACGCTGAATACGGTAAACAAAAATTGCTGCTAGCTTCGCCAAGTTGAGTTGTCAGTGTGACGGATTTTCCTGGCAACACTAACTTGTTGGTTGTCTCTACATGGTAGGTAACCGCGTAGGTCTGTTTGATAAGGTGAGGTGACGTGGCAATTTCAGCGGCGTACCCAATCAGCTTTTCCTCTGAGCCATACCAATTGATAACAGCGGTTTGATTCGGTTGGAACTCATGAATCAAGTTTTCTGGGACTTGGATTTTAACTTCAAGCTGATCTGGGTTGTGGATGGTGAAAACCGAAATGCCCGGCAGAACTTGTTCAAACTGATCGAAGTTCGATGCCGCTACAACGCCGTCGAAGGGTGCGAGCAACTTGGTATAACGAATCGAATCTTTCGCACGGCGTATGTTCTGTTCTACGACTTTAACCGCCGCTTCACTTCGTTCATAACCGCTGATTGCACGGTCTAGATTAACATCGGCAATCGCATTATCAGCGATGGCTTGTTTTACTCGTACAAGTTCAGATTTCGCTAATTTGTGTGCAGATTTCGCTTCGAGTGCTCGTGCTTGTAACTCTTCTAACGCGACTTGATAATCATGAGGGTCTAACTGCGCAAGTGGTTGGCCTTTCTTTACTGAATCACCAACCGAGACCATCATTTTTTGAATAGTGCCAGGCACACGAAACGCGACGCCAGCGGTTTCTGATGACTGCAATTTGCCTGTGAACGATTTTTCAACTTGATGAGAGAGAGGCTCAAGTTGGATAACTTGAATCGGGCGCGTTTGTTTTTGAGCTATCGTCGCCTCAGAGTCATTACAGCCAAACAGAGCGGTTAGGCTTAGTGCAATGACTGTGTGTTTGAAGATAGGTGTCTGCTGAAAGATAGACGAACGCTGCAAAACAGATGAATGTTGAGATATAGGCTTCATGGATTACTCCTGTCAATTTATGGAGTAATTCTATCTTTCAGTCTTGTTTAGATAATCTAGTCTTCACGTGAAACACTGTCACAATATTCGTTACAATAACTAGAGTTTCGGAAGCTCTTGTAATAAAAAATCAATCAAAAGCTGTGCTGAATGGCTTAACGCTTTACGCTGAGGATAGAGCAGCCATGCTTCTTCTTCTTGAAGATTCTCGTCGGGGAACAGGTTAATCAAGGTGCCGTCTTTGAGTTGCTGTCGTACCAAGAGTTCTGGTAACAACGCGATGCCTCTATGTCGAATTACACCGCCTTTCACGAAGCCAATGCTGTCGCTGACGACCGAAGGCTCAACTTTGATGGTGTGATCTTTGATGTCCCATTGTTTATCGATGTCGCCACTTGGCCACCTGAAGCAAACAAATGGGTAATTGGTGAGCTCTCTTAGGTTTGAGGGCTTGCCTTGTTTCTCTAGAAACTCAGGGCTTGCGACAAAAATACGTTGGAGAACCATCACTTTACGAGCAACCACGTTTGCATCGCTCAACGTACCACCATGCATAGCGAGGTCTAACCCTTGACGGTACATGTCGACAAAGCCGTTACTAATGTTGCGAATATCAAGCTCAACCTTAGGGTACATATCTTGGAATTTAAACAGAGTCGACTGCATGATGTCGCTGGTTTCAGGCAATAGACCAATCTTAATTTGCCCGTGTGCAACCTCTGAAAGGTTGGAAGCGACATGGTTCGCTTTGTCGAGCGCACTCAATGCATTGAGTAGTTCTTTGTAATAGAGCTCGCCAGATTTGGTTAAGGAGAGGCTTCGTGTGGTTCTAAAGAACAGTTGAATGCCGAGAGACTTCTCAAGGTCGTTAATTCTACGGCTAACGTTAGCTCGGGGAAGGTCAAGTGCATTGGCTGCGGCAGTAAAACTACCCAGTTCGACAACGGTGGTAAACAGCTTAAGATCTGCGATTTTCATAACAACGGCATTTAATCGTTTTTAGAACAGTATGTTGGCATCGTATACCAATTGGATTTTAAAATCGAAGCGTTCTTGGGTTTGGCTTGTTTTAAGACAGTAAAAAGCCAGCTGATAAATCATTATCAAAGCTGGCTTTGTGTTCGCATGGGACAGACTGCTCTATTTTTCACCTTGGACTAGGCAGCTTGTTCTTTCGCCTCACACCATATCAGTTTAACGACCTCGACCGTCGACCATCACAATGATAGTTTTAGAAATGATGCTGAGATCAGCGACAATCCAAGACTTAACAGAACATAGGCTTAATGCGTAACTGTGGTCAAAGCCCACTTTACGACGTACATCATCAATACAGGTATCATAACCTTGATTTACTTGTGCAAGCCCCGTAATACCAGGCATTACGCCGTATGTACGGTCAGCAAAGTAAGGGATTTCGTTCTCTAGTTTGGTGTAAAAAGTAGGGCGTTCAGGGCGTGGACCAATTAGAGACATTTCACCTTTCAATACATTGAACAGCTGTGGGAGCTCATCAAGACGTGTCTTTCTCAAAAAGCGGCCAACGGGTGTGATTCGTGGATCATTCGCTGTAGCCCAAACTGCGCCAGAACGCGTTTCTGCATCTTCGTACATGCTACGGAACTTCATGATTTCAAAGATTGCCATTTTCTCCGGCGTAGATTTACCGACACGCAATTGGCGGTAGAAAATAGGGCCGCGAGAAGTCAGTGCAATTGCCATCGCTATCAATGGAAATACTGGCGCTAACAAAATCAAAGCAATTAGTGAGCTTACGAAATCGAACGTACGTTTAGCTCGTGAGATTTTGTATTGGTATAAGTTTTGAGTAGATAGCTGTTCAATGTTCATCATAATAAGTCCTTAATGATTCGCTCGTGTCCAAGGTGAGTTTTCTAGTCCGATTAGGTAACGAATACCACCAATGAAGTTGGCATAGTGTCCAACTATCAAATAAGAGATTAATGAAATAGGTTTGTTTACTAGACGCTTTGGCAAGATGCAGCCAAGTACGCCAATGGTATAAACGGCAACTTGAGCCCATAACAGTGCTTCAAATACCAAGTAGTTGTTAAGTAAGATTGAGCACACTAAGCACACAATCATTAAATATGGAGTGAGTAGGCGAAGCCCTTTTCCGGAGAAGAACGCAAACGCGATGCCTTTGAACTTGGGGCTGAACAAGCCAAACAATCGAATCGCTTGTTGCATGTTGCCCGCTGAAATACGAAGTCTTCTTTTGAAGTCTGTTTCTAGGTTCGATTCTTCTAGCTCCAGTGCCACCATTTGTGTTTCGTATTCTGCAATGTAACCTTGTTTAACGATTTGCATTGGTAAGATGAAATCATCATTAATAGTGTTTAGAGGCAGTAGTTCAAACAAATGGGTTCTAAACAAGTAGAACGCGCCATGAGAACCCAAGCTCGAACCTAATGAAGCCTCAGACTCTTTAACGGCGGTTTGGTACTGCCAGTAAGTGTTTTCGCCTTCGTTGCCTGTTGGGCAAAGCTGATACGTCGCGTTCACGACACCAACCTTGTCACTTTCAAAATGAGCGGCTGCAATAAGCAATGCATCCAATGAAATAAGGGCTGATACATCACTTAGCGCCGTGATATCGCTTTTTATATTGGTCACTTCTTCATTGATAACCGCAACTTTTCCTCGGTTGGTCTTGTGGTCATGTATCTCGAAATAGATATCGCTGCACATCGCTTCTTGAATCGTCATTTCGGCGATTTCTACCGTGTTATCAGTGCAGCCGTCACAAGCAATAATCACTTGTAGCTTCTTTTTTGGGTAATCTAATGAAGCAAGGTTACGAACTTTATCTGCGATCCACTGCTCTTCGTTAAATGCTGGCACAAGAATGGTAATGGTGGGTAGTGTGCAATCTTGTTGTTCGTCTTTATAACAACGATGGCTCTCTTCAATCTGACGCGCCGGGTGACTTTTCGCATACCAACGCAGTAAAAGTGGATAGGCGGCGTGATGGTAGACAATCAGCGCACCAGAGAATAAGCAAAGTCCTGCAAGCAACCAGTCGATCATGCGCAAACTCCTTTTGAGATATCGTTGTAAGAGGCAACCATTTTTACAATGTCGAAGTTGTCGAGTACGTAACGACGAGGTGACAAAAAGCGTTCATTTTGCTTTTCTAATAGCGCACTAGCTAACCCCACAATGCTGCCGCTTTTGACGAGGGCGCCGCTGACTGGACATAAGGTTTCATCGACAGCTCCTACATTCATCGCGACGGTAGGGATGTTGCACGCCTGAGCTTCTAGTGTAGAAAGTGGCAGCCCCTCATGACGAGAAGGTAGACAGAAGGTGTCTAACGCGCCGTAAAAGGTAGTCATGTCTTCAATTAGGCCAAGAAAGATCACACGGTCGCTCAAATTCAAGCGGTCAGTGAGTTGTTCCAGTTGCTTGCGTTTTGAACCATCACCAGCCAATGCGACAACGGTGTTAGTAGGAAGTAAGCTAAGCGCTTTAATCAGTTGGTCTTGACCTTTCACGTGTTCTAAACGTCCCGCACAACCTACGATGTGTTTATCGGTTGGTAGATCGAGTGTTGCCCTCGCGTCTACTTTTGACATCGGTTTGAACTTCTCGCAATCCACACCGTTTTTAATCGTGATGATGTTGTTGTATGAAAAGGCAGAGCGCAGTTGGTTGTAAACACGGGTTGCATCGGCCACCAAAGTTGGCTGAGCGGCTTTAAGTGCTAATGCTTGTAAGCGACGACGTTTGTTATTTTTCAAATGCCAAGCATCGTGCTCGGTATGAATTCGAGTAGGAACCCCTGATACACGGGCGGCATAGCCTGCGTACAGTAATGGGCCTATGTGATGGGTATGAACAACATCAGGGCGAATTCCTCTAAATGCTTTGATGAGTTTTATGATGATGTTGAATTGAACACCGGGCTCTTTATCTAAAAACACGATTTGGTTGTGGTAAGGCTTCAGCTTCGGCCAGTTTGCGATGGATTCTGCTTTTGTGCCTTCTAAACTGACGATCAACACTTGGTCTGTTGGTTTAGCAAGGCGCAGCAAATCTAACGTTAGGGTTTCTAATCCGCCTGGGGCAAGGTGTTGAACAACGTGTATGATCTTCTTGCCATGCTTTGTTATCTGGTTATTCATAATTTGGACCCTGCCTTTATAATTCTTGTTTCGCTTTTCTGACGTTTCTATTGAAGTAACTTCTTTAAAACGTTTGACTACACAAGGAGATTGCAGGAGTTGTGCCAATTAAATAATCAATATATTTCAGTGATTTACGTTGAATGGTTCGAGGGCAATTTTCGTTTCTCAAAATGGGAATCAAAACAGGATACGAGTGAAGGGCTATTTGAATCGTGGTGCTTGGGGAAATAGAAAGTGGGATTAATAATTGGGGCTTTATAAAAGCAAAACGCCAACCGAGTGTTGGCGTTTAGTACTTGGAAACTAAAGAGCTAGGAAGCACGAAGCTAGGAAACTAGAAAGCTAAGAAGCTAAGAAGCTAAGAAGCTAAGAAGCTAAGAAGCTAAGAAGCTAGCAAGTTAAAAATAGCTTTAAGGCTAATCAACTCATTTTAGGGATAACGGTAATTACGGGAACACCTAAGATGTCTTCGATTTCGTCTTTACGCTTGATTGAAGAGTCAAACAGCTCAAACAATATCGCCAACCCAATGCCAAGGCCGATACCTGCAACGAAACCAGCCAAAACAAACACAAAAGAAGGTATGTTAGATTTCATACTAGGCGTGAAGGGTAAATCGATAATCTTCACACGTTTGTTTTGCTCGAATACGCCAAGCGAACCCGTTAATTGAGCCATTTCATAACGCTCTGTCAGTTCATCGTATAGCTGACGCTTGATTTCAACTTGGCGTTTAAGGCGATACATCTCTTTTGCATTTTCACCGAAGTTATTCGCCTTGTGTTCTAATTCGAAAATCATAGTACGAAGGCTTTTCGTTTCTTCAGTTAAAGACTCAAAGCGAGCGCGAACCAGTTGTAAACTGTGTAGTTGGGTGACTAAAAGAGGTTGGGTATCCGAAAGTTTGTTCAGTGTCGTACTACTTGCAATGTCCCAAAGCTGGTCGCTGTTCATCGTAGGTTGGGTTACATCGAGCAAACTCTTTCTCTCATTTTCAAGTCTGTCTAGTTCACGAACTTTAGCTTGTACGGCACTGTGTTTGTTTGTGTATTTGGCTTGAAGCAGAGCCAGTTCACTACGAATATCGATGATCTGATCTTCTATTCGACCTATCACTGGGTTGGTTTTTGAAAGCTGTTGATCGATTGACCCTAAGCTTTTTTCAACACCGGATAACTCGGCCTCTTTTTCTGCGAGTGTTTGTTTGAGTGACGCTAAGCGATTCAAACTTTGGCTCTGTACCTCAGGCGTCGAATGAACATTCTCATTCATGTATAAGGCAAGAGCTTCTTCTGCTACTTCAAGTTCAGCACTGCGTTTATCTATATGAATTTTCAAGAAGTTACTCGAGTCTTCAATCGACGAACGTTCCGGAGCGAGCAATTGTTCAATGAAATGTTCACTTACCGAACGAAGCGTCGCTTCCATTCCATCTGGCGTGTTTGAGCTTAAGCTGATTTTTAGAAAATCTTTTCCAAGCTGAGTCACCGTTAGACGTTGAGATAGGTCAGTAATGATCTCTTGTTTCTCAATTTCAGGCATATCGGGCGTGGTTAATTGCAGTTCATCAGCGACCGAGTAAAGCACATGTCGACTATGAAGTAGTGTTCTCAACGCGTTAAGGCGGTCTTTGAGCATGGTAGAAACGGCGATGTCTTCCAAGAATGGATTCATTTTGGCCGTTTCTTGAATCAACATACTGGTATGCGCGTCATATTTAGTCGGAGCCAACTTGCTCACACCAAAGCCTACAAAGGGCAAAATAAGGATTGGTAGAACAATAACGTAGCGTTGGCGCCACATGGCATTGATGATGACTAATAACCGCAATTTCAGATCATTCATAATAGCTCCAACATCCAATGTACGAAGTTACCACGGTTCTGCCAGCTGTCTTTAGAGACAACAGAGACTGGCGAGTTTTCAAGGTGACGGCTTTGCTCGAGAGCTTCGACCATCTGTTGTGCATTTTCAACGGACGTAACGTGATTCTTATAAGGAACCATTGCAGGAAAAGGGGTGGTCACGATAGGAGTTCCCGCGGCTAGGTATTCCATCAACTTTAATGGACTGCATGCTCGGATCTGTTCGTTATCCACGAAAGGTAATAGGCTCACATCCCAGTGTTGAGAATAGCTTGGCAACGTGTGATGTGGGCGAGGCCCCAAGTAATGAACGTTTTCGAGGTTAGGCAACGACAATGTATCAAGCTCATTAGGGCCGATGAATACAAAGTCCCATTCCGGCATTGCTGTCGCCACATGTTTAACCATGTCGTAATCCAGCCATTGAGATAAGCTTCCGTAAAAGCCTGCAATCGGGCGGTGGTTACTTGGCAAATCGTGTGCTCTTGGAGCTGGTGTAGAAAATAGCCCGACATCGACACCATGTGGTAAGAGTTGAGCTTTCTCATTAGGGAATTTGCCCATCAGCTTTTCACTAGCAGCGAAGATCAGATCTGATTTTTCAATCAATTCCAATTCATGCTGAGCGACAGTTTTGTGGTCAACGCCCGCGAGCGCACTAAAGTCATCCCCGCAGTAATAAACAACCGCTGACTCGCCTAAGTGTCCGCACAAATCAACAGCGGTAGGAAGGGAAGTCCATAAGATAGGATTATGAAGTTTCAGCTCAGCAATAACTGGCTTCAACTGGCGTAACATCATTTGCTGAGCCAGTTTTCTAGACAACTTTGAAGAAGGCGCAGGAATGGTTTTCAAGTTCACGACCGTTATGTTGCCTTGGTCGTTTGAATCAGCGACGTTTTGAGGATCCAGCATGTTTTGAGTAACTGCGTTGCTTCGCCCTGTCAGTTTATTGAATGCGCGAGTGATGTCTTTAACTGACAGTCTTGGCTGTCTAAGACCAATAGAGTTAACCCATAAGACTTTATGTTGTTTAGCCAAGTGGCGAACCAAGTGTTGAGTCGATGAAGGTAGGCCACCAAAGTCTTCACCAAATACGATTAAATCACGCATGGTCGCCTCCATGAGTCTCTAACGAATCGAACACATCGGATTCTGTCACTTCAACAGATTTAATCTGACCGACAACTCGAGCAGGGTTACCGCCTGCGATTGCGAAGGCCGGGATGTTCTTTGTTACCACGCTGCCTGCGGCTATTACGGCACCTTCGCCGATGGTTACGCCACCTTTAACGGTAACATTGGTACCTAGCCATACATCTTGTTCAAGAATGATGTCGCCGATTTGCTGAGGGTCATCGCCTTCACCTAGTGCTCGACGTTTTGCATCAAGCGGGTGTCCAGAGTATCCAAACAGGAAAGCGCCGCCAGCGATGCGTACGTTGTCGGAGATAACGACTTTGCCTCCAACAGCGATGGTCGATTGCCAACCGATGTCTACATTGTTGCCAATCGACAGTAGTGGGTGTTCCAAGCCTTCAAGTGGTTGGGTACAACCAGAGAATGTCGTGTGGCCAGAGATACGGCAGTTATCGCCAATCGTAATTTGTACCGGACCGCTCACGAAAGGGAGGCCACCGTATAAATACAGGCGTTTGCCACATTGAGCGACACGACCTTTGAAAGCCGGAGTCCAGTAGAAGAATCGCATAAAGCCAGAAACCAAATTCACCACTAGCTTGTGCGCTTGATATAGGCAGCGATTAAGTACTTGAGGGGTAGGTAGCTCTGTGCTTCTGATGCTTTTCAAAATGATAAACACATTTCTAATTCGAGAATTAGGATGAAACTTAAGCCAATGTTTGAATTGATGTATAGATACTGACGTCATAATGAAAATCCTCTTTTTTGTTATATAGAAGTACTTTCATATATTGTGCCATTTAATAAGTACATTATTTTCAATGAGTTACAAGTTGACTTTTAGGTTTTCTCATTTTGACAGGCAGTATGAGATACGTTCGCAACAGCAACAATCAATGCGGAAAGGATATAGATAGGCCAGTTGAAGCCTTGTGTTAGGAAGGTACCCGAGACGATGGTGCCAATTAACCCAGCATATACGGCGTAAGCCGCGGCATTGAGATTTGGGTCGATTGCGTTGGTCGTCTCTGAAAGCTGTTTGAGTGTCGAGCGTATTGTTTTGATCAGTGAGCCAATCAATATTAGAAAGATAATCAACCCTAGAAAGCCAGTTTCAGCGAGCACACCAAACCAAGTACTGTGAACGGCGTGATTCAGTCCGTCCCAGTGCGAACTATAAAAGAAGTAGTTCGAGAAGAAGTTGTTCAACCCTACACCAGTCAGTGGATTCTCAACTGCCATTTTTATTGCTGCTTCCCATGCATAGATTCGCCCCATTGCAGATTCATCGATACCTTGTTCAGCGGCACCACCAGAAGATCTGTCTGAGATCCCAGCAACCAAGTAGAGCACTACGGCCACGACAGTTCCTACGGAGATTAAGAGAACTTTAGAGCGCACTAGTTTCCACGCAAAAATACCAATCACCGCAATACACCCCAGTAATCCGCCACGGCTTTGAGTCGCAATAATGGCGGCGAGCAGCAACAAACAGACTAACCCGCTAATTAAACGTTTGGATCGTGAGATGCCAGTCGTGGTGGCTTGGCTTATCGTAAAGGCGAGTGGAAACATCAGTACCAGTGCTAGATCGTTCGGGTCACCTAACATAGAGCCAAAATCGCGTCCAATAGTCACGCGTGAGCCCTCGACAAGCCCAATCCCATTTACTGAGTTGTACACGGCAATAGAGCTGACTAAAGCACCTGCGTAGATAATCGTCATCGCGGTTTTTGCGAGGTTTTCCGTGGTGTTCACTAGCCAAGTAATCGCAAGCGTCATCACGATGATTTTCCAATAAACGCCTTTGAATTCTGCAAGTGCTACGGGCCTGTTAGACGCGAAGATAATACCAATAAAAACCAATACCCAAAAAATGGCGAGCCAATTTAAACAAGGGTGCCAGAAGATTTTAAGCTCTTTACTGATTAATACATGCCAAAGAAGAGCCGACAGAGCGCCTAATGAAAGCATCAGCGGTATTTTAAGCGAATAGAGTTGAGGTATCGCTTCGTGGATTCGAAAAAATGAAAAGACAACGAACAATATCACCATCCAAAAGGTCTTGTTAATAACAAACATTCCAGCCAAAGGAAGAAGTGCTAGCGCCACAATAACAGCGGGATGCGGCACGAAGTACCAGACAATACCGAGCCCGACACACAAGGCGCTGATCGTGATGATGACTGGCAATCTATTGGCTTCAGGGTTGACCATTGTGACCTCTATTCGCAAATAAACTCTTCATGACTCGCTCGCAATCTTTTGAGACGTAGTTACACCTGATGTTAAATATTGCAAAGCGAGTGCCAGTTATGCATTTTGTTTAACTAACTGATTTAGTGTTGGATTATTAGGTGAGGGCTTAGCCTTGAGGTGAGCTTTGTCATTTTGAGAATCAGTATAAGACTGATTAGAACGGCTAAGTTATCCAGCTAAAATAACCACTTACCGACTAAGACGAGTATTAGCGGTCGAGTTGATAGATTTCCAACAACTGCGGGACAACAGCTTGTGGCGAGTATTGGTCTTTCACGGTTTCTATCGCGTTACTCTTGAGAGAGTCACGTTGCTCGCTCGTCAATGACATCCACGAGGATAAATGCTGTTCTAGTACTAACGCTGTTTCTGAATCAGATTCTGAATTGGCGAGGTAGCCATTAACTTGGTGCACGATGAGCTTAGGCAAGTTACCAACTGAGGTAGCGAGAACGGGAATGCCGCGAATCATGGCTTCTAATGCCGCCATAGGTAAGCCTTCAAAGCGGGAAGGGATGATTAACAAATCGATTTGGCTCCAGACGTCGTCCATATTGATCTGATGCCCATGAAAGGTAACATTATGAGGCTGCGATTTAACTAAGGCCTCCATTTCGGGTCCGTCCCCGAAAAGTTCAAACTGAACATCGGGAAACTGTTTGGCTAATGCTACAAATCGATCAGGCGCTTTTTCATGGCTTAACCGCCCCACAAAGCCTACATGGAATGGGCTTGATGAAGGGGAGTTTGTTAACCCGGTTGGGACTTTAACAAAGTTATTCAATTGATGGGTTTTACTCGGCACTTTCGCTTTAATCTTCTCACTGACCACGAGCGACTGATCAGAAAGAAAGCTGCTGTAACGGTCGAGCCAGTCATAAAGCCATACTTTGCCTGTTGGGGTTTCACCTGCGTGATAAGTGGTGATTTGTTTGGTGTTGTTAAAACGAGGTGGGAGCTTGATGAGTTTACTGACCAAACTGGCTTTGTAACCATGAGCATGGATAAGCCTTGGCTGATAATGTTGAACTGCACGTTTAAGCTGTGTCGCGCTATTGCCGCTTGAACCTGAACAGCATAAGGCTAAATCGGAGAGGTAACTAAAAGGGATGTTCAGCGTATTCAACTTTTCAACGATGATCGCTTCAGGATTAAACTGAGTCAAAAGAACGATTCGAACAGCATCTGAATACTGAGCGCTTTCAGAAATCAGGCCTTGTGCTAATTCTAAAACATGCGTTTCTATACCTCCAAAAGTTTGGCTGTCGATCAACAGCCAAATTTCATGAAGGTTTACGTTGAGTACACCTTGGCTAGGCTTGATTGTACTCATCTTCCGATTCCCAAGCCTGCTTCTTACGGTAAACGGTAGAAGGGCTAAGTTCTAACAACACAGCAGCGTTTAACACATTCCCATCGCAATGATTGATGGCATGTTGAATGGCTTCGCGCTCTATTTGCCACATTGGACGAATAGCACCTTCGCTTGTTGTAAATGCGGGCGTCATCGGGTCGTTGTTAGCGGGAACAACTGACGATTGCTCCAACTCTTCAGGAGTAATCGGTGGTGCTTCCACAACAACAGTTTGGGGCGCCGCTACTCGAATTGGTGTCACTGATTTCGAGGTTGGAGCTGCGTCTATTTTATTAATCGGAGGCGGTAACATGTCTTTGGTCACGCTTGTTTCATTGTTCAACACCACGATGTTACGGATGATGTTTTGCAACTGACGCACGTTGCCTGGCCACGCATAACGCTTAAGTAGATTCTGCGTTTCTTTGTCTATTGATTTGAACTTCTTTTTGTCTTGCTTCGCGTACAGCTTTAAGAAGTGATTACAAAGGGTGACAATGTCACCTCCTCGTTCACGAAGCGGTGGCATCTCGATAGGCACGACGTGAACACGATAGTAAAGGTCTTCTCTAAAACGTCCTTCTTCTACCTCAACCAGTGGGTCGCGGTTGGTCGCACAGATAATTCTGACATCCACTTTAATCTCGCGGTTGCCACCGAGTGGAGTAAACGTACCGGTTTGCAAAAATCGTAGGAGCTTCTTTTGCATCTCCAGTTCCATTTCACAAAGCTCATCAAGAAATAGGGTACCGCCATGCGCTTGCATTGCTGCACCTTTACGGTCGGCTGTTGCTCCGGTAAATGCACCTTTAACGTGACCAAAGATTTCACTCTCCATTAGGTCTCGAGGGATAGCACCACAGTTAATCGCAACGAAGGGCTTACCATTACGCTGGCTCTCTTGATGAATCGCTTCCGCACACACTTCTTTACCCGTACCACTTTCGCCGTTAATAAACACGCTGGCAGTGGTTGGTGCGACCGAATCAATGATCTTGTAAACCGCTTGCATGGGTAGACAAGAGCCGATGAAATTATGAAAACGGTCACGATCGAACTTGCTTTGCATGTTATCGACGAGGTTTTCGAGTTTCGCTCTTTTTAGATGTAAGCGGACAGAGGTCTTGAGTCGATCGGCTTGAATTGGCTTTTCTAAGAAGTCTTCCGCACCGCGTTGGATAAGGTCTACAGCAATGTTTACTGAGCCATGTGCTGTCGCGATGATGACGGCGGCCGGTATTTCGTTCGCACTAATCCAATCTAAGACTTCTTCGCCTGGCATGTCGGGCAGCTTAAGATCGAGAATAACAAGCTGTGGTGAGTGCCTTTCAATGAAGATCTTAGCTTCCGCGCCGGTTTCGACGTGGAAAATATCATAGGGCTCGTCTTTTACGTACTGCTTGTAGAGTACGGCGAGTGAGGTGGAGTCTTCAACTAACAATACCTTAGGGCGCATTGTATATTCCTTTTGAAACTTTATCCTAACCAATCAATAACATAGTGATATGCAACCATCAATACGAGTCTTGTGTATTTGTTATCTACCGCATGCAATCTTTTAAGATGCGGCCGGTATAACTTCTCGCATTGCTGTTCATGATGGAGCACATCTTATGGCGACTATATTAATAACGACTGTTTTGAGTTTTTAATCTGCTACCGATAATGAGTATGCAAAGCTAGCTGAAGCCTGCCTCTTTCCTTTCAAGCAAGGCTTTTATTGAACGCTCTGCGAGCTCTAGTAATTCATCAACTTGTCGAAATGCAGCATCATGACTCTGTTCTAAGCATTGCTTTTCTAAAGCGCGAGCTAATTCACCCAAAGGGCGATTACCTAACGAAAGCGCTGTGCTGCCGAGAGTGTGGACCTCGAACTCAAGTGTTTGAGCGTCTTTCTGCGTGACAGCCTCTTTTATGGCGACCAAGCGCGTTTGTGATTCTTCGACATAATGGTCGATCAAGATGGGGATAATGTCCGCACTTGTATCGCGAATCATTTGCTCCAGAACGCTTTCATCGACAAGCTCGCTCACTTGTTGTGAGTTTTGATCGGTAGCTGCGTCTGACGCTAAAGTAGAATTCATCAAACTAAGTCCTTTTGTTGAGCGTAATAGCCCCTATTAAGTTCTAGTCATTTTCTAGAACAATTTCAACTGCTTGCCGTATAAACAGAGCAATTAATTACCATCTCACTCATATTGCTACAGGGTTTGTGACAAGCCTAACGAACTGATTTAATTTTGTTTTCTCTTATGAAATATAAACTTAGGTGCTTATAAAGCCTAAGGTAGGGGTCTAGCTCAGGAGAAAACGAGGCCAATACAAATAAAAAAGACCACTGCAGTGAATTAACAACAGTGGTCTTAGAGCGGGTTAAGTAGTTTAGGCTAATCTAAATAGCTGTAACTCAAATAACGATGATTTAAACAGCCGTGCTTTAAATAACGAAAAGTAGAACTACGAAGCTTTATCAATCTTTGGCTTTGGGTCGGCTTCTACTTCTTCCTCGCTACTTTCAGAGAAGATATCAGCAACAGCGCTTCTCTCTAATTCACCCTTCAGATTACCTTCTTCGTCGACAACTGGAAGGGAGTAGTCACAAGACATAGTGTCTGGAAGTACTTCTTCAATTACCGCATCAGGTAAAACAGCAGGTACCTCTTCGTAAATCTCATCACTGAAGTCATGAACAGAGGCATCTTCAACGGCGTCTTGTAGGCTCTCTTGTGTGACTAGGCCTTGATAGCCTTCATCCGTTACGTGATAAGCGTAATCGTTTTTCAGCATCTTCATTTGTGCCAGAGCACCTTCAATCGTTTCTGAAGTGATTCGATAGAGAGGAGGCTGCATAACCGTTTCAACCGTCAATGCACGAGCACGGTTTACGTCTTTAACGAATGCCTCTACATAGTCATCGGCAGGATTCAGTAGAATCTCATGTGGCGTACCTTGTTGTACCAACTCGCCATCTTTCAAAATTGCGATTCGATCGCCGAGACGGAGTGCTTCATCCAAATCGTGGGTGATGAAAACAATCGTCTTATGAAGCTTCTGTTGCAGTTCAATGAGCTGATCTTGCATTTCACTTCGAATCAAAGGGTCGAGTGCCGAAAAGGCTTCATCCATTAATAAGATTTCAGCGTTAGTACACAGTGCTCGCGAAAGCCCAACACGTTGTTGTTGACCACCCGAAAGCTGGGCAGGGTACTGCTTGCCGTAACCTTTCAACCCCACCGTTTCTAACCACTCATTGGCTTTTGCTAAACGGTCTTCTTTTTTGATGCCTTGTACTTCCAACCCGTACGCAACGTTTTCTACTACGGTGCGATGAGGCATTAAGCCAAAGCGTTGGAATACCATCGACATTTTATGACGGCGGAACTCTTCTAATTGCTTGGTGTTGAGGCTCATTACATCAATACCTTCGACCATGATTTTACCCTGAGTTGGGTCAATTAAACGGTTGAAGTGGCGAATTAGAGTCGATTTACCCGAGCCAGAAAGCCCCATGATAACGAAGATTTCACCGCGGTTAATCTCGAGATTAATCTCTTTTAAACCGACGGTATGACCTGTGTCTGCAAGAATCTGATCTTTGTGTTCGCCGTTATGGACTCGGTTCATAACAGACATCGGTTTCGGTCCAAACACTTTGTATAGACCACTAATTTCAATCAATGGTTTAGTCATGCTTGAGTCCTCCTAAATGTGCATTGGTTCTTCTTGCGTATGCCTGTGAAGCGCGGTCAAAAAGAATTGCGAGGGCAACAATGGCAAAACCGTTCATCAAGCCTAATGTGAAATATTGGTTGGTGATGGATTTAAGAACTGGTTGGCCTAGGCCTTTCACACCAATCATGGATGCGATAACAACCATAGACAGTGCCATCATGATGGTTTGGTTGATACCCGCCATGATCGTTGGCATTGCTAGAGGGAGTTGAACACCCCATAAGCGTTGTTTCTTGCTCGCACCAAAAGCGGTTGCTGCTTCAAGGACTTCTTTATCGACTAAGCGTATGCCTAGGTTGGTTAAACGAATCACAGGTGGAATCGCGTAGATAACCACGGCGATCAGCCCTGGAATCTTACCGATGCCGAGTAACATCACCACTGGGATCAAGTAAACGAATGCCGGCATGGTTTGCATGATATCAAGCATCGGTGTAACGATAGATTGAGCTCGATTTGAACGAGCCATCGCAATACCAATCGGAATGCCTAAGAATATCGAAACCAAGGTACAAACAGTGATGATACTGAGCGTCCGCATGGTGTCTTCCCACATTCCAAAATAACCAATAAGGAGCAGAGAAACGACACAACCTAAAGCCAGTTTCCAAGAACGACTCGCGGCGTAGACAAGGCTTGTACAAACGGCGAGGACTATAATCCAAGGGGTTGAGATAAGAAGTTTTTCAAACCAAACAAGGAATGAAAGAAGAGGGTCAAATAGAGATTCAATCAATTCACCGTATTCACGAGAGAATTCACGGTATGCGCCATCCAGCGTCTTTTTTATGGTTCGTAAATCAGCGCGTTCCATCTCTGGAAAGGTTGATAACCAATTGGTGTCAGCCATTTTATATCCTTATAGTTCGGAGCCACTTGTTCATGCGATGAGGTAATCGCCTATGAAAAGGGCTCCGAATCATGAATAACATCAAGTATAGCGACGTTATTTCCGTATTATTGAAGCTTAGTGCTTAGTGCTTAGCCTTAGTGCACAGTGCGTTTCGAAATATAGCTATCATTGAAATATAACGGCTATCGAAATGCTGCGATTAAAGCTCAGCTTCAACTTTCTTAGCGACTTCTTGAGAAACCCATGGGTGCCAAACTTCTGGGAACTCACTCAAGAAATGCAAGCTTGCTTCTTCACCATCCGCTTGATTGTCTTCCATCCAAGCAAGCAGGGAGTTCATCTTATCGTTTGTGAAGCCACGTTTAGTGAAGTAGTCGTAAGCTTCAGGTGCACGTGAAGCAAAACTCTCAGTGGTGATAGTGTGAACGGGTGAAGGCGGGTACATGGTCGCTTTAGGTGAATCACAGTCTTCTTTGGTGGTACAAGTTAAGAACTCTTGTTCATTAACACCACTACCAAAGTCAACTTTAACCATGTCGTATTTGCCTAGAACGGCAGTTGGCGCCCAGTAGTAACCAAACCAAGCTTCTTCGCGCTCATAAGCTTTTGCGATAGAGCCAGATAAGCCGGCACTCGAGCCTGGATCAACAATCGTGAAACCACTGTCTTCCAGCTCAAGAGCGTTAAACAAGTTTCCGGCGCTGATCTGACAGTTCCAGCCTGCTGGGCAACTGTAAAATGCTGATGTATCTGGGTCTTCAGGGTGCTTAAATAAGCTAGCGTTTTTACGTACACCTTCGATGGTTGCCATCTCTGGGTATTGTTTAACTAAGTAAGCTGGAACCCAAAAGCCTTCTTCACCACCATTCACAAGTGCTTTACCTGCGTAGCGAAGACGTTTTTCTTGGACACCCTTGTCCAATGCGTCTTTTAAGCTGTTGCTCCAAAGTTCAGGTGCAACATCAGGCTGGCCTTTTTCAATCATGGATGTCCCTGTTGGCATCGTGTCGCCAGGGATAAGTTCGGCATCACACCCATAACCATGTTCTAGGATGAATTGGTCGATATTGGCGATCAGTGTTGCAGAGTTCCAGTTCATATCTGCGATTGTTACGCTGCCACATTCTCCAGCGTTAGCATTACCGCTGGCTGCTGCTACTAACAAAAATACGGAGCTTAACTTGTATTTCATATTGAGTTTCCTTTCTCTTTAATAATACAACTAAGGTAACCAAGGTAAATTGATTATCTAAATTGCTCGATGGTGATCCTTTCCGTGTATTTGAACCATTTTGAGCAGAAGGAGGGATGGGTGAAGTTT
This sequence comes from Vibrio sp. NC2, assembly GCF_025195005.1. NCBI lineage: Bacteria > Pseudomonadati > Pseudomonadota > Gammaproteobacteria > Vibrionales > Vibrionaceae > Vibrio > Vibrio sp. NC2. The sequence goes on from NZ_JANVFC010000001.1 coordinate 657,595, forward strand.
GAATAGATAAACGTGCAAAGTCAGTGAAGTGTGATTTGCCAATTCATCCACTGTGTTTCAACAGCCATCGGATAACTTTGTCAAACTATTACAAATTCGTCAAAAACCACCTCTATTTATAATCTTAGGGAATAATCGTACGAATTCCATCTTTGATGCGATTTACATGGCACTTTAACCGTCTATGTCACATTACCGCTAAAGTTAGGCTTAGGGCTGTTGATTTTTGAAGGGATTTAAAGGTGGTAAGACCATGGTTGACGTGTGTGAAATGCGTTGAATGGTTTTTAAAATCTTATTTTTAACAAAAATTTCGCCAAAAACACCCAATTTGGTTTTGGGCTATGTAGAGATGTCGGGGCTTGAAATTTAATAGGATAGGTGGCTGTCATGGTATCAATGACAGCCATACAGTTGTACAAGAAAGCTATAGTTGTACAAGAGAGTTACAGTGGCGCGAAAAAGTTACATCGGCAGGTTTAAAAACTCATTTTGATACAGCTTGTTTGCCAAGCTATCGCGAAGTTTAGTTGGAAGGAATTTCATTCGATTGATTTGTCTTACCAACTCTTGTGCAAAGCTAGGTGTTTGTTTCATGTTCATCACACTGCCCATTAGATTGATACTCTGAGCATCAAGCAGCTTTTTCGCTTGTTCTAGGTGATGAGTTGACGTTTCACCATAGGCGACAACCATCAATGTGCTGTCACAGGCACTCGCAACAGACTGTGCAGGGATATTCCCTTTGTTAATGTTGAGAAGCGGTGAAGTGTCGATGATGACTCTGTCGTATTTCTCTAGCCATTTGTTGACCACTTTTTGTAACGTTGTCGGGTCTTTATAAGCAAGCTGTGTTGATGCCACTTGAGGTGCCGGGACACCAATGAACATCCGGTGAGACTCAACATGTTCTATTAACTGCCCCTGTTGACTGTCTTCTAACATGTTCAAATCTTTGAAAGCGGGGTTGTATAAGTTGAGGTCAACATAAAGCGTAGAATGACCAGCAAGGAGAAAACGTTCTGCTAATGCAGTTGCAACAGAAGTTACCCCGTCACCTGAATGGCAAGCTGTCACACAAATCGATTTCTGTCCGTTAAGTTCAGAAGCTAAATACAGTTGCTCGACTTCGGCATGGGTCGCTGAAATTGTCATTATAAAGCTCCTATTAAGACGATCATTGTTGTTAGACGTAATATGTCTTCTAGACCTACACGAGCTTTTTCCATAAAGCTCTCACGGCGATCTGGGATGTAGATAGTGTCACCAGCGCGCAGTACTGGTAGGTTGTAAATGTTGGCTGTTTTGCTGAATTCAACAAGGTCGAAGGTACGAGCTTGACCTTGGCAACAAGACATATTCACAATGGTAATTTTCTCGACGTAAGCATTGTCGGTAGGGCCTGCAGCTTCTGCCAATATATCTAGAATCGTCATGTTGTCGTTAAACACATAACGACCTGGGTTGTTAATCGCACCAAGCACACGAACGGTTTCTTCTTTCGGTGTGTCTAACCAGTTTTTACCTTTCTCTGGAATGTAAATGGTGTCACCAGTGGTTACGTTTGGCAGCAAGGATTCGTCACCGGTTTCAAAGTAGAGCGATAGATTGAGTTTGCTTACTTTAGAGTAGGTTTTATCACGATGCGTGACACGAACGTTGTGTATATCGGCATCCTTAGTAGGGCCGTCTGCCGCAGACAATATATCAAGGAAGTGCATGTCTTTGGTGAAGCGGTAACGACCGGGTGCATTCACTTGTCCAAAGATGTAGATCGAAGCATCAGAGCTTTGACGTACCCATTGAGATTTATTGTCTGAAGGATCTTGTGGTAAGTCGTGGACACGGACGATAGAACCTGCGCGAATTTGCGGCATCAGATCTCGTGGCGCGCCATTTCTGATGAAATCATCAAGATTAAACACAACCATCTTTCTACCTGTCACAACTTCAATTTTTGAGGTGTCCGCTCTCAACGTAGGACCGCCGACGTGAGCCAATAATCCCATGAAGTTCATTTCATCTGACCATTCAATACGACCAGGTCGGTTCACTTCACCGATAACGTTAACTGCTCTATCTGGCGCAATCTTCAACCAAGACTTCTCGTTCATGTCGGTTTTCTCTGGAACGAAAATAGCGTCACCGGCTTTAATACTCGGTGGGTTAGAGTTAGGTAGACCTTCTGTGTAAGCCGCTAAATCGAATTTAAGTACTCTGCCATCCGCCTTGATCACACGTATTTGGCGCGATTCTGCAAATCGAGTCGGCCCACCAGCATTCGCAAGGATATCCATGAAGGTGGCGTCTCTTTTTCCTTCAAAAGCGCCGGGAGCGGCAACTTCACCCATGACGTAAACCATGTTGGCGCCGGATTTGATCTCTTCTTCTTGCTTCGGCACAAAAATGGTTGCACCCGGGCGTAAAATAGGAAGTAGGCTTTCGTCACCAGAATCTAAATAACGTTTAAGGTTGAACAGCGTAGGCGTGTTGTTTGAAATTACTCGGATTTGCTCAACACTGGCATAACGAGTCACACCGCCCGAGCGCATTAGTACGTCGACAAGATCAGTGCTCTCTTTATAAGTAAACGAACCCGGTGCATTTACCTCGCCAAACACTTTAATTGAATTGCGAGAGTCGGCACTGTCACCAGAGTTAGCAAGCTTTGCTGCATCGAACTCTTGTTCAATATTGCCTACTAATGGCGATGCTGGAACAAAAAGCGAATCCAGTGATTGCAGAGTAGGTAGCGTTGATTCGTCACCTGAATCAAGGAAACGTTTGTAGTTAAACTCTTTCTTGTCCGCGCCTCGCTTAAGAATCAATTTGTCCAGTTGTGCTCCCGGACGTAATCCACCGGCTGCGTAAAGCGCCATTTGGATGCTAGAACCCAATGCCAGTGTGTATTCGCCAGGCTGTTCGACATAACCCTGAACGTAAATAATGATTTGTTGTTCTTTGACGTACACCGAAGCGTTCGAAAGATCTTTATAAGCGGTAGCCAGTGATTCTAGAACGACTTTGTTAAGTTGCTCACTGTCATAACCGGCAACAAATACGGCGCCAACTTCAGGAAGGGTAATGCGGCCACGTTTATCCACTTGGAACCCTGTGTTCAACGTACTTTCACCGGGTACGTTAACTTGGATAAGGTCACCGACTTGAACCGCGTCTGAAAACTCTTCGCTCGCATTCACGACACTCGTAAAGCTTAACGATAGGGTGATGATAAAAGCGATCAATAATTTCATAATCCACCTCCCATTTTCTCGGCATTTTTAGGGGAGATAATTTCGATACTCACTCGGCGGTTAGTTAAACGCGTACCGTCTGATTCGCCTTCAAAAAGAGGGACAGTTTCACCCACAGACACGGCTTTAATTCGCTGAGCACCTAAGCCAAAAATAGTTAGGTAGCGTTCGACTTGTTTAGCACGTCCAAGTGCTAAGTCATCGTTAAATTTTTCGGTACCCGTAGCATCGGCATGACCCGTAACAACAAGGTCTAAAGATTTATGTTCTTTTAGTAGTGTGGTCGCCTCGGCAAGTCGTCCCATGTACTTGGGATTGACTTCGGTAGAGTTTTCCGCGAATTGGTTGTCAACGTTAAGCAGGTCGTACAACTGTTCGATAACCGACAATTGCATTCTAAATTGGTTTTCATTTTTTGGTGGTTCACAGCGGGCTTGTGAGGTCACATAGTCCAGTTGGACTTCAAGTTCGTTTAAGCGTTTTCTTTGAATGACTAGGTCGTTGGCCGCATCTAGAAGCAGGCCACCTTGCAGTTCACGAGCGATACGATTTTGCTTCTCTATCGCTTGCACAACAGCAGCGGGGAAGCACCAACGGGCGCCTTCTTGAATCAAGGCATCAAGATGTAATTTAGCCAGTTGCCAATCAAAACGTAATCCGTGTTCAGGACCAAGAGGTTCGTCTGGCATGACAGGAGAAAAGTCGGCATTTTGGTAATTAATAGAGTCATAACTTTCAGCCAAACCGCCGGTGCCTTGTTCAGGGTAGCTAGTACAGCCACCTAGAACCAAAGCAGACAGAGAAAGGGCTATGTGGTTTTTCAGTATTTTCATGCCAACGTCCTATGTTTTTACTTTTTATTATTATGTTTTGTTACTTCTAGCTTAGTGGATCTTCATGAATTTGTAGGATTTTTTGAATTTACTGGGATAGCGTGGCCAATACGTAGCAAGTTCATAATTTCAAGAGGCTGGCCAGTCACATTTTCAAGTCGCATGTTGCGCTCGCGCTCAGTTAGGCGTTTGAACATGTAAACAATTGCGCCAACACCAGATGAGTCTAAAAACTCAACTTGGCTAAAATCAACTTCGATTTCAGGGTGGCCATCATTTGAGATTACATCGTCAATATCGGTCTGAGCATCACGGCTACCTGCTGCATCTAAATCACCGAAGATAGAAAGAGTCAGTGTCGTTGTATTTAAATCAATCTTACGTAGTTCCATAGCGATATCTCCTTTTGAGTATGTATGGACAATTGCACTGAATGTGCCAACTTTTATGCTTATATTTTTCAATAACTTAACTCGAACGCTAATCTCTATCTCATATTGAGAAAGTCGGTTTCTCAATATGAGAACTAAAAATGGGTGAACATTTGAGATCCACAAGTCATTAATTATATGAATGAAATTGAAAGTTAAATAAGGTTGATGTGTGGATCGCATCTTCTAGCAAAGGTTGTCTACCTACGTGTCAGAACGCTTAGGATTAAAGGCGTTTGTTGACCACTACAGATATCAATACGGAGCAGATGATGAGATTAACTAAATTGGCGATAGCAACTCTATGGGCGTGTTCGCTTTCTTCTCATTCATCCTATTTACCTCCCGACCATTTGGTACTGGCCAATACATACCAACAAGGCATTGATGTTTCTGAATACTGGAAGAGTGAAAAGCTTGATGGGATTCGGGCTCTTTGGGACGGGCAACACCTTTATACTCGAAACGGAAATCGCATTTACTCACCGAAGTGGTTTACAAAAAACTTGCCTAAGGTGCATCTCGAAGGGGAGTTGTGGGCAGGAAGAGGTCAATTCCACTTAGTCCAATCTACCGTCCTCGATCATACGCCTAGTGACGTAGCGTGGCGCCAAATAGATTTCATGTTGTTTGATATGCCAGGGGCTGCTGGTGATTATCAAAAGCGCTATTACAACATCTTGCATTGGGTAAGCATGATTGGAGAACCTCATGTCAGCTACATCGAACATGTACCGGTTCACAATGAAGAAGCTCTGTTCCATCAACTCGATAATGTCGATGAGAGTAATGGTGAAGGTTTGATGCTTCGTAAGATCACCAGTCGCTATCAAGCCGGTCGAAGTAATGACCTTTTAAAGCTTAAAAGGCATCACGATGCGGAAGCCACGGTTATTGGTTACAAAGGCGGAACAGGGAAGTATAAAGGGATGATGGGTTCGATTTTGGTTCACACAGAAGAGGGTGTGGAATTTTATATTGGAAGCGGGTTCAGTGACCAGATGAGACTCGCACCGCCTGAAATAGGCAGTCAAATCACCTTCCGGTATAACGGCTTTACGCAAAACGGAAAGCCCAAGTTTGCGCGCTTTGTTCGAGAAAAGAGTAAGTACTAATCTCCTGAGTATAAACTAATCGCCCCTAAATCATTTACAGCCGTAAGCGAAAAGAGCCCTGAAAATCAGAGCTCTTTTTGTATGTAATAACGGCGATACCGGTTTAGCGAGTACGAATCTAACGAGAGCTAAATTCTAACTGAACATCATCGTCTTGTTTGTGCATCCAATGCAAACGCATACCAAGCATAATGGCAGCTGATGTTAGGCCGACAATGAAACCAATCCAGAAGCCATGTGCGCCCATAGGTTCAACAATCCAATCTTTCATTCCTAAGATGTAGCCGATAGGAAGACCAAGTAACCAATACGCTACGAAGGTAATGTTGAAGATCGAACGCATGTCTTTGTATCCACGCAAAGCGCCTGCGGCAATAACTTGGATTGCATCGGTACATTGATAAACCGCAGCGAACAACAATAATTGCATCGCAACGGTAACTACCGCCGTGTTCTCTGTGTAAAGTAACGAAACCTGCTCTCTAAACAATACTGTTAATGCCGCTGTCATAAAGGCGGTTACCAAACCGACGATGATACCCACGTGTGTTGCGATCTTCGCACCTTCAGTGTTGTTTTCACCAAGCTTATGGCCAACACGAATACTCACGGCGGCACCGATACTCATTGGAATCATAAACACGAGAGAAGAGAAATTAATCGCGACTTGGTGCGCGGCAACAACCAATGAACCTAATGGGGCAACCAATAAGGAAACCACAGCGAACAGCGTGACCTCGAAGAAGATAGCGGCAGCAACTGGAAAACCAAGTCTAAACAAACGAATTTGAGCTTTAAGTTGCGGCTTGTGGAACGTCCCGAAGATGTTGATTTTAGCCAAACGCTTTGATGTTAAAACGTAAGCGAACAGCAGTGCAAACATCACCCAATAGACGATAGCCGTTGCAACGCCACAGCCAACACCACCAAGAGCAGGGGCACCAAGCTTTCCGTATACGAACATCCAGTTAAGCGGGATGTTTAATAGCAAACCGATAAAACCAATCACCATGGCAGGCTTAGTTAAAGACATGCCATCAGTAAAACTTCTCAATGTTTGGAACAGCAAAAACGCAGGCACAGCAAACATCACCGCATTCATATAGCCGATGGTTTTTTCCGCCATGAGTTGCTCAATGTCCATCCATTCCAATATCAGCTGCGTTTGGAACAGCACGCCAATAATAGGTAACGAGATGACGAGCGCTAAAAATGCACCTTGCTGAATCTCAAATGGAATTTTGACTTGGCGGCCTGAACCGTTCAGTTGTGCAACAACAGGAACCAACGCCATCAAAAGACCTACACCAAATAATATTGATGGTAGCCAGATACTTGCTGCAATCGAAACCGCCGCCATATCGATAGCACTTACGCCACCGGCCATTACGGTATCAACAAAACCCATTCCAGTTTGTGCAACAGATGCAATCAAGACTGGGGTCGCAAGTTTGATTAGATTCGAGGATTCTTCTTTGTAACGATGCACAAACAACTCCAAATAAGAGGGAAAATTAGAATAATAGTGTAGGAAAGGACATTCTGAAGGAATCAGAGGCAATGATCTTAAGCTTCCACTGGACGAATCATAAAGAAATGTCACAATAACTGCTATGAAAAACTGTTATTAGAATGCTAAATAGGAATCTTATGTTTACAGGTATCGTTCAAGGCATGGCAACACTGGTTGCAATAAACAAAAAAGAGCTGTTTCAGACTCATACCATTGAGTTAACAGATGAAATGGTTGAGGGATTAGCGATTGGTGCCTCAGTAGCTCATAACGGTTGTTGCTTAACGGTAACGGAAATTTCGGGCAATCAGATTGCTTTTGATTTAATGCAAGCCACATTGCGATTGACGAACTTGGGCCAACTGAATGTTGGTGACAAAGTGAATGTTGAGCGTGCAGCAAAGTTTGGTGACGAAATTGGTGGGCATAGCATGTCTGGCCACATTACTCTTATGGGTAACCTTGTTGATGTGATTAAGACAGAAAATAACCGTACGCTTTGGTTTGAGCTGCCGCAAGAATCAATGAAGTATGTGTTGAGCAAGGGCTACATCGGCGTTGATGGTTGTTCATTGACAATCGGTGAAGTGGAAGAGAACCGTTTCTCTGTTCACCTGATCCCAGAAACGCTGAATCGTACTCTGTTTGGCGGCCGTGAAGTAGGCGAGCAAGTAAATATTGAATTCGACCCTCAAACACAGGCGATTGTTGATACTGTTGAGCGCGTATTAGCAAACCAGAAATCGTAGTGACGGTTTATCAATAGCATTTGCCCCAAAAGCGACACTAAGTAAAAGTCGAAGATATTAAAAAAGAGCACATTAGGTGCTCTTTTTCTATTTTTGTGTATTTGTGTTTTTCTAGGCTAGCCTCAAAATCGAGATGTAGCGCTAAATCGAGGTGTAGTGCTAACTCGACAAAAGAGTAGGAGTTAGAAGACTTGTTCGTCGTCTGCATCAATCGAGAGATTAATTCTGTCTCTGACTTCATCTACCTGCATATCGAGGTGAATGGCATTGCAACACGCTGGACAATCGTCATAAAAATCTTGGCTCCCATTAGAAGCATCGAGCGTTATGCTGATTGCATGCCCACAGTGGGGGCACGAGACATGTTTCTCTGTGTATTTATGCATGGCTAATTCTCCTCACTGTATATTGTTCCAATCGTATTAGCTTTAAAGATCGCAGTAGCTTGTATAGATCTATCCAGTAGCTTTATAGAACGACTTAGCTAGCTGTGATTGGTATTAAACGGCTTGTATCTTCTGAATACATGCTTCAGTTTGTGCTAAATACTCGCCGCCAAATTGATTGCAGTGGTTAAGAAGATGGTACAAGTTGTAAATGTCTTTCCGATCAGTATAGCCAACGTCGAGTGGATTGACGCTCTGATAACCTTCATAAAACTCTTTTGGAAACCCTTCAAACAATTCCGTTAACGCTAAGTCACATTCATGGTCGCCCCAATAACAAGCGGGGTCGTAACAGATTGGCCCAAAGGCTGAATTCGCTACGTTGCCATTCCATAGATCACCATGAAGCAACGAAGGGCGAGGGTTGTGCCCAGCAAGACGCATATTCACCACATCAACGATGTCATCAATATCGCCGAATTCAATGCCTTTCTCTTTTAGCAGTTGCAGTTGGAAGCCGATGCGTTGTTCAGAGAAAAAGCGCCCCCATTTCTTATGCCAAGGGTTAGGCTGAAGTGTACTACCGATATAATTATCTTGGTCACAACCAAACTCTTTTTGCTCGCCCCATTTATGAAGCTGAGCAAGCTGCACCCCGAAATCAAAGCTGTTATTACCCGTATCAAGCGGCTTAGTTGGCAAGTAATTGAGAATAATGAATGAGCATTCTTTGGTTTTACCAATCAGTACCAACTCAGGCACATAAACGGTGGAGGTTTCTCTTAACAAGCGTAAGTTCTCAGCTTCGATTTCAAACTTAGGTAAAAATTCTCGCTGGTTCACTTTTACGAAGTAGCGTTCATTACCATCGCTGATCATATAGCAATCGTTAATGTCACCACCAGAAACCTTGGTACGTTCAGTAATCTGAAAGTTAAATAGAAGAGTATCTGAAAGTTGTTGAGAAATGGCCTGCCACATAGGAAATCCTCAAAGACTGAAAGTTAAAAAATTGAAGGTTAGAAATACTGTTTGTTAGCCATAGTTTAGGATAAATTTGAGCAATTTATAGACGTACTCGTCAATGTTCTTATCTGTTCTTCACCTTATGTAGAATCAATTGGCTGATTTGTGAACTCGAACTGATTCAAGCTCTTTGAAATACAAACAGAAATTGGCAAGGCAAAGTTATAGAATTGTTTGGAACTGGCCTCACAATCGAAACGGTTTTGGTCGAAACAAACTGGAAAAGTAGTTGGAGCTTGTTATTGTCTACGCATCAACTTAAATGTGCTATTAGAGTAGGTTGAAACGACTATGGTTAACGATAGGGCACGTGACCATCTCAGCTTACTAGCTCTTTACTAACTCTTTAATAGCCGAGTAATGATGGCGTGCTGAGTAATGATGACGTGTAGAGTCTGCAAAGTATCTTGACCAACAGACATCTAGCGACACGTATATATTCAGCTATTGGTTTAATATTTAAGCTGAAACACTAACTAGGATCATTTTAATACGGTTTTTGGTAATAAAGTGATGACAAATCGCTTCATTTACATAGTATTAAGCAAGTACGTATTAATCTGCTCTTGAGCTTAAAACGGAGATTTATTGTGGTTGTAGAAACCGATGGCTATTTGGCTCTGATCGAGCACTTATCGTTTAATCTGGACGTCTTTACAAATAGTAATGGCGATACAGGCAATGAGAGTGTTGAAGACATCATCACAGACATGATTTCAACGAACATCATGGCTATTTTTGAGCAAAATCCAGAGTTGCATTCGAGTGTTCGTTTTCAACTTTTGAAAGAAGCCGATGCTGTGGTAGCGGATTTAGGCGAAGTACTAGCAGGTGTATGGGCTAAGAAAGCGACCAACGAGCAAATTGTATTTCTAGATGAATACATCGCGCTAGTGAAGAATCTATTTGATTCTGCTGTTGCTAAATACGACTAACTATTTGTCCATTTCCTCGTTAGTCATTTTTTCACGATGATTATGTTCACGATGATAGGCGTTTACGTCGTAGCTTTAAAAGTGACTTCGTTTAGCGGTTAAGACTTTAAACCGCTATAAACGCCTAAAGTGCCAAAACTTAGAAGCCCAATAAGGGTTATCCAACCTCGATATAATGACACCTTTCGATGTCGAAGCATGTAGGAATTGATTATTCCCTAAATACACACCTACGTGTCTTACCGTCATCGACGTTTTGAAAAATACCAAATCTCCGCTTGTTGCTTGTCCATACGCTATTTCTTTTCCCTTTTTGCTCTGATCTTTTGTGGTTCTCGGTAGGGCTTGTTGTGTCGCATTTTGCACGGCAATTTGAACAAAAGCGGAGCAATCTACGCCTCGAAATGATGTCCCACCGAAATGGTATGGCACACCTTTCCACTGTTCATACACGCTCATATAAGCGTTTGTAGTCAATTGTTCTGACTTTGATAAGGGTTTCTGTGCGGTTTGACTAAGCTGAGAAGGCGATGGTGACGAGCTACACGCAGCCAATGTTGCTAAAGTTATTGTAACTACAGCCATTTTTCTGAATTTCATATGTAACTCTTCTGACAAAAAACTGAAATAAAAACGTCATCAAGGACTTCTAGTATACGAACTAACTTAAGGATATCTCTTTTCGTAGTCAAACTGGATTTCACATGCCCGACACAAATTTATCAATAAAACCCTCACGTTATACATTCTCGCTCATTCAAACCGTCACTGCTGTATTTATTTCCATTCTTTTACTCGTTAGTTTTTTATCAATGGTTAGTATTCGGGGAGTTGAACGGGTCGGGGGACATTTTGACGCACTTTCAGAACAAGCTTTACCCCTTGCTTTACACAACGCCGAATTAACGCAAAGCGTATTAGAGCAAGTGAAACTTCTCACCTATAGCACCCAGTCAACCGACTTAGATGCGCTGAATTCGACAAGGGTTTCAATTGACCAACTCGCAACAGAGAGTAATACCACGCTTGAGGAACTCCTTTTTATCTCCCAATCTTTTCCTGATGCGATCTCTTTAGAGCAGCAACAAAACCTTATTGATGATATGGCGCAACTGCAAACCATGACTAATACGGTATTGCTGGCACAGATTGAGATTCAAAGTAAGCAAAACCTAATCGACAGTAAAATGGGCGAGTTTCGTTATGGTGTTGGCTCGATCGGACCTGAAATGAACCGAATCAGCTCATTCTTGGTTGAAGACAACCCAGAAGCGAGCGATGCAGCAAACCGATTTACATCCAGTGCATCCGCTATGGCCAATACCTTCTTGATGTTGATGATGCAATCTGACCTTGATAAAGCACAAGACGAATATCGCCAATTGAGAAACCGAATCGCAGGCCTTAACTTAGCTTACAGCGATTTTGCCGATTGGCACCCAGACATTGCAGAGTTCGCAAGCTTGACGGCTCCGTATGAGATGGTGAAAGAAGGTTTCACCGAGCAAGGGATAATTAAGCAAGTCCTCTTGAAACTCGAACTGGTTCAGCAGCAAGAGCAAAACTTAACGCAAGTCATCACCCTAGCGAATACCGTCATCAGCACATTGAATCAGTTGTCTTCTACCGCTTCCCACCTGATTGATGAAAGTGAACTCGTTGTAAATCAAACCATCACCAACATTGATCGTGTGTTGTTTATTAGCGGGCTAGTGATTGCCGTAATCATTGTGATTTCATGGTTCGTGTTACGCCGTTGGATGAATAAAGGGCTTAAAAACATTACTCAACAGTTGAGTTCACTTGCAGATCATGACTTCTCTAAACAAAGTGAACTACTCGGGCCGCTAGAGTTACAGGTTATTACTTCGAAACTCAATACGGTCGTTGATTCCACCGCGGATTCGGTTCGTTTGGTAACGCGCAACTGTGAAACGCTCTATCAAACCGCTGAAGTAAGCCATGACGCTGCCGAGCAAACCAATTCAAGCTTGAACGAGCAGAACGAATCGCTACAGAATATGATCACCACAATTACAGAACTTGAAGCATCCATTGGTGAGATTGCTCGTATCTCGAACGCATCGAATGACGACGCGCAGATAGCAGAAGACGAATCAGTCAATGGTAGCCAAGTGGTCGGCCTTAATCAGAAGCGATTACAAGCACTCGAGCAATCTCTTAGCCTGAATCAAGAATCGATGACGGACTTGGATATTCGCGTTAAACAGATTCGTGAAATGGTCGACGTGATCAGTGGTATTGCAGAAAACACCAATTTACTCGCATTGAATGCCGCAATAGAAGCAGCGCGAGCAGGAGATCAAGGCCGCGGGTTTGCAGTGGTTGCCGATGAAGTACGAAAACTGGCGAGTGGTACCTCCCAGCAAACCACTAATATTCGTAATATGATGAACGAGCTAGTAGCGGCAGCTGATCGCTCACGTGCTTCTGTAACAGAATCGAGAAGCGAAATGGCGAATGCACTGGAAACCAGTGGCGATGTAAAACAAGCCTTCGAGAAAATCGAATTCGCGGTTAGCCAGATTAAAGGACGTGTTGAGCAAATCATGGTGGCAACCGAACAACAAGCACGTGCGACTGTCGATGTAACGCATTCTATCACTCGCGTGTCTGAGCAGGGGGAGAATACTAAACTGCAACTTGAATCCATGATTGAAAGCTCAGAGCAAGTCGGACAGATAGCAGGACACCAACAAGCTATGCTTCACAAGTACGTGCTCAAATAAACGTACGTACTGAAATAAACGTACGTACTGAAATAAACGTACGTACTGAAATAAACGTACGTACTGAAATAAACGTACGTACTGAAATAAACGTACGTACTGAAATAAACGTACGTACTGAAATAAACGTACGTACTGAAATAAACGTGCGTGAGAGTTAAGTTAGTGTGCGCAAGAGGTTAAGCACTTAGCCACTAACTACGCTTATTACGACTATCGATACAGAAATGCCCTTAGGTTCTCACAAGAATCTAAGGGCATTTTGTTTTCGGATTAAGATAACTTTGTTATTAAGATAAGTTTGGCTTTAAGGTGATTTTGGTCTCAAAATAAGCTTGAGCCTCAAACCAATTCGAACCTAGTTTTTCGTCGTCGGGAATCGAGCAAATGGCTGACGTAGCATCAGATATAACCGTTGTTCTTTACCATCTTGAATCTCGGGAACACCAATATGCACCTTATCGTGGCCAAGCTTTGGTTGAGCGCGGTAAGTCTTAAACCGGATGTCCCACACAGATAAAAAGAAACCGAAGTTTGAGTGGGTTTCTTTCACGATAACCGAGTGATGAACGCGGTGCATATCTGGTGTCACAATCACTTTTCTCAACCGCTTATCAATCCACAACGGTAGACGCGCATTGCTGTGGTTAAACATCGCACTCGCATTAAGAACAATTTCAAATATCACGACCGCAATTACGGGAACACCAAGTGCGATTACCAAACTCACTTTGATGAGCATTGAAAGAATCATCTCAATAGGGTGAAAGCGCGTTCCGGTTGTGACATCGATATCTAGGTCCGCATGGTGAACTCGATGTAGCTTCCACAACCAAGGAACACGGTGAAACACCAAGTGCTGCAGGTAAATGGCGCAATCTAACAGTAAAACGCAGATCAGAATGGTGAGTTCTTTAGGAAGTGACAGAGTATTGAACAGACCCCATTGGTTTTCTTGTGCAATGACCGCCGCTTGGAATGCTGCGATAGGAATTAGAGTGGCTAATAGAAAGCTGTTCAAAGCAACCAACGCAAAGTTATTCCCCCAACGAAACCATTTGCTTTGAGTCAGTGTTTTACGCGGAAAACGGTATTCCCAAAGCGCACACAATCCAAAAACGACAATAAAACAAACAAGGCGAAGCAGTGATGGGTCTTGCATGGGAATTCCTTCTATCATTCTAAGGACACTGTAAGTACAATCGTGCCACTTTTCTAGAGTTATCGTTATTGTCCATGAGAATCCACGCTTTTCACCGTTTATATCAACATCGTTTGTCCATTGCTACCAAACCGTTTAATGCGCGCGGGTGTAAAGTCGTGCGATGTGAATTCTGTAAAATCAAACAAGACAGCTGTATCTGTGAACATCAACCTAACGTTGATACGAACGTCGCGACTATGTTGATCTTGTCAGACAACGAAATCTTAAAGCCAAGTAACACTGGCCGTTTGATTGTTGATACGGTTAAAGACAGTTACGCCTACCTTTGGCATCGTACTGAGCCAAATCAAGAGATGTTGGATGTCCTCAAAGATGACAAATACCAACCTGTGATCGTATTCCCTGAAGACTATACCGACGACAAAACGCGCGTAGTTCAAGATCTGCCACAAATGCGCGACCCAAACAAAACACTGTTGCTGATTTTCATTGATGGCAGTTGGCGCGAAGCACGACGTATCTTCCGTCGTTCAGAGTATCTGCAAGATTTACCGGTGTTGTCGATTGAACCGGAATCGGTTTCTCAATACATGATGCGTAAGTCAGACAACGAACAACATCTATCAACGGCCGAAGTAGCGAGCTTAGTTTTGAAACAAGCCGGTGAAGAGCAGGGCGCTAAGACTTTACAGCTATGGTTTGAAGCATTTCGCGAAAGCTACATGTTGAGTAAGACACGTTATAAATCGGATCCAACCAAGCCAAGCCTGAATGCTTTCATAGAGCATACTAAAAGTGAGACGTCACTCTAACCTTTAACCGCTTTGTGCTGACTTGTTGTTCAAACAGATTCGAACACGAGATAAGTTTGTTATCTATCACGGTTTGTAGGGGGAGTGTTATGGATAATGCTTCCTAGTTGTTTAATTTAAAAATTTTATTTGCCCGAATTTAGGGAAAAATTGGAGAGATTTCATGTATTACGGCTTTGATGTTGGCGGCACAAAAATTGAGTTTGGTGCGTTCAATGAAAAACTTGAGCGAGTAGCAACCGAACGCGTACCAACGCCTACTGAAGATTATCA
Source organism: Vibrio sp. NC2 (assembly GCF_025195005.1). Classification (NCBI taxonomy): domain Bacteria; kingdom Pseudomonadati; phylum Pseudomonadota; class Gammaproteobacteria; order Vibrionales; family Vibrionaceae; genus Vibrio; species Vibrio sp. NC2. The sequence continues at coordinate 672,837 of NZ_JANVFC010000001.1, forward strand.
ACTGCTACTTGATACGATTGCCGGTTTGGTAAAAAAATACGATAGCGAATTCTCTTGCGAAGGCAAAATTGGCCTTGGTCTTCCTGGTATGGAAGATGCGGACGACGGCACTATGCTTGTTGTTAACGTACCGGCTTCAACAGGTAAGCCATTACGCAAAGACTTAGAAGCGCTGATTGGTCGTAGTGTTAAAATCGAGAACGATGCGAACTGTTTTGCGCTGTCTGAAGCGTGGGATGATGAATTGAAAGATGAACCATCAGTAGCGGGCCTAATTTTAGGTACTGGTTTTGGTGGTGGTTTGGTTTTTGATGGCAAAGTATTCTCAGGACGTAACCACGTTGCTGGCGAGCTCGGCCATATGCGTCTTCCTATTGATGCATGGTTCCACCTTGGCGACAACGCACCGTTACTAGGCTGTGGTTGTGGCAAGAAAGGTTGTTTAGACAGCTACCTATCTGGTCGCGGCTTTGAACTGATTTATGAGCACTACTTCGGTGAGAAAAAGAAAGCGATTGAAATCATCCAAGCGTACAACGAAGGCGAAGCAAAAGCAGCTGAGCACGTTGACCGTTTCATGGAACTATTGGCTATCTGTTTCGCAAACCTATTTACTGCACTTGACCCGCATGTTGTAGCACTAGGTGGTGGACTTTCAAACTTCGAACTTATCTACGAAGAGATGCCAAAGCGTGTTCCTAAATACCTATTGTCTGTAGCGAAATGTCCAAAGATCATCAAAGCGAAGCACGGTGATTCAGGCGGCGTTCGTGGTGCTGCATTCCTTAACATTAAGTAATCGTCACTTACCGTTAAGCTAATTAAGGTTAGATAGTTAAAAGCATAAATAAAAATGCCGCAATCTCTAAAGAGGTTGCGGCATTTTTTATTGTTCAGTGTTTTCGTTTCTTTAGCTCTTAATTCTTAGCTCTCAAGTGCAAACGAAAAGCTAGAAGCTAGAAGCTACAGATCGAGAAAAAGAAGCCAGAGGGCTTACTTCTTCTTTTTACCAACACCAAGGTTGTCTTTTTGCTTCAACGTAAGCTTAGTAAAGCCTAGCTTACGGAAATAGTTGTCTTGGTAGTTACGAACCGCTTTAGTATCAGAAATAAACTCAAGCTGTTGCTCAGTTTTTAGATACTCAGTGATGTCGATACCTTCAGCTGCAGCGACAGCTTCTTGGATCGTGCGGTGTTCTTGTTTCGAAAACAGTAACTCTTTGTCTTCGTCTTTGTAAGTGTACAGAATGGTACGAGCCATGATGCTCTCCAATAGAATTATTACTTTGCGCGCACTCTACATAAAAACAGTACGTGGCTCAAGGTTATGATAAAAAATCTTAAGATTATCGTTCTTCAGGCTTATCGCTATTTAAGCTTTTCGTCTTTTAAGGAACGAACAGGTTGTCTTTTACAAAACGAACAGAAAAGAAAGCCCCTTAACATCGAAAGCTCGATAGAAGGGGCTTCATCTATGTTTTGGCAAAGAGCTTCTAAGTCAATTAAAAAGCGGCCAAGTCAATTTAGGTGTTTGAGCTTTGAATCAAACGCGACCTTGTAGCGGAATGATCGTCACTGTCTCGCCAACTTTCACCGTATCAACCGCTGGCGAGATTTCGATTAAGCAGTTCGCTTCGCTCATTGAACGTAAAATACCTGAACCTTGCTTACCGGTTGTTTTCACTTCAAGTACGCCTGATTCGTTCATTGAGAACACACCACGGCTGAACTCGGTACGACCTTGGCGTGAACGCAACTGTTCGGTCGCTACCGCGTTCGCTTTAACTGGTGTCCAGTTCGTTTGACCTTGTAGCTTGCGGATCGCGGGTTCTACAAAGTTAATGAATGACACCATCACGGCTACTGGGTTGCCAGGCAAGCCGAAGAAAGGTTTGTCTTCAATTTTGCCGTAAGCAAGAGGGCGACCCGGACGCATATTGATACGCCAGAAGTTGATTTCACCCAGCTTATCTAACGCAAGCTTGATGTAATCCGCATCACCGACAGACACGCCACCAGAAGTCAGAACCATATCGGTTTCAAGCGACGCTGAATGCAGAATATCCATCATCTTCTGTTCATCATCTTCAATGATGCCGTAATCAACGATGTCACAGCCGAGCTTTTGAAGCATGCCGATGATAGTAAAACGGTTCGAGTCGTAGATAGAGTTTGGTTTTTGCTCGCTGCCCGGAGCTTGAACTTCGTCACCCGTAGAGAACACACCCACTTTCACTTTACGCAGAACAGGGCAGTTGCCAAAACCTAACGACGCCATCATGCCCATTTCTGGCGCTTCGATGCGTGTGCCACGTGTAAAGACAGGTTGGCCGATTTCTAAATCTTCACCCGCCATACGGACATTTTGTCCAACCGAGATTTTCGCACCTGGGAAGCTAACTGTGTCGCCTTCTTGAGCGGCTTGTTCGCGCATCACAACAACATCAACGCCTTCTGGCATTGGTGCACCCGTCATGATCTTAACGGCTTCACCTTGTTGAACGGTTTTGTCGTAGCTGTGGCCAGCCATGACTTCAGCAACCAGTTGGTAACTATCCAGTTCTAAATCTTCACTACGAATTGCGTAGCCGTCCATTGCTGAGTTGGTGTTTTGAGGTACATTGATTGGCGAGATCACATCTTCAGCCAACACTCGACCGTAGCCCTGCAGTAGTTCAACACTCTCTGTGAGATCAAGCGCGTCAATGCTATCAACAATCTTTTGTTGGCCTTGAGTAACGGTTAAACCAGCAGGAGAGAACGAATCACAACACACTGCGGGCGTGTTGTCTTTTGAAGACGAACACGACGCTGCTTTGCTTGTTTGCGAAGAAGGGTCGAATGATTGAGCATATTCAATAATGAAATCACGAATCGCTTCTAAGTCACTGATCGCCATTTGTGGCAGTTCAGATTCTACTTGGCTGTCTGCAGCAATGGCAATAATGTTGTCATCGTTCGGGTATAACCAAGGTTTACCGACTTCATCTCTGTGCAATTCAATTTTAGGGAAAGCAATGTTCTTGCAGCCTTCAACCAGAATCAAGTCCAGCGTGTTGGTATCGAAACGTGTCAGAAGGTAATCAAAATCAGCTTCGGCTTCTGGCGTTTCTGTCATCATCACGTGACGGTTACGAGAAGCGATCAACATTTGATTCGCGCCCGCTTTACGTAAGCGGTAACTGTCTTTACCTGGCTTATCGACATCAAAATCGTGGTGAGCATGTTTAAGAACACCCACTTTTAAACCCGCATTAGTCAGCAGAGGCAGTAACGCTTCAAGTACCGTTGTTTTGCCTGTACCGCTATAAGCAGCAAAGCCCAATAGAGGAAGGTTAGGGCGTTGTTTTGAATCTTTCATTATTGAAGCGTTCCGAATTGGGTGAGTTCTTCTGGCGTGTTCAGATTAACAAAGCAGTTAGGAGAATCGCTAAAATCGACATATTCCGTGACACATTCTTTGTATAGCAAGATGATTTTACGATCACCACGCTCCAAAAACGCTTCTAGCTTTGGCAGAACACGTTTGTGGAATAGGGTGAATACAGGTTGCTTAAATTCGCCATCATGCGCGACAAGAATGTCGCTGTCTTCTTTAACTGCAGAACAAAAACGCTCAACAAGGTCGTCACTGATTTGTGGGCTGTCGCAAGGGACAAAGCCGACCCAGTCTGTACTCGCGTTTTTAAGGCCAGCATGAATGCCGCCCAATGGACCTGGATAGTCAGGGAAGGAATCGGAAACAACCGGAGCAAATGCTTGGTAACTGTCTAAGTTACGGTTGGCATTGATGGTGATGCTGACATCTTGCTGTGACAGCTTGTTTATAACGTATTGAATAAGCGGAGAACCGTTGAGCTCAACAAGTCCTTTATCTTTTCCGCCCATGCGGCTGGCCTGTCCGCCAGCCAAAATAACCCAACTAGTTTGCGTTGGAAGCAGCATAAATATTCTCTTGTGCTTTATCTTTCTGAATAACTTGCAGAAGCGGCGATTCGGTCAAAGTATTGTCTTTGATCCACCATTGCTTCTTACATAAGTCGGTTAACGCGTTAGTTTGGTGACTAGTGATGACTAAACTCGCGCCTCTTTGAAGAAGATCTTCGGCCATTATCACCAATCTTTCAATAGATTCTTTGTCTAAAGAGGCACTTGGTTCATCCATAAGCAAGATTGACGGCTTAAGAATCCAGGCTCGTGCCATTGCAACGCGTTGACGCTCACCACCAGACAACACAGAAATGTGTTCATCTGCCAAGGTTTCTAAACCTACCATTCTCAGCGCATTAATTATTTGAGCTCGCTTATCTTTTTGGCTCTCTTTGTTAAAGCGAATGCCATAAGCGACATTTTGGTACACCGAACCATCAAAAAGATAGGGGGTTTGATGCAGGTAGATAATGTCTTTGAACTTGAGCCTAGGGAATAAGATCTGCTGCCAGCTTTGTGTCGGAGACTGAATGCGGCCAGAGCTTGGCTGAATCAATCCAGACAATATTTTAAGTAGGGTCGTTTTACCCACACCATTATCTCCTTTGAGATAAATGGCATCGTTGGGGCCGATCGACAATTCAGGGATATGGAACAAAACGCGCTCTTTGTAGCGCATTGAGATTTGCTGCGTTGTTATTTTTATACTCATGACAGCGTTCCTAAGTTCTTAAATAGCCTTTTCCTCTCACACTGGAAAGGAAAAAGTTAAGGGCTAATGCCAATGCTAATAACACCATACCGAGGGCGACGCCTTGAGCGAATGCGCCTTTGTGGCTTTCCATAGCGATAGCTGTTGGGATGTTTCTTGTCATCCCCATAATGTTGCCACCAACCATCATTGAACAGCCAACCTCAGTGACGATACGAGAGAAGGCAGCGATAGTTGCAGCTAGAAGAGGGAAGCGCGTTTCCCAAATTAAGGTACATGCCACACGTGTGGTTGATACGCCAAGCGTGCGCGCCGTTTCAACCGCTCGGCGGTCACTGGCTTGGAGAGCGCCGTGCATCATCGCGACTAGGATTGGAAAACAGATCAGCATCTGACCTAGAATCATCGCCTTTTGGGTGAACAGTAATTCCCAATCACCGAGTGGGCCAGAACGAGAGAGCATCATGTACATCAACAAACCGATAACCACGGTTGGGATAGCTTGCAGGGTGTTGATCACCGATAACAATGCCCACTTCCCTGGGAACTCGGTATAAGCCAATAAAAAAGCCATAAGGATTGCAGGAACAATCACTAATGAGATGGCGGACAAAGATACGCTGAAGGATACCGCGACGATTTTCCACAATTCGTGGTCAAAACTCACTAGTAGGTTCATTGCATCAATCGTTGTTTGCCATAGGGTCATGAAGTATCTCGTGTGAATCGATAATAGGTCTTTATCGGTAATGACTGATGTTAATCATAGCTGACACAAACTATTTGAGCTTGAATTGGCCAGCTATTGTTTTAAGAGTGTTTCGTTAACTGTTTAGCTAAGTGTAGTGCTTGTTGGTTTTGACTACACCTTCAACGCTACGCTTTACTTACAAGCAACGACTCATTGCTTACAATCAACGATTCTAAGCTTGCAACAAACTATTCTGCGCTCGCAACAAACAGCTGTTTGCCGTGCAGTTTAAAGTCGTTAATCAGTTTCTGACCTTTAGGGTTAACCAGCCAGTCACTGAATACTTTCGCAGCTTGGTAGTTGATGCTCGGGTAGCGTTCTGGGTTAACAAGAATCACTTGGTAAGGGTTAAACAGGTTCTTGTCACCTTGGAAAAGGATTTTAAGATCCAATTTGTTTTGGTAAGCCAACCAAGTACCACGGTCTGTCATGGTGTAGCCTTGCATCTCTGACGCCATGTTCAGAGTAGGGCCCATGCCTTGACCCACACTGCGATAACCACCGAAGTTTGGTTCCATTTTAGTTTGTGCCCAAATACCCATCTCTTTCTTATGAGTACCAGAGTCGTCACCACGAGAAACGAAGGTCACGTTATTGTTCGCGATTGCTTTGAACACATCAGTCACTGCTTTTTGAGATTCAATCTTCGCTGGATCGCTTTGAGGACCAACGATGACAAAGTCGTTGTACATCAGCTTGCGAGGTAGAACCCCGTAACCTTGTTCAACGAAATTCGCTTCAGCCTTTGGTGCGTGAGTCATCACTAGGTCTACATCGCCATTCTCACCCATGCGAAGTGATTTACCTGTACCCGCAGCTAAAACATCAACTTTGATACCAGAATCTTTTTCGAACTCAGGTAATAAGTAGTCAAGTAGACCTGAGTGGTAGGTACTTGTGGTTGTCGCCAATTTGATATGGGTGGTGTCTTCCGCGCTGCTAGCCGTGTAACTGACGATAGATAGAGCTGCAATAGTTAGGGGAATTGCTTTCATTATTATTATGTCCATTCTGTTATAAATGAATGACATGCCTTCAGTTTTAAAGGGCTCAAAAAAGGGCATGTGCATAAGACGCTAATTGTTGTAATTAGAAATCTACACCTTATAAGCAATCTTAATGCCAATAAATCATGCATCAGATCTCATTAAATTGCTGTTATTTCGGACAAAACTGCGTCATTTAGCCCTCTAAAATGAATCAAAACATGAGCTAGGACAAAATGTCGCACATTGTCCCTGTTGCACAAAAGGTTAATTGGTACACTCTGTCCCAACTTTCCCCACCGGCTAATCATTATGTCTTTACCTAGTTCATCTGCACCCAACCTCAACCCGAACACATTGACTCAATATCAAGCGTTTTCCGTCTTGGTTGTGGATGATGAAATGGGTATGCAGGCTATTTTAAAGAAAGCACTGGGTAAGTTCTTTGGCAAGGTGTCGAGCGCAGGGTCGGTTGAAGAAGCTGAAATACTGCGTTCGAGCGAGCATTTTGATCTCATTGTTCTTGATATCAACCTGCCAGGTCGGTCTGGTATTGAGTGGGAAGAGGCGTTTAACGACAACGACAAACGTGCCGATGTGATTTTCATGACAGGTTATGCTGATTTAGAGATGACGATATCTGCGCTTAAGCTTGGTGCTTCAGATTTTATTCTTAAGCCATTCAACCTCGAACAAATGATACAAGCGGTTCTGCGTTGTATGGACAAGCGCCTTGACCAAAGAATGCAGTATGCGTTGAAGCGTGATGTTAGCCGTCATATCAAGACCGAATTGATCGGCAATTCAGACAAAACTAAACAGCTTAAATTGCTGATCAGTCAATTTGCACCGTCAAGAGCATCCGTTCTTATAGAAGGTGAGTCAGGTACGGGTAAAGAGTTAGTTGCTCGTGGTGTACATGAAGCCAGCAAGCGTAGTGGCCCATTTGTGCCAATTAACTGTGGTGCAATTGCACCTGAACTTCTGGAAAGTGAGCTATTCGGGCATACCTCTGGCGCATTTACCGGCGCGAAGAAAAACCGTGAAGGTCTATTCAGAGTCGCAAGTGGTGGCACCTTGTTCCTTGATGAGATCGGTGAAATGCCACTGCCAATGCAAGCAGCGCTGTTACGTGTGTTAGAGCAACGTACTATTCGTCCAGTTGGCAGTGAGAAAGAGATCGCTGTCGATGTACGTGTCGTCGCAGCAACAAACCGAAACCTTCAAGAAGAGGTCGATAAAGGCCACTTCCGTCGCGATCTGTTCTACCGACTCAATGTACTTAAGATTGATGTTGTGCCATTGAGAGAACGACCGTCTGATCTGATAGAGCTTGTTCCATACTTCACTCGTCTTTTATCTAGTGAACTGGGTATGCCGGTTCCAAACTGGGCACATGAAGATATCTTGGCAATGAATGAATACGAATGGCCGGGCAATATCCGCGAACTTAAGAACTTAGTCGAAAGATGCATTCTTTTAGACAAGCCACCAGCACACTATTGGCGAGAAGTGAATGGTGATCCAGCCCCAACCAGCATTTCAGTGACGGTGTCACATGGGGCGGAAATACCAAACTTGAATAATGTAGACGCAGCTGAGGGTTACCCGAACACTTGGACACTCAAAGAAGTCGAGAAATCTCACATAGAACAACTGGTGAGTTTTCATGATGGCAATAAATCTGCAGCAGCGAGAGATCTCGGTGTGGCGCGTAAAACACTAGAGCGTAAGTACAAAGAATGGAACACAGAAGGCTCTGAATATGCCGATTAGACGTCATTGGTGGACAAAGTGGGCGTTCCGGTTCAAAACCATGGTGCGTTATCGCCTGCTATTTCTAACATCCGCTCCCATCATTCTTACCTTATGTGCGCTTGTCGCTATAACACTGTATTGGTCAGTACATTACACGTGGCAGGGGGCTCTGATTGATGTCGATGAGCGTTTGGATGTTGCCGACAACAGTATCCATCTAATTCAGAACCAACAGGCCTATAACGTTCAAGCATTTGCTGAGTCTTACAACTTCCGAATCAAACTCACGAGCGATATTTCGAAAGAAGAGCTCACACGTTGGGTTTCTGAAAACAAATCTCGCTATGAACTCGATTTTCTACGCTGGCGCAGCGTCGAGAGCATGGAGAAAAAGCTTGAATACCTCAACCTGACACACAAAGAATCGTTCTTTAGTGTATTGAGCCAAAACGAACTCAACGATTTAGACCAAAACCTTGCCAGGCAAGCCGAAGTCCCAATGCTCAATAGTCAAAATGTTGAAACTCGGGGGTTAGTTAGCCGCACCGTTGTGTCGATTCGTGACAAGAATGATCACGTGATTGGTTTTCTTGACGGCGGGATCCTCCTTAATAACAGCACACAGTTGGTTGATCAGATCAGCAATCTCATTTATCCGCAACGCGAGGGCTTTAATCGCCGCATTGGTACCGTCACTGTGTTCCTTGATGACCTACGTGTCAGCACTAATGTACCGTTGAGCAGCGAAGAAAGTGCAGGGCGCGCAATTGGTACTCGTGTTTCTCACGAGGTTCATTCTAAAGTATTGAATGAAGGCAAAGAGTGGCTAGATAGAGCGTATGTTTACGACGCTTGGTACATCACCGCGTATCAACCGATTCATGACCAATTCGATAACGTCATCGGCATGCTTTATACCGGTTATCTGATTTGGCCATTAGTGGAAACATACTTGACTAACCTTGGTGAAATCAGCATTACGATTGTGTTGTTGTTACTGGCTTCTGGTTTGATCGTTCACCGTGGTGCGCGTGATCTTTTTAATCCTATTGAACGCATCCATAAAGTCGTCAAGCTAGTGCAGATGGGGCAAGACAAGCGAATTGGCACTCTTGGTTTGAACGATCAACACGAGCTGACTTTGCTCGCTAAACAATTCGATAAGATGTTGGATTTGCTGCACGAACGTAATCAAGAGATCCAACAAGCCGCTTCAGAACTCGAATGTAAGGTTCATTCTCGTACTGCTAGCTTGAAAGAGAAAACCGAAGAACTCGAACTGCATATCAAACTATTAAACCAAGCTCGAGACAAGCTGGTGGTCAATGAAAAACTAGCCGCGTTAGGTGAATTAACCGCGGGTATTGCCCATGAGATTAATAACCCGACGGCGGTGATTCTTGGCAATGTCGAATTGATGAAGTTTGAACTCGGTGACGAAGTCGCTCGTGTAGACGAAGAAGTCCACGCGATCATGGAACAGATTGACCGAATCCGAAATATCACGCGAAGCCTGCTTCAATATAGCCGTCATGGTGGCGTACAAGACGAAATTACGTGGCAACATATCAATCCAATAGTGGATGAGAGTATTACGCTCGTAAAAACAGGCGCGAAAAAGAAAGGCATTGTCTACGTATCACAACTGCATGCTAAAACGTCTGTGGAAGTTAACCGAAACCAACTTTTGCAGATTTTGGTTAACCTACAGATGAACGCGATTCATGCCATGGACGGACAGGGCACATTGACTATCTCAAGTGAAGACTGGGTGGAGAATGGCGTGTCTCATGGTGCAATCGTTCATGTTCAAGATGAAGGGTGTGGTATCAAAGAAGAACAATTGAAACGCATCTTTTCACCTTTCTACACCACCAAACGTGACGGTACAGGCTTAGGCTTATCAGTATCTCAAAGTATCTTGAGCCAAACGGGTGGCGAGATCCGAGTTGAATCTGAGGTAGGCAAGGGAAGCCGCTTTAGTATCTACCTTCAGCAAAAAGCGACACCACAGTTATTGGTCTCAAACCTATAATTTTTTTAGCTTTAAGCTCGAATCGAATCCAACCATATTATCACCTGATAATATTTCTACTGCGCTTGGGCTGTTACATGAACGTTTCAGCCCAAGCACGAAAATCCTGCACTACTAAACTATCGCCAACTAAATCTCAACCTCTGACTGTTTGACGAGCACCTCTTTTTGAATATGTAACACAGTGTATATCTTTTGATCTTGATGCATATCATCTGAACTGTACGGATTTTTGATACATTGACCCCAAATTCATAATCAAAAAATATAATAAAGTCAGTCAGCTATGAAATTAAGTAATCTATCTATTAAATCAAAACTTATCTCCATCGTCATTTTATCGGTTGTTCTATTGGTAATGGCGTCATCTTTCAACCTAATGCAACAACGTGAAAGCTCAATGCAAGAGCGCCAAGATAAACTCAGTGCTCAAGTCGAAACCGCGGTCAGCTTAGCGAGTTACTATTACAGCCAACGTAACGTGCTCGGTGAAGAAGTAGCAAAGAAACAAGCGCTGCAAGCAATTGAAACGCTTCGTTACGACACCACCAATTATTTCTGGATCTTAAACCAACAACTCAACGTTGTTATCCATCCATTAAAACCTGAACTCAATGGCAAGAACGCAGGTAACTTTAAAGATGGTGCAGGTAAACACCACTGGCGTGAGATGGTCACCATTTCACGTACCCCTGAGGAGAAAGGGTTTCTTGATTATCAATGGATGAGCCCGCAAGGTGAACTCAAAGACAAGATCTCATATGTACAGCTATTCCCTGAGTGGAATTGGATTGTTGGCTCGGGAATCTTAGTTGCGGATATTCAAGACGCTTTCTATGCACTAGCGCTCAAAGAAGGACTGGTCGCGGTTGTATTATCAGGCCTGTTGTTTGCTATGGGCTACGCGATTTCTAACAATATCCTTGTGCCACTTAACAAGCTTATCGACAACACCCATAAGATTGCCGATGGGGATCTTCGTGTACGCATGAACATGACACGTAAAGATGAACTGGGCGATATGAGTAATCAAATTGATACCATGCTCAACAAGTTACAAAGCACGCTTCGTACAGCGAATGAATCAGCAGGTTTATCCAGCAACATGGCGAGTCACATTGCACAAGCCAGTGAAGAGGCTGCGACCAGTGTTAACTCACAACATGCACAGCTTGAGTTGCTATCGACGGCAATGACAGAAATGAGTGCCACCATTTCTGATGTCGCTGTTAATGCTGAAAATACTGCCGCAAGCACCAATAAGGTTGTCGAGCACGCAAACCAGAACGACCAGAACATGCAAGTAACGTCTAAAACCATATCTCAGGTTTCAGAAAACATTTCGACCGCGAATGATCTCGTCAGAGACTTACAATCTGGTGTCACAGAGATAAGCCAAGTGGTGAGCGTGATACGTGATGTATCTGAGCAAACGAACTTGTTAGCGCTTAATGCGGCAATAGAAGCAGCCCGAGCAGGTGAGCAAGGAAGAGGGTTCGCGGTAGTCGCAGATGAAGTACGTAACCTCGCAAGCCGCACTCAAAACTCAACCAATGAAGTTCAATCGACGATTGAAAAACTGACTCAGCAAGCCGAGCGTACCTTTAAAGCAATGCAAAGCAGCAATGAGAAAGTCGATCACAGTGTTGTCGCGTCTAACGAAACTCGCCAACAACTCGATGTGATTGTGAATGAGCTTCACAACGCTAACGACATGGTCGCGCAGATCGCCGCCGCCTCGGAGCAACAAAGCACGGTAGCAACCGAAATGAGTGAAAGTGTCACTGGGATTCATCTGGCGGCTAACGAAGTATTGCAAGCTTCACAGTCGTTAGCTGAGGATAGCCAGAAAATGGCCAACACTACAGAACACCTTACTGATCAGTTAAAGTACTTTAAGGTCTAAGCGAAAACCTCATAAAAAAACACCTCCGCACTTGAGACAAGTTCGGAGGTGTTTTTGTTTGTAGATGACTGGATTGTTAACTTGCTCAACAAAAGAAGAGCGTTAAGAAAAAGAAGCGCGTTAAGCCAATCTTGTTAATGTGCAGTCACTGAAATCTTCGGAGGGTTGATATTGTGTTTTCTAAACTCTTTCATCACACGCAAGGTAATATCGGTTTCAAACAGCTTCTCATACGCCGTGTCGACCACATAGGCCTTACAAGTTAACTGTATCGCCAAGTAATTATCCGTAATCGTCTGTTTGACTAGAACCGTAACAGGCTTCGGCAAGTGGATGTAACGACTTGAAGACGCCGCTTCTTGAATCAAGTCACGGGCTAGGGTGATGTCTTCATTCATACCGACATAAAATGGAATCACCACCTGCATATCCAGCGCGCCATAGTTACCACTGGTCGTTACTTCGTTTAAGAACTTGTTGTTCGGGATCGTGATAATGTCGTCGTTCAGGGTTCTCATTCGAACAGAACGCAAACCAATGGTAATGATGTCGCCATAGTTACCTTCGAACGTGACGCGGTCACCAACTTGAAAAGGTCTATCAATCATCACCGTGATACCAGCAATGAATGACGCAGCCAAGTCTTTAAGCGCAAAGCCGACCGACACGGCGAGGGTACCACCAATCAAAGCCAGTATTTGATCGTTGATTCGAAAACTCATCATGAACACAATAAGGCCGGTGCTCACGTAAATAAAGAACTGAGTAAATGACTGCAGTTTCTGTAGCAGCATTCGATATTGCACGAACTGACTACCAAAACTGGACACCAACGAATTGATGAACTTAAGTAACAACCACATTGCGGCAATAACGATCATGGAGAAGAACACACCGCTCCAACGCACCAAACTCGCAATCTTTGAGATGTTTTCTACGTTAGCTAACTCTTCCGTCGCAAAGGTCGGGAAACTGACAGCACTTGCCAAGCCAACAAATAGTAGGATAAATAACTTCTTCATTTTACTTCACCAGTAGATGTTGACGGTCGAGAACGTTTGTAATGTGGCGGAACCAGTGCTCAGAAATTCGAGCCTTTTCTTCATGCCAACCAATATAACCACGGCTTTCAAAATAACGTAGAATCCCGGTTATCTCTGCAATGCTCAGTTGAGTACATTCAGACAACACCTCCGGAGAAGCTATTTCCAATTGCACGATAGAGCGAAGTACAGCCAGCATAGGTTTTGGCATATTCTCGAGTTCCTGTGCTTCAGGAACATGGAACAAACGCACCACGGCTTGATCTGTCTCTTTATTTCGGTTCAAAGAGAGCCTAAAGAATCGCAGCGCAACGGTAGGGTTGCCATCAGAGTAGTGCCACAAGATTCGATAGAAGCCTTGGCGTGCGCGTTCTTCTTCACTCATGTCATCTTGGTCCCACTGTTTAGGGACAACTAAACCATCAAACGATAACGGCTTTTCAAGTTCCGTATTGATACGGCTATTTAGAAGCTCACCGACTTGTTTCTCTGTCCAACGAGGTAGGAAACACACCAAGTCAAACAGCAGACGCTCACCACGCGCTCTATCAACAAATCGCCAGCTCGACTTAGCAATCGAAATCACGATACGGTGGTTCTTTTTAGAGCGACGCAGTAGGTTGGTTAAACGGATCAAATCAGACAGGCCGCCAACCATTGGTTTAACCAATCGCTGTGCATTGTCGATCGCAATCAAGTACGTGGTCTTGCTTTTACGAAGGTGCGCCAAGATCTGAATCTCAGTCGCTTCTTCTTCCAAGCCGATGCTCACGGCTAGATGCGCTAAGAGCTCTTGGTAACCCGCGTAAGGGCAACTTACGTAAACAGGCTCTGCGTTGGAGACTTTATGCAGCAAGGTATAGAGCAGTGTTGTCGCGCCCACACCACGTTCACCTGAAACAATACAAATAGCAGGGCTGTCCGACATCAAGTAACGAGAGAGTTGCTTAACCTCATCGCCTGCGTAATCAATTAAGGTGCTATCGATATTACCCGGCAGAATGTACTCATAGGTTTTGTCTCCTTTGATTCGAACCAAGTTTTGTTGGTTTTTATCAAGATCAGACTGCTTAGCCACTTCGATTCGAAAGAGATAGGCTAATGCTTGACTAAACAACGTGTAACTAGAAAGCAATGCCATGATTCGATGTTGGAAGTTGTAAACACTCAACCACACGATTCCAATTGCCGTCGCCAGTATATTAAGTAAGAAGGTTTCCTTACGGTTTACCGCCCAGTTAACCCACACCGGACGATCAGATATGTGTTGCAGCGTATCGAAGACTTTCGCTCTCCATAATCTCAGTACCGATATCGTGACCAGCACGAACCAGAAAAACAGCGCACTGTAGATCCAGCTGTAAATGGTGCCTTTACCCAGTGTGATGCTCGATATCTGCAAAGTCAGACCTGCAACAATAATACTCCAAACATAGCGACGAATAGTCGATAGTCTCAGCGCGATGACTTCTTGATTTGATGTGCGACCCAAGCGATACGCAAATTCAAGAATAAAGCTGATAGCAATCGAGCCACCTAGAATCCACCACGTGAATATTTCTAGGAAAATCAGGTGCTGCAGGCTAGGGATGCTAGAAAGCACTCTCAAAGAAAGTGTGATAGCGATTAACCAAGCAATCGCACGCTCAGCGCGGCTGATATACCAAATCACACGAACCAGAAAAGGAGGCTTCGTTTTCGCTTCGAGAAAGTTAACTCGAAACAACTCAATCAAGCGAGTGCTGTTGGCAAGCCACCATACTAAACCGAAGTAAATGAACAGCACCTTTAGAGAAGCCCAAATGACAGGCACTGGAGAAATAAAAATGTCTTTAATTAGTGCTTTAAAGCTACGAATTTGGAAGTAAACAAGATACTCAATATTGAGCTTGGTTAATTCCCACTCTTGTTTAAATTGAGTCACGCCGTATGGGCCAAAACCGGTTAAGCGCTCTTTATTCGCGGAGTTTGTCTGCTCTAAAAGATGCTGTTTACTTACGTTCAAGCTATTCAATGTTACGTAGCTCGTTTGCACGGAAAACCATTGATCGGCGTCGTTGTTATCTCTATAAGCTTTTACCTGTTGCTCGAAGGTTTTGATTTCCAGCTTTTGAACTCGCAGAACTTCAGCAAGTAAAATGTTGACTTGGCGTCTGTCCGACTGCTCCATAAAGAGGGGATCCGGTAGGGAATCAATACGCTTATCCAGATCTACAGCAGTATTAGAGACCTGAGGCTGAGATTGTAAGTCATATTCCAAGTTGGCATGACTCGGCCAAGAGAGAATGGCCAAAGTGAAGATTAAGAAGCGCGAAAGTGAACGCATAAAAGTCTCTTAGAATTATGAGGTTAGGATTACTATAGTTAGTTAATCTTACTTTGTGAAATCCAACCCCGTATCAGGGGCGAGTACTTTATTCCCGTTTTGGCTGATTTTGTCATGAAATTGTCAGAGATTAGGCTAGTCTTGCCTATGTCTGTTGTTGCTTTTATCGGGTTAGCTTTACTGTGACCAATCAGTATACGATATATTCAATGGTTGGCATGATTTGGGACGTTATATACCGCCCATTATGGGGTGCTGTTCGATATTTTGTTTTTCCTGAAAGTAGATGGTTTTTTAACGACAAATAGAAAATCAAAAATGTGAGTCAGCTCAAACTATGATTTGGCTAGGTTATCACTCACTTAATGGCGAGTAATTGCAATCAAGACTTGCAGTTAAAGCCCCGAAGAAGTAACGTTGCGGCGTTTTTCACATTAAAAAGGTAACGGCATTGATCTCCACAGCAAATATCACCCAACAATTCGGCGCTAAGCCACTTTTCGAAAATATTTCAGTTAAGTTCGGCGAAGGCAACCGCTACGGTTTAATCGGCGCGAATGGCTGTGGTAAATCGACGTTCATGAAGATCCTTTCTGGTGAACTTGAGCCAAGTGCTGGTAACGTAAGCTACGATCCAAATGAGCGCGTTGCTAAGCTAAACCAAGACCAGTTTGCTTATGAAGAATTCACGGTAATCGACACGGTTATCATGGGTCACAAAGAGCTTTGGGCGATCAAGCAAGAGCGTGACCGCATTTACTCTTTGCCTGAAATGAGCGAAGAAGACGGCATGAAAGTGGCTGATCTTGAAGTTCAGTTCGCTGAAATGGACGGTTACATGGCAGAAGCGAAAGCAGGTGAGCTTCTTCTTGCTGTAGGTATTGAAGAATCACTGCACTTCGGTCTAATGAGCGAAGTAGCACCGGGTTGGAAACTTCGTGTTCTATTGTCTCAAGTACTGTTTGCAGACCCGCATATCATGCTTCTTGACGAACCAACGAACAACCTGGACATGGACACCATCAAGTGGTTGGAAGATACGCTAAACCAACGTAACTGCACAATGATCATCATTTCGCATGACCGTCACTTCCTAAACTCAGTTTGTACACATATGGCTGACCTTGATTACGGCGCACTTCGTCTGTTCCCTGGTAACTACGATGAGTACATGACAGCAGCGACACAAGCTCGCGAACGTCTACTTTCTGATAACGCGAAGAAGAAAGCACAAATTGCTGAACTTCAAACGTTCGTTTCTCGTTTCTCTGCTAACGCATCTAAAGCGAAACAAGCGACATCTCGTGCTAAACAGATCGACAAGATTCAACTAGATGAAGTAAAAGCGTCTAGCCGTCAAAACCCATTCATCCGTTTCGAACAGTCTAAAGAGCTATTCCGTAACGCGCTTGTGGTTGAAAACCTATCTCAAGGTTTTGAAGAAGACCTATACAACAAGTTCGATGCGATTTTCGAAGTTGGTGAGCGTGTTGCTATCATCGGCGAGAACGGTGTGGGTAAAACAACACTACTTAACACACTAGCGGGTGCTCTAGAAGCGCGTACTGGTGAATATAAGTGGTCTGAAAACTCAAACATCGGTTACTACGCTCAAGATCACGCACATGATTTTGAAGAAGATCTAAACCTGTTTGACTGGATGAGCCAATGGCGTCAAGAAGGCGAAGACGAGCAAGTTGTTCGTAGCTTCCTAGGTCGTATGCTGTTTGGCCAAGACGATATCAAGAAATCTGTAAAGGTTATCTCTGGTGGTGAGCAAGGTCGTATGCTTCTTGGCAAGATCATGATGCACAAACCAAACATCCTGCTAATGGATGAACCAACAAACCACATGGATATGGAATCTATCGAAGCGCTTAACTTGGCTCTTGAGAACTACAAAGGCACATTGTTCTTCGTATCTCACGACCGTGTATTCGTAGACTCTCTAGCGACTCGTGTTCTTGAAATCAAAGACGGCAAGATCAACGACTTCCGCGGTACTTACGCTGAGTTCTTGAAAGCACGCGCTTAGTACACATTAAACATGAATACGTAGTACAACGTTAGTACGTATCCCTGATTAAAAAGGCCTCTATCTTTATGAATAAGATAGAGGCCTTTTGTTTTTCATATCAGTTTTTTATATCAATCTCTTTGTATTAAAAAACGCCGAGTGGTTGGTCGCAAATACCTTTACTCATCAATACTTACACTGCTCATTAATACTTAAACTGCGCCACAATCTTCTCAAGCTTCACACTCACGTTCGATACTTGTTCACTACAACGAACTGACCCTGAAACCACGGTATGAGTATCACTGGCTAAATGAGCGATATCGGTAATGTTCCGATCGATGTCCGCTGAAACCATGGATTGCTCTTCAGACGCCGTGGCAATCTGGCTGTTTAAGTCGAACATCTCTCCAACTTGAAAGTGTATCCCTTCAATCGCATTTACCACATCTTTGGTTTGGTGTTTAACTAACCCCGTTTGTTCTAGGCTTACCGACATCTTAGCGACCGTTTTTGCTATTCCAGACGTTAGGCCATGAATGGTCGATTCAATTTGATGGGTTGAATCGTTAGTCATTAGCGAAAGCTCTCTGACTTCAGAGGCCACGACTGCAAACCCGCGTCCATGATCACCAGCACGCGCAGCTTCTATCGCTGCATTTAGCGCGAGTAGGTTAGTTTGTTCCGCAATGCCTTGAATCGTAGTAACGACTTGATTGATTTCGCGACTCTGATCTTCAAGCTGCACAATTAGGTTTTGAGATTCTGCAATGTTCTCTGCCAGCACATTAATGCTGTCATTGGTTGCGTGGGTTTCTTGTAACGCCTGATGTGCATTGTCTTTGATCTTCTCAGCGTTCATCGCCGCATTTTCTATGTTTGCCGTCACCTCATTACTGGTCATCACCAGCTCATTAACTGCCGTAGCTACTGATTCAGATTGTTGCTTCTGCTTCTCAGCATTACTCATACTTTTGATTGCCGCTTCTTCAGAGCTACACGAACTATCGGTCAACACCGTCATCACGCCGGATAGCTCTTTGATGTTACCGTGCAGTTTATTGATGAAGGTATCGAACGAGTGAGCAAGTTGTGCGAGTTCGTCATTGCCTTTGGCATTCATGCGAACGGTTAAGTCACCATCTCCACTGGCGATTGATTCCATCATCACGTTTATCGCTTTGATGCGCGCAAGTATGTTGCGACCAATAAACACCAATAATAAAGAGAGCAGAGCGACGATGGCGGCACCAAATAGATGCAATGTATTTTTGGTATGTGTACTCGCCGCTGTGATGGCTTGGCTTATCTCGGTTTGTACCGTTTCAATAGCTTGTTCTGTTTTGTGGACGTTGCTACGTAAGGCGCCTCTAAGACCGAGTTCTGCCGATAAACCTAAATTGGTGTTAGCCAACAGAAGCGTTTCAACCGCAGCTTTGTAATCCGAATAGGCTTGCTCTGTCGCAACCGACGTTTGAGAGTAGGGTTCAAACTCTTTAAGAGCACTCGCTAACGCCATATGTGTTTGGTCATTAATATGAGCGAGATAGTGGAAGTCTTTTTCAATCAACTCTAACAGCGCAAGCTCTAAAGCCAAACTCGATTCAGATTCGATCGCTGATTTTAACGCGGTTCTTTTGCCATCTAACGCAGCGACAAAGCCTAAAGGTTCGGTCGTACGTTCAATGTTATTTACTTGTTCGACGATTTGGTGAAATTGCTTTTGATATTGATGGAGAGTGTCCGAAATCCGTGTCATTTGGTCAGACAGGTGCAGCTCGTGCGAGGTGAGAGTCTGGTTCAACGTCACCAATCTTTGATTCAATGTGTCGGCGGTTATATCGAAACGTTCTGCGTATTTTTGATCGTGGCGAGACAAGAAATCTTTTTCGTGTCTCCTGAGCGTTAGCAAGTCAACTGAACTCCTGAGGTTTTCAGTCGCAGCACGTTCCAAGGATTCAAGCTTGTCTAAGCTGAACTGTTCGTAAATGGCGTATATGAAGACTGAAACAAACAGGGTGAGGTTGATTAGAATAAATTTACTGCGTATTGAAAGAGACAGCGAACGACGCTGAGGTTCCGATGGATTACTCATGGTTAATTCCCTTTAAGCCAGTGACGTTGATATTCATATTTATTTTGTAATTAATTGAAATATTTAAATGATGAATATGTAACTAATAGCTTATAAGGTTATTAAAGCAAGATTCGTTTACAACTAAGGTCGAGGGAGCCGTTATTTATCTACAAGCAAAAATCAGTGGGCACCGTTGATAGAAACCTCCAAGCTATATAGCTTACTAGGCATATCTTGAAATAAACTTTGAACAAATAAAAAATGCCGCTCATCAAGGTTATGAGCGGCATTGTTGTTTAGCTATATCGTTCGCCTAAAATCAGCTTTAATTAGGCATGAACAGGGCTTTTGAACCTAGCTTTCAGATAAAGCTTGTTCACCTTTTACATCGAATTCAATCTTCTCTGCGCCAGTGAACACTTGGAAACGCAGGCCTTTAGCGCGAGCAATGGTCGTAATACCAAATTGCTGAGCCAAGTCTAAGCCCATTTGTGTTACGCCAGAGCGTGATAGCAGAACAGGAATACCCATCTGCGCTACTTTGATGACCATTTCCGAGGTAAGGCGACCTGTGGTGTAGAAAATCTTGTCTGTACCGTCTTCTTTGTTAAGCCACATCTCACCAGCCAATGTATCAACGGCATTGTGTCGGCCAACATCTTCAACAAACGATAGAACCTTGTCGTCTTTGCAAACAGCGCAACCATGTACCGCGCCAGCTTTCTTGTAGGTGTCGTTGTAATGAGTCAGTGCTTCTAAAGCCGTGTAAATTTCAGATTGCTTAATTGTGGTCTGAGTCACTTGGTAATCTTCCAACTGCTTCATCACGTTACCAAACATGGTGCCCTGACCACAGCCAGAGGTCACCGTCTTCTTCTTAAGCGCTTGCTCAAGTTGGCTAGTATCTTCTTTGGTGATAACCGCTGCAGAGCTGGTTTCCCAATCGATGATGATAGATTCAACCGCTTCAGGGTCAGAAAGGAAGCTTTGGTTCTTCAAATACCCCAAGACTAAAGATTCAGGGCGTGAGCCGAGCGTCATCAGGGTTACGATCTCTTTCCAGTTCAACATAACGGTAAGAGGGCGTTCACAAGCGATCTGTTTGGTTAGCTTCTCACCATATTCATCAAACACTTCAACTTCGATTGTCTGAAGTGGGTTTTCGCTAGTTTTTATTATGTTTGGTTTTACCACAGTCACGTCCTACTTAATGAGATAGCGATTTTAAGAGATAAGAAGTTAACAAGAGGGTCTAACGCCGATCTTGTTCATCGATTCTTTAACTCATGCTTAAAGCAAATCTTATTCCAAAATAACGGGTATTCAGGAAAACATGAAGCATTCGATTAAAATAGCGCAAAATATGAGAGTTCACCGAGTCGAGTTGTCTGAAATAACCAGTATCGACTAACGTTATAGTGACAACTTGATAACGAACGCTATAGATACGCTCTCGCAGTTAATCCGTATTGGCGTGTTTATTGCTTTATAGCGCTTATATGATTGAGCTAAGTACAAAATGTCCTAAGCACATTCAGACCAAAGAAAATCAATTGGGTGAAGTATGTCTGAGATAAAAGAATTCAAAGAACAATATGAAAAAACAGAAGCAGCTTGGCCGATAGGTGTCCGAAGAATAGAGAAAGAGATCAAAACAGGTATCTGGGTAACGACGCAATGGGAATTGACGGGGTTTGAACTGTCGTCAGAAGACGATGCCCAAGACGTTTGTTTACTCCAATTACATAAAGACGAGCGTACAGACTATCGTTTCAACCTAAGCTCTCAGCAACCTAAGCTTTTCTTAGTGATGGATAATGTCGATTCTGGTGTAAAGCCAGTTATTCAGTTACTTACAGCATCACAAACCGTTGCAGGGCAATACATGGACGGTGACAATCAAGTGTTGTCTTACGATATTCCTTTGCCCGTACAGGCTTGGATGGAAGCCTTCATCGGCCGTCATGGTGAGTTGCTAGAAGCAAGACGTAAGAAACGTAAAGGTGCGGGTAGATCTAATGGCAACTAACTTTTTCAGCCGCTGGTCTCAGAGAAAGCTTGATGAATCGACCGACGAACCTTTGGAAGTAGAGCAAACACTGGAAGCAACAGAACTCACTTCCTCTGATTCTTCATCTTCTGAGATTTCGCCTGCTGATCTTTCGTCTGAAATCGAAGCAGCAGCGCCTCAGTCTTTAGAGAGTGATGCTTTAGAAACCAATGAAGAAGTTCATGCTGCTGACGTTCAAGATCCCGCACCAGAAACCACTGAAGACTTGTCTGTTGCTCAATTATTGGTATCAGAAGCATCAGAAAGCGTAAAAAAAGCCGCATTGCGTAAATTATTTCTATCCGAAGAGTTTAACGTTCGTGATGGTTTAGATGATTACGACGACGATTACAGTAATTTGAAGTCTCTTTCTGAAGGGGTAGCGGAAACCTTGCGTGATTGGGTTAAAGACAAAACGGAAGAAGAAACTGCGCCAGAAGAAGAACAACTCATTGATAATAAAGACGAAGGTGAAGTTTTAGAAAATTCTGAAAGCGATCTCGATGTGTCTGATAATGAACTTGAAACGTCAGAAAGTGCCGAAATAACCGAACAAGAAAAAGAACTGTATAAAAACACAGTATCAGATGATAACGCTACAATGTCAGACGAAGCTGACCTGAGAGAGATGGGACAAAATATACCACACAAAGAATAGGTACATTTTGACTAAATACTCAATGAACCGCTTGCGACAAAATGTCCCAAGCGGTTTTTTTATACGCACAATAAACGCTATAAAAGATTAAATTACTGATATATAAGGTTTATTAAATTGGCATGGCATTTGCTAAATAACGTTTATTATCAACTTTTTTGTAGATAGACGAATTCATAGTCTGACGAGCGGGACACTGGCTAAAGGGTTAGTTGTTAACGGATTACTCAGCAAGTTCTCTATCGCTTACTACAATGAAGGTTGAACAGATTATCCATGTCCAAAGATGGAACTGAGCAATGCTTAAACAATTATTAGAACAAGCAACTTCAAATAACGCTAAAGCAAGACTGTATGCATTTGAAAATACAGTTGAGTTAACAAATCTGATTCCACCTACTGTTAGCTACGAAAGCGGCGGTAACACTCTTGTTATTGGTCCAACTGCGATCATTGAAAGTGCTGCGGCTCAATTACCTCAATTGACGAGCTTAACCTTATTGTCGACAGACGGCGAAAAGGGCAAAAACCCAGAACTGTACTTCGCGAATTCGGTTCAAGTATCCGGTTTCCTTGGCACGTTTGAAGTTGTGATTGAGAGTAAAGGCACATCAAGCAACTTGGCGAAAATCGCGATTAATCACGATTGTTTCGATGTTGTTCTAGACCTATGTCTGAATAGCTGCATGACAGAAGAAGTGCCTGTACCGGGTTATTACCCAGTAGGCCGTGGCTATCCAAAACTGGCCGAAGCACTGGAAGAGATTCCGACGCTAATGGGCACATTTGATAAGCCTAAGTTCTTCCGTTTAGACACTGACCTTTGTGCGCACAGTTCTCGTGGCGTAAAAGGGTGTGAACGTTGTGTTGACGCTTGTCCTGCTGGCGCACTATCAAGTGAAGGCTCAGACAAAACAGGTCACAAGATCGAGATTAACCCTTATCTATGTCAAGGCGTAGGAACTTGTGCAACAAGCTGTCCTACAGAAGCGATTACCTATGCGCTTCCAAACCCTGACGATACTCAAAAGTTCATTGAACGTACGCTAGCTAACTATGAACATGCGGGCGGTCTGGATCCAATCGTACTTATCTGTAGCTCTCGTCATGAGACTTACAATGTAATGGCGCTAAAAGCACTGCCAGATAACGTGATTCCAATAGTGGTTGAAGAACTGCCTTCTATTGGTATTGATACTTGGTTTGCAGCGCTAGTGAATGGGGCGACTCAGGTTCTGTTTGCTGCTTCTCGTTTTATGCCAGAGACGATCATTCGTGTTCTGAATAACGAAGTAGGGATTGCTCAAGAGCTACTAGACCAAATCGGTGTTCCAAAAGAAACCATCGATATCCTGTATTTAGAATCTCTCCGTGAAGGGCCTCCAACACTGTGCGTTGATTCTTTCGACCTTGCACTTGGCGATCTTCAAGGCAACAAACGTCAACGTCTATTCACTGCACTCGATGCTATGTCTTCATCTCGCATTCCTGTCGAGAATATCGTTGAACTTCCTTCGAATGCACCATACGGCACGGTTTCGTGTGAAAGCAAAGATTGTACGTTATGCATGAGTTGTGTTGCGGTTTGTCCTACACGAGCTCTTCATACCGACGGTGCTTCTCCATCACTTAAGTTTGTAGAACAAGACTGTATTCAATGTGGTCTGTGTGAAAAGGCATGTCCTGAGAATGTTCTCACTCTGACACCTCGTATGAATTGGGTGAAAGAAGAACGTCAACAAGCGGTTGTGATTCATGAAGAGAAAGCGGCGGAATGTTTACGTTGCCATAAGCCATTCGCTCCACAGTCTATGATTGACATGTTACAGAACAAGTTACGCGGTCACTCTCATTTTTCAGATGAAACTGCGATTAATCGTATTGCGATGTGTGAAGACTGTCGTGTAGTGGACATGTTCGACTCAATGGCTCAAGACCCATTGAATCAATTGAAATACTAGGAGTTGGCATTGGATACTAATTTGGATCAGGCACAAGAGCCTGAGCTCGCAAAAGAATTAAAGCAAGAACAGACACTAAGAACTGAAATCTATTTGGTTCTTTCTGCATTGTTCCGTAGCGCACCTTCTGAAGAGGTCATTGATTTCCTAAAGACGTTAGACATTGAAGCGTCTGAGAGTGCAATGCAAAAAGCTTGGATTGCCATTCAACAAGCGGCAACAGAATCAAATCGTGAAGCGTTAGAAGACGAATATCAAGATCTGTTCATTGGCATTGGCCGTGGAGAGATTGTTCCATTTGGTTCTTGGCATAGAACTGGCGCCATGATGGAAAAACCATTAGCAGAGATTCGTCATGATTTAGAGCTTTTAGGCATTGAACGTGATGATCAAGTGAAAGAGCCAGAAGATCATATAGCTGCATTGTGTGAAGTAATGGCAATGCTAACCGGTGAAGAAGAAGCGCTTCAACAAGCCGTTTTCAATAAACATCTTGGCCCTTGGTTCAACTCTTTTACGCGTCAGCTTGAAAGTGCAGAAAGTGCGAACTTCTACAAATCGGCAGCTCAGCTGTGTGAAGCATTCCTAACGTTAGAGCAAGTGCGTTTTAGCGTTAATACAAAAAGCAGTAAACATAAATTAAAGATTGATGTGAAAAACGTCACTGATTACGAGTAATCGAGCAGTACGCGATTATATCGATAGAGGGGCATTAAGCCTCCAAAAAGATCTACCGCAAGGTAAGGAAGCAATGATGAAAGATAATAAAGAAATAAACACGAGCCGTAGGGACTTACTCAAAGGCTTAACAACTGCAACCGTAGCGGGTGCTGTTGTCGCTGGAACAACGAAGGTGGCAACTGCTTCAGAAACGGTTGAAATGCCGAAAGAAGACATGAAGAAGACGGGCTATCGTGAAACGCAACACATTCGCGATTACTACGACACGCTTTAGGAGATAACGGATGAAACTTGTCAAACGCTCCGATAGTGTGAGCAAAGAAACCAATCAACTGGGTGTGTCTCGACGTGCCTTCATGAAAAACACCTCTCTAGCGGCTGGTGGTGCGGTAGTAGGCGCTGGTCTATTCGCTCCGGGTATGATGAAAAAGGCGCAAGCTAAGTCAGTCGACCCTGAAGCGAAAACAGAAGTGAAACGCACTATCTGTTCTCACTGTTCTGTGGGTTGTGGTATTTACGCTGAAGTTCAAAACGGTGTTTGGACGGGTCAAGAGCCTGCATTCGATCACCCATTCAACGCTGGTGGACACTGTGCGAAAGGCGCAGCTCTGCGTGAGCACGGCCACGGTGAACGTCGCCTTAAGTACCCAATGAAATTGGAAGGCGGTAAGTGGAAGAAGCTTTCTTGGGAACAAGCGATTGAAGAGATCGGTAATAAAGCGCTAGAACTTCGTAAAGAGTCTGGTCCTGATTCCGTTTACTTCCTAGGTAGTGCGAAACACAGTAACGAGCAAGCTTACGCATTCCGTAAGATGGCGTCGCTTTGGGGCACCAATAACGTTGACCACCAAGCGCGTATTTGTCACTCAACCACAGTAGCCGGTGTTGCAAACACTTGGGGTTACGGCGCGATGACAAACTCGTTCAATGACATGCACAACTGTAAGTCGATGCTGTTCATTGGTTCAAACCCTGCAGAAGCTCACCCGGTTGCGATGCAACACATCCTAATCGCGAAAGAGAAGAACAACTGTAAGATCGTTGTTGCGGATCCTCGTCGTACGCGTACTGCTGCGAAATCTGATCACTATGTTTCTCTGCGCCCGGGGTCAGATGTTGCGTTTATCTGGGGTCTGTTATGGCATGTCTTTGCTAACAAGTGGGAAGACCAAGAATTCATCCGCCAACGTGTATTCGGCATGGACGAGATCCGTGAAGAAGTTGCGAAGTGGAACCCAGCAGAAGTTGAGCGTGTAACCGGCGTTAGCGAAGAAGACGTTTACCACACAGCAAAACTGCTTTCAGAAAACCGTCCGGGTTGTATCGTTTGGTGTATGGGTGGTACTCAACATACTACGGGTAACAACAACACACGTGCTTACTGTGTACTTGAGCTTGCGCTCGGTAACATCGGTAAATCAGGTGGCGGTGCAAACATTTTCCGTGGTCACGATAACGTACAAGGCGCAACTGACCTTGGCGTACTATCAGACACGCTACCGGGTTACTACGGCTTGTCTGAAGGTTCGTGGCGCCATTGGTCTAAAGTTTGGGATATCGACTTTGACTGGGTTAAAGGACGATTTGACGACAACGCATACGGTGGTCAAAAACCAATGAACAGTGCAGGTATTCCTGTTTCTCGTTGGGTTGATGGCGTGCTTGAAGACAAAGACAAGATTCGTCAACGCGAAAACATCCGCGCCATGTTCTACTGGGGTCACGCAGTGAACTCTCAGACTCGTGGTCCAGAGATGAAGAAGGCGATGCAGAAGCTAGATATGATGGTTATCGTTGACCCATACCCAACAGTCGCGGCAGTAATGAACGATCGCACCGACGGCGTTTACTTGCTTCCAGCAACCACTCAATTTGAAACCTACGGCAGTGTAACGGCATCAAACCGTTCTCTACAGTGGCGTGACAAGGTGGTTGATCCTCTGTTCGAATCTAAGCCTGACCACGAAATCATGTACCTTCTTTCTAAGAAGCTTGGTTTCTCTGATCAACTGTTCAAAAACATCCGTGTTGAGAATAACCAACCATTGATTGAAGACATCACTCGTGAATTCAACAAAGGTATGTGGACGATCGGCTATACCGGTCAAAGCCCAGAGCGTTTGAAAGAACACCAACAAAACTGGCACACGTTCCACAAAACAACGCTTGCTGCAGAAGGCGGCCCAGCGAATGGCGAGACTTACGGTCTGCCTTGGCCATGTTGGGGCAACCCAGAAATGAAACACCCAGGGACGCATATCCTTTACGATACGTCTAAACCAGTTGCTGAGGGCGGCGGTAACTTCCGTACTCGTTTCGGTGTCGAATTTGAAGGTCAAAGCCTATTGGCTGAAGACAGCTACTCAAAAGGCAGCGAAATCAAAGATGGTTACCCAGAGTTCAGTGACAAACTGCTGAAACAACTGGGTTGGTGGGACGATCTAACAGCAGAAGAGAAAGCCTCTGCTGAAGGTAAAAACTGGAAAACTGACGTTTCTGGTGGCATCCAACGTGTTGCTATCAAGCATGGTTGTATTCCGTTTGGTAATGCGAAAGCGCGTGCGATTGTTTGGACATTCCCAGACCGCGTGCCACTGCACCGTGAGCCACTTTACACACCACGTCGTGATCTAGTCGCTGACTACCCAACGTGGGACGACAAAGAAGCGATTTTCCGTGTTCCTACGTTGTACAAATCCATTCAAGACCAAGATAAGTCTGGTGAATACCCGATTATTCTTACGTCTGGTCGTCTGGTTGAGTACGAGGGTGGTGGTGAAGAAACACGTTCTAATCCTTGGCTAGCAGAACTACAACAAGAGATGTTTGTTGAAGTGAACCCGAAAGACGCAAACGACATTGGCTTCAAAGATGGCGATGATGTTTGGGTTGAAGGTGCAGAGAAAGGCCGCATCAAGGTGAAAGCGATGGTCACTCGTCGTGTGAAACCGGGTTTAGCGTTCTTGCCGTTCCACTTCGGTGGTAAGTTTGAAGGCGAAGATTTGCGTTCTAAATACCCTGAAGGCACTGATCCTTACGTTATTGGCGAAGCAGCCAATACAGCAACCACATATGGTTACGACCCTGTCACGTTGATGCAGGAAACGAAAGTAACCCTTTGTAATATTCGTAAAGCGTAAGGAGTCTTAAAATGGCTAGAATGAAATTTCTTTGTGACACCAAACGTTGTATCGAATGTAACGGTTGTGTCACTGCATGTAAGAATGAAAATGATGATGCTCTGGAATGGGGTATTCAACGTCGCCGCGTTGTCACACTGAACGATGGCGAACCGGGTGAAAACTCTATCTCAGTCGCATGTATGCACTGTACTGATGCCCCTTGTATGGCAGTTTGCCCAGCAGACTGTTTTGAACATACAGAAGACGGCATCGTACTTCACAATAAAGATCTGTGTATCGGTTGTGGTTACTGCTTGTTTGCTTGTCCGTTTGGCGCACCTCAATTCCCTAAACAGGAAGCATTTGGTGAGCGCGGTAAGATGGACAAATGTACCTTCTGTGCTGGCGGCCCTGAAACAGAACCAGGTTCTGTGGAAGAGCGTCAGAAGTACGGTGCGAACCGTATTGCTGAAGGTAAGCTACCAATGTGTGCTTCGCTTTGTTCGACAAAAGCGCTGCTTGCAGGTGATGCAGAGAAAGTCTCTGATGTATTCCGCCAGCGTGTTGTTGAGCGTGGTGCGAAGGGTGCAGGCTGGACAGACGGCAATGACCTTTCTTACGATGCGATGAAGAGCTAGTTAGGAGAGACATATGCTTACAATGTTTAAGCGTCTCTTCCTTGTTGTGCTGCCAATGTTGGCAGCACTAACAATGCTGTCTCCTATGAGCCATGCATCAGAGACTAACGCTTCACAAACTCAATCGAGTAGTGCAGAAAGAGAAATCACACAACTTGCTGGCGCTGATTTTTGGCGACAAGTAAGAAACGGTGAAGAAGGTTACACCACATCTCAATCGGCTGAGCACGGTGTGTTGATCAGTACTCCAGGTCAAACGTGGTACATATTGAAAGAGAAGTGGATGTCACCAGCCGGTGCTGTCGCTATCTTTGGCAGTATTGCTTTCGTTACCTTAATGTACGTTGTGATTGGCCCACTAATGCTGAGTGCGCCAAGAACGGGTCGTAAGATAAAACGTTGGTCGCGACTGGATCGCGCACTGCACTGGAGTATGGCGTTTACTTTCTTAACGCTCGCGTTCAGTGGTTTGATGTTGGTTTACGGCAAGCACTTTTTGAAGCCGTACATTCCAACTGACCTTTGGGGCTTTATCGTTCTATTGGCGAAGCAATACCACAACTACATCGGCCCGATTTTCTATGTGCTGTTGATGGCTGTACTTATCAAGTGGTGGCGCAAGTCGATCTTCAAAATGGTTGATCTCCAGTGGTTCATCAAACTAGGTGGTATGGTCGGGAAACATAAAGGTTCTCATCCATCTGCAGAGTTTTCTAACGCGGGTGAGAAAGCGCTATTCTGGCTATTGATTGTTATGGGTAGTGTCGCTGCGATCAGTGGCTTGGTTTTAGACTTCCCAATCTTCGGCCAAACCCGTCGTGATATGGAGCTTTCAAACCTAGTCCATATGTTGGCTGCTTTAATCCTTATCTGTGGCTTTGTGTTCCACATCTACATCGGCTTGTTCGGTATGGAAGGTGCACTTGAGGGTATGGTAACAGGCGAAGTTGATGAAACTTGGGCTAAAGAGCATCATGACCTTTGGTACAAAGAAGTGATGGAACAAGAGAAAAACGGCGCTGAACAAAGCGCAAATGTAGCAACAGAGAAAACTGAAGGGGTGAATAAGAATGAACAAACCTCATAAAGGTATTTGGGTTGCTTACATCCTAAGCTGTTTCACACCATTTACTTGTCTGATCTCTGGCGTGATTGCGATTGTCTACGCGGGTTATCGTTTAGATAAAGGGGAAGACGGTGACGTAGTGGATACGCATTACTATGGCTTGATTCGCTCATTTTTCTTGAACTTAACGTTCTTTGTCGTGCTTATCGTCACGGTAGCGACCTCTAATGGCGTGTTGATCGGTGTGAACGATTACTGGTATCAAAACCATATAATCGATGACATCGCTTACTACATTCCCTATGTAGGCATGTTGTTTGGTGGTGTGGCGATTGTGGTGTGGCTTATTCGTATGTATCAAGGTATGCAGCGTTTAAGTCAAAACCTGCCGCAAAACCCGACAACAGGACCAAACCTGTAGTGAGTATCAGACGAACTAGATAACAAATTGTCTAGAGCGATTTACTCAAAACAACCATCGTATAGAAAGCCCAGTGATTCGAGTCACTGGGCTTTTTTTGTCCATCTAGAACAAGTGTCTAGTCAACTTAGAAGAAGATTTTTAGCTAATTCTTCAAGATATTTGGGGTAGCTCTAAAACAGAGCCAAGCCTGATATTGACCGCGCCAATATGGTGCAACTCCCTTAATTGGTGCAATTAATTTTAAACATCCCTCCATCTCAAATATCCAAAAAAGTGCAGTGGTCATTTTAACCCTTTAAAATCATAAGTTTAAAACAAAAACTTGTTGCACGAAAATTACGTGAGCGTGTTGGAACACATCTTGCGTTTACTGTTGAGTCTTTAATTAATTACGACATCAATTCGCACGGTTCTAGTGCAATTGAGACAAAGCTAAGGGAGAGAGCTTTAATGAGTCAAACGGTTACCCAAGTTCATAGCGCAGTAGAGAGCTTGACGCAGAGTTCAGACACTCTATTTCTATTATTAGGCGCCATCATGGTCTTCTTAATGCACGCAGGCTTTGCATTTTTGGAAGTCGGTACAGTAAGAAAGAAAAACCAAGTGAACGCGCTGGTTAAGATCCTCTCGGATTTCGGCGTTTCTGCCATTGCCTATTTCTTTATCGGTTACTGGGTGGCTTACGGTGCGCATTTCTTTGCAGATGCAGAAACCTTATCGCAAGGTAATGGTTACGAGCTGGTGAAGTTTTTCTTCTTGATGACGTTTGCTGCGGCGATTCCAGCGATCGTTTCTGGTGGTATCGCTGAGCGTGCACGTTTCTATCCAATACTCATCGCAACACTGTTCACCGTAGGCTTTGTTTACCCATTTTTTGAAGGGATCATCTGGAATGGTAATTTTGGTTTCCAAGATTGGCTTGAAGCGCAATTCGGTTATGGATTCCATGACTTCGCAGGCTCTGTAGTAGTTCACGGCGTTGGCGGTTGGATTGCTTTGGTCGCGGTTTACTTCTTAGGTATGCGTAAAGGTCGTATTCGTGCAGGTAAACACACTAACTTCGCACCATCTAACATCCCATTCTTAGCACTAGGTTCTTGGATCTTATGTGTGGGTTGGTTTGGCTTCAACGTGATGTCAGCTCAAGCTATCAATGGCATCAGCGGCCTAGTAGCCATGAACTCACTTATGGCGATGGTCGGCGGCATTCTAGCGGCTTTAGTCGCAGGTAAAAATGACCCAGGCTTCATCCACAATGGTCCTTTGGCTGGTCTCGTAGCGATTTGTGCAGGTTCAGACTTAATGCACCCACTTGGCGCTCTCGTTACAGGTGGTGTAGCGGGCGCATTGTTCGTTTACCTGTTTACTTACATGCAGAACAAAACACAGATTGATGATGTGCTGGGTGTATGGCCATTGCACGGCGTGTGTGGCGCTTGGGGTGGCATTGCAGCTGGCATCTTCGGCCAGCAAGCACTCTGGGGACTAGGAGGCGTGAGCTTTGGTGCGCAAGTCATGGGAACACTTGCAGGTATTATCGTTGCTCTAGCCGGTGCATTGGTTGTATACGGTGTTCTAAGTAAAGTGACTGGCCTACGTTTAAGTGAAGAAGACGAGTTCAACGGTGCGGATCTTGCCATCCACAAGATCTCATCAATAAACGAAGACTGATCACAGTTCAATAGATAAACAATAAGCGGCTTCGGTCGCTTTTTTTGTGTCTGTTCATTCTTAATCCGCTGATATCGAGCGAGTTATGTCACAAATAATCAATGAATTCAGTTGGCTAAGACTATGGTCTAATCCCTAAAACTATTGTTGGAATTTGAACAGTGCTAAGCTGTTACAAAGTGACATATTGAAAAGGACGTTATATGCATTTCCCATATCGAAATATCGTAATTCTTACTGGCGCCGGCATATCTGCGGAGTCGGGGATTCAAACATTCCGAGCACAAGACGGATTATGGGAAAACCATAAAATCGAAGATGTCGCGACACCAGAGGGTTTTACAAAAGATCCAGACTTGGTGCAAGAGTTCTACAATAAGCGTCGCCATGGCTTACAGAGCGAAAGTATTCTGCCAAACTCTGCCCATAAGGCGCTAGGTGAGCTCGAAGAGAAGCTAGACGGCAAAGTAACGATCATCACTCAAAACATCGACAACCTGCACGAGAGAGGCGGTAGCAACAATATTATTCACATGCATGGTGAACTTCTTAAGGCACGTTGCAGCGAATCAAACCAAGTTCTAGAGCACAAAGACGACATCCATACCGGCGAATTGTGCCATTGTTGCCAGATACCAGCTCAAATGCGTCCTCATATTGTTTGGTTTGGCGAAATGCCACTAAGAATGGGCGACATCTATTCCGCGTTAGAAGAAGCAGATTTGTTCATCTCGATCGGCACGTCAGGTGTGGTTTATCCAGCCGCAGGTTTTGTACATGACGCTAGAATGC
Organism: Vibrio sp. NC2; assembly: GCF_025195005.1. Lineage (NCBI taxonomy): Bacteria > Pseudomonadati > Pseudomonadota > Gammaproteobacteria > Vibrionales > Vibrionaceae > Vibrio > Vibrio sp. NC2. Next base: position 705,440 of record NZ_JANVFC010000001.1, read on the forward strand.
ATGGTGCGCATACCATCGAGATAAATCTCGAACCTAGTGCGGTTGAAAGTGAGTTTGAAGAGAAACGCTACGGTAAAGCCAGTATTGAAGTGCCGAAATTAGTGGGTGAGCTGTTGTGTTCAGAGAAAGGCTCTTTAACGGCTTAACTAATCTTTATCTACTATATATGGCAAATGTACATTGACCTAAAGAGAATTAGAGTCGTATGTATGTTTGCCTTTTTTGTCTCTATTTTTTACTTGTCTTACGGCCAAATCAGCCACTAAATTATGGAGTAATTAAGCTCGTTGATCTGTTCGCTGCGCTTTTTTCATTTCGTACATCGCTTTATCTGACTCATCAAGCGCCTGTTTAAAGTTCTCTCGACTCGTTACTTCAATACCGTAAGAGAAGCCAATGTTCTCTCCATGTAATAGGTTCGTCACTTGGGTTACAAACTCGCCACCACGGCCAAGTTGTGCAGTCGCGACAAACTCATCACCACCAACACGAAACACCATTTCATCTTCTAAGGCGGCTTGGTTGAGCGCTTGAGAGAAGCGAACGATCATTAGATCACCAACTTTATGGCCTTTACGGTCATTGACTCGCTTTAACCCGTCCAAATCGAAATATATGAGTTCGAATTCTTTCAGCGTGATTGCGTCAAACTTCTTACGATTATACAAGCCTGTCAGCTCATCTTGCTTGCTTTGATCTTTCAATTTGGTTGTAAGTTCAGTTATACCGTAAGCAATAAGTAGGAAGGCTATTTGCAACAATCCATCTTCAAGAAAGGTGTCGAGTAACTCGTTTCGGTCGGCCCATTCATCGAGGTGTTTGAGCTCTGTGATCACATCATAAAGCAAGTTAGAAATAAGTAGTAGAGCACCATAGCGAAGGGCTTTATGAGGGCGAATAGCATGACGAGCAACGTAGTAGATGTACATTATAATCACGAGCGTGTTCGTTTCAAAAAACAGATCGTAATTGGAATCTATGTGAATAAAAGAACTCAGCCCAAGCATCAAGAATGACGCAAGCAGCATCAGAGTCACAACCAATAATATAGGGTTCGCGGGCATATTAAATCGCACTTCATTTGGTTTAATGTCATCCTATATAAAGTGTAGATAAAAATAAAGCGGCTTACGCCGCTTTATTAACCTGTCAGTAACAATCTAGTTGTTTACTTTAAGTTTTTGGAAGTACTCGTCATAAATAACGCTCGCTTCGCCAACTTCATCCTGCCATACGCCGTTATCCATCACTGATTGCGGTGGGAAAACGTTCTTATCTTCAGAAAATTCTTTAGGTAGAAGAGGGTAAGCCGTTTTAACTGGCGTCGGGTAACCGATCTCTAGAGCAATTTTCGCAGCGTTCTCAGGACGAAGAAGGAAGTCGATCATCTTATGAGCCGCTTCAACATTTTTAGCACCTGATGGGATCGCTAGGCTGTCCATCCAGAAGATCGCGCCTTTTTCTGGCCAGATAATGTCAATCGTTGCACCTTCTTGGCGTGCCATGTAAGCAGAGCCATTCCAAAGCATACCAAGAGACACTTCACCCGCTAGGTAAGGGTTTGCTGGGAAATCTGAGTTAAATACCAATACGTTTGGCATCAGCTTACGAAGTTCTTCGTACGCTTCTTTGATTTCTTCAGGGTTCGTTGTGTTTGGAGAGTAACCCAGTTTAGACAGTGCGATATGGAAAACCTCACGAGAGTCATCCATCATCATCAGTTGACCTTCCCACTGTGTATCCCACAGGTCGCCCCAGTTTTTAACTGAAGACTTGTCTAGCATATCTGAGTTGATACCAATACCCGTTGCGCCCCAGATGTATGGGATCGAGTAGTTGTTGTTTGGGTCAAATGGCTTATCTAAGTAATTTGGATCCAAATCTGCAAAGTGGCTTAGCTTAGTTTTATCAAGCTCTTGAAGCATACCTTCTTTACGCATCTTAGAAACGAAGTAAGTAGAAGGAACCACTAAGTCGTAACCCGTACCTTGAGTTTTTAACTTAGCGTACATGCTTTCGTTAGACTCATAAGTTGAGTAATAGACTTTAATGCCAGTTTCTTCTGTGAAGTCTTCTAGTACTTCATTTGGAATATATTCAGACCAGTTGTAAAAATACAGTTCTTGGTCAGCTGCGAAAGAGGGTGTAGAAAGTAAAGTAGCAGCACACAATGCGCCGGTATACAGTGTTTTTTTCATTACTGTTCCGTTCATTTGTTTGATTTGGAGCTGGGTAGTGAACCCAAAGTAAATGGATTTCTAAAAATCGCGCTAGATTATAGCAGTGATATAACAAAATAGGCAGCCTAAGCTGCCTATTCATTGATATTCTTATTTTTAACGTGTTGATTACCTAACTCGGGTTATTAAGTAAACCAGTTACTTATCAGCGTCTGTTGACCAGAGCAATGAGATAACGAACTCGCTTACTGACCGGCTTTAAGCTTCATGAAGTAATCTTCGTACTTCACTGTCTTATCGCCCACCGCGGCTTGCCATTCAACACGGTCAAGATCTTCTTGCGACGGGAATAGCGCTGGGCTGTCTTTGAACTTCTCATTAGACGCTTTAACGGCCGTTAGGTAACCGGTGTCACGAGAGATTTGCTCTGCGATTTCTGGGCGAAGTAGGAAGTCGATCATCTTATGAGCAGCTTCTACGTTGATTGCGCCAGAACTGATAGCAAAGTTATCAACCCAACCAATGCCGCCTTCTTTAGGGAAAACCAGTTTAATCGGTAGCCCTTCATTTTGCGCTGCTGCGGCAGAACCGTTCCAAAGCATACCAAGACCAACTTCGCCAGACATGTATGGCGCGCCTGGGTTATCTGAGTTAAACACAAGAACGTTCGGCATCAGCTTACGCAGTTCAGCGTAGGCTTCGTCGATTTCTTTTTCGTTAGTCGTGTTACCTGAGTAACCTAACTTACGCAGTGCGATGTGGAACACTTCACGCGTGTCGTCCATCATCATCAGCTGACCTTCAAGCTCAGGGTTCCATAGATCAGCCCAGCTTTGGAAATCTTCTGGATCGTACATGTCTGTGTTAACAGCTAGGCCCGTAATAGCAACAACATGTGGAATTGAGTAGTCGTTGTTCGGATCATATGGTTTATCTAGGTAGTTGGTATCTAGATTCGCAAAATTGTTTAGCTTGGTTTTGTCGATCTTTTGAAGCATGCCTTCGTCGCGCATTTTAGACACGAAGTAGGTCGAAGGAACCACAAGGTCGTAACCTTTATTGTGCGTTTTCAATTTTGCGTACAAAGTTTCATTCGACTCGTAAGTCGAGTAAATCACTTTGATGCCAGTTTCATCCGTGAACTGTTCTAAGATCTCACTATTGATGTAAGGTCCCCAGTTCATGAATACCAATTCTTTGTTATCTTTTGCAAATGATGGTGCAGATAACATTGAAAGCGCACATGCACTACCAGCTAATAGAGTAGCCCATTTTTTCATTGACGTTAGCTCCAAACTAAACGTTGCCCGAAGGCAGTAGATAGAAAAACAGAATGGCAATTTACCATTCTGTTTATGAATAACACTTTTGTTAAACTTGAAGTATCTTAACTTCTTATCAAGTCAGCCTCAGTAAAGAGTAGGAGACTTACTTGATTTTCTCTCTCGCTAACAACTGGGAAATAATCACCAGTACTAACGACACCACTAACATCACTGTTGCTAGGGCGTTTACCTCCGGAGATATACCCACTTTAACCATTGAGTAAATCTTCAGTGGTAAGATTTCATACGTTGGGCCGGTTACGAAAGAGCTGATGATCACATCGTCCAAAGACAGAGTGAAGCTCAATAACCAACCTGCAGCAACCGCTGGCTTCGCAAGAGGTAGAATGATCTGCTTTAGAATCGTCCATTCACTTGCACCTAAGTCTTTTGCGGCTTCTAGCATCTTCACATCAAAGCCATTCAAGCGACTGTAAACCGTAACAACAACGAACGGCAGACAGAAAGTAATGTGCGCCGCAAGTAGGGTAAAGAACCCAAGTTGCACACCCATTACCAAGAATAGCGCAAGAAGCGAAATCGCCATTACGATATCTGGTGACATCATCACGATGAACAACATGCCATTGACGATGCCTTTACCTTTAAATTGGTAACGGAATAGGGCAACGGCAGTCAGGCTTCCGACAATCGTTGCGGCAGTTGCAGAGAACACCGCGACGTTGATCGAGTGCCACGCAGCCTGCATTAGGCTATCGTTGTTAATCAGCGCGTCATACCACTTGGTGGTAAAGCCACCCCATTTCATACCAAACTTATTGGCATTAAAAGAGTTGGCAATTAATACGATAATAGGTAGGTATAGAAAAGCGTATACCAGCGCCATAAAGCTGAACTTAACTGTGCGACCCATTAGTCTAGCTCCACTTTCTTATTCAATAACTTGCCTGCACGGTAGTAGGCATAAAGCATCACGGCCATAGCGGTAGTCAGTGCAATACTGGTTGCGGCGCCAAACGGCCAATCACGGGCATTAAGCACTTGGCTCTTAATGACGTTACCGATCAACAGGTTCTTAGCACCGCCCAACAAGTCTGAAATGTAGAACATTCCAAGCGCAGGGAGCAATACAAGTAAACAACCGCCGATAATGCCTGGCATCGTTAGGGGTAAAACAACCTTCAATAGCGTTTGAAGTTTGTTCGCACCTAAGTCTTTAGCCGCTTCTAAATAAGTATCGTCTAGCTTTTCAATCGCTGAGTACAACGGCAAAATCATGAAAGGCAATAGGATATACACTAACCCGATCATTACTGCCGTTTCTGAATACATGATACGAAGTGGCTTATCGATAATGTCTAACGCCAACAAACCTTTGTTCAACACACCTTGAGTACCCAGAACTACTTTTAATCCGTAAGTACGAATCAAAGAGTTGGTCCAGAATGGCACAATCACTAAGAACAACATGATTGGGCGCCATTTCGTAGGCATTTTTGCCACGATATAGGCAAATGGGTAACCAATAATTAAACAAAGTAGGGTTGCGACAATCGCCATATAGAAAGAGTGCATCAGCACTTTAAAATACAGCGGATCAGCCAAACGCAGGTAGTTATCGAGAGTGAAGGTCATCTCGATCAAGTTCGCTTCATCACGAGTTAGAAAGCTAGTGCCGATGATCATGATGTTTGGAATCATCACGAACAGCACTAACCAACCTGTGATTAAAGCAACAATCGCGTTTTGTAAATTAAACTTCTTGCTCATCTTCTAACACCACTTCCCAGCTCTCAACCCAAGTTACTGCAACTTTTTGGCCCAGTGAGTGATCAACATCAGGGTCATCTTCGTTGAAGAATTCGCTAACCATGACACGCATACCTGATTCAAGTTCTACGACTGAATCTAATGTCATGCCTTTGTAGGTTCGCTCGACAATGTGGCCGACAATACCACTTTGATCCGACTCTTTAATTTCTTCGATACGAAGATCTTCAGGGCGAAGTAGTACTTGCAGTTTTTGGCCCGGTGCTACATCTTTATCATGATAGATAATTGACTCTTCACCTTCGATTGTCGCAACAATGCGCTTTTCATCTTGACGAGATTTCGCTGTCGCTTCGAATACGTTAATTTCACCAATGAAACGAGCAACAAATAAGTTCTTAGGCTCTTCGTAGATTTCTCTTGGTGTTCCGTCTTGTTCAATCACGCCATCACGCATAACAATAATACGGTCAGACATGGACAATGCTTCTTCTTGGTCATGCGTTACAAAAATGAACGTGATACCAAGTTGGCGTTGCAGTTGTTTAAGCTCGATTTGCATCTGTTTACGTAGTTTGTAATCTAGAGCAGAGAGAGACTCATCCAACAAAAGAACTTTAGGCTTATTAACGACAGCACGAGCGATTGCGATACGTTGCTGTTGACCACCGGATAGCTGGTGTGGCTTTCGTTGTGCCATTTGTTCTAGGCGCACCATTTTTAAAGCATCCATGACACGAGGTTCAATCTCGGTGTTTGGCACTTTTTGCATGCGTAAACCAAATGCCACATTGTCGAAAACGGTCATATGTGGGAATAGGGCATAGCTTTGGAATACAGTGTTAACATGCCTTTGTTCAGCAGGAACTTGGGTTACATTCTGTTGAGCTAATAGTATTTCACCACTATCTGCCGTTTCAAACCCTGCAATCATCCTTAGTACCGTGGTTTTACCACAACCAGACGGGCCTAATATCGTGAGAAACTCACCATGATTTACGTTTAGATCAAGATTGCCGATGACTTCCTTACCATCGAAACTTTTACTAATGCCAGTTAACTGTACGACTGGCTTTCCTACTGATTTTTTAGCGTTCAACGTCTGTTTTTCTCCACCTTGGTTCTATTTGAGACCTGTTGCTATACACCTTTAAGGCGCGCATCATAATCACCAAAAACGTGAATTCAAAGCATTTTTTACCATTCATAGATAAAAAAATTCGCAGGTAAAAGTAAACATCCTTTACCATACTGTTATTTATTGGGTTCACACCCTAACAAGTGTCTAATTATTAACCATTAAGACGCAAAAGCAAGCCTTGTTACAGATTCATATTTTAGTTTGCAGCCGACATATGGGTATAATGAAGGCAATTTTTTATCAATAAGTTAGGTGGCTTCGTTTAGTTGGCGCACCTAGGTATCAATATGAACAACGACATCGAAAAAGATTTTAATTTGGGCGGTAGTATCGACCGTGCACTTTCCGGCGATTATGAGCTCAAAGCAACGGCTGTATTCCAAGAAGCTTGGAAACATACGATAAGTCACTTTCTTTCGTTTTCCCCTGCGATTGTTGCGCTGATGTTCGTGCAATTGGCTATCTTTTATATCGCACTAAAACTGCAGCTTGGTGACCCCGCGATTATCTTAGACGCGGTTATCGATCCAGAGGCATTTACACCACAGGTCGTTGAATCCATTTTTATTGCTAACTTTAGCTACGAAGTAATCAGCGCGCCTATCTATGCTGGTATCTGTTTAATGGCAATGAGCCACGTCGCAGGCTTACAAACCAAAGTGCGTCATATCGGAAAAGGTTTACAGTTCACGGTTCCAGTCATTCTCGTTACTTTGTTCAGCCTCATGCTTCAAGGCATCGCAGGTATGCTTTTGCCATTTTTGTCTATCTACTTCTCACTAGCATTCAGCAATTCAATTCTGCTGATTTGTGATAAGAAAGTACCGCCAATGCAATCGCTGCTGCTTTCTCTAAGAGCGGTAAATAAGAAAATCTTCGTCGTCGCATCTATCTACTTAATGGTTATGCTGATGTTCATTGTGGCAGCAATGATGTACGGCATTGGCTTGATATTTGTTCTTCCGTTTTTCTTTCATGTGAAAGGCATCATCTACCGTGAAATGTTTGGTATCAAACTGAAGGTTATTGCGTCAGATCGACCTAATAGTGATGACGACAACAGTAACGGTGACAGTAATAACGACGGCAACAACAGTAACGATGGTAACAAAAACAAAAACCCTCAGGTGTTCGATGCGTAATAATGTCAAAGGCAGCGCAAGTAAATCACTTGCGCTAAAGGTAACTGCACTAGCGATTGTGGGATCTATCTCACTGGTTGGTCCATACATTTACCAAGAAGAGCGCCGACGTTCGGCAGACCAAAGTTCAAATACATCAAGTGAGTTTGGTAATTTGACCGTGGCTTCAGATCGACCAAATTTTGCTGCTATCGAAGATGTAAACGTGAAAAAAGACACATTCTTTTCGTTCCTTCGCCCAAGCATCAATATTGAAAACAAACGTATCACCAAAGAACGCGCGTTTTTAACTAAGCTATCTGAATCTGGTTTGAGCAATATTGACTCTGAAGACGCGTCTTATGCGAAAAGGCTAGGGAAGTTGTACAGCTTACCAGTACCTAGTGAAGGTTTAAATCAGGCATGGCTGACAGAGATGCTGAGCCGTGTCAACGTACTGCCAGAGGCGCTGGTACTGACACAGGCTGCTAATGAATCGGCTTGGGGGACATCGCGTTTCGCCACCAAAGCCAACAACTATTTCGGACACTGGTGTTACACCAAAGGTTGTGGACTTGTTCCGCTACAACGTAACGAAGGTAGCTCGCATGAAGTAGCAACATTCTCTTCAAGCCAAGAATCGGTGCATCGTTACTTCATGAACCTTAACCGCAACCGTGCTTACTCTGATTTAAGAGCCATTCGCGCAAAACTTGCTGCACAAGGTGATGACCTTTTAACAACCGAAACAGCGACAGAGCTCACTAACGGCTTGTTAAAATATTCTGAGCGAGGTTCAGACTATGTGACTGATTTACAAGCTATGATCCGTCACAACAAGGTATACTGGAAAAAGTAACTCATTTTGATACCAACTTGGTTGCCTTCGAAAGTCGGCTTACACCAAGTAACATCACAAAAAGAGCAGCTCATTGGCTGCTCTTTCTATTTATAAACGCTCAACTTCGACAAGATTATAATAATGAAAAAGACAGTACTCGCTCTATTAGCCACTTTAAGCCTTGGCGTTTCTCTTCCTGCTTCGGCGCAAGAATACATGTTCACGTATTCTAAACTCTATACTCAGCTGAAAAACAACACCAAAGAAGGGCACGATGATGTCAAAGTTGCGGTCTTCTTTGTTGACCAACAAGCACAGAAAACCTGTCACATCAGCAAAGCTTGGATGGAGAAAGAAGAGCATTACGAAGAGTTAAAAGTGTCTCCTGCGAATGAGCTGCTTCTACCAGTAGATAAAAACCTACGCTCAGCAAACCCTCTTATCTTTGTACAAACCCAAGAACAAGAATGTGCGTATTCGCTCGTCGTAATGACTCAGGAACCTTTGGCTGGAACGGTTGAGGTTGCACAGTTAGAAAGCCTATTACCACAGATGCAAGCGATGCTAGAAGACGTCAGCGGCATGTTCTCTAGTTGGTTCACTCCTGATATTCAAGGTTTGACGCTAGAATTTGATAGTAAACTTGAAGGCAATATTGCCCTGTCTAATGGTAAGCAAATCCCAATCAAAGAAGGGCGTGCGAAATTCACGCTGGACGAACTGAACGGAAGTGACAGCGTCACGTTACCAGAAGCCACAGTTCGTGTTTTGCCTTACATCCCTGCGCAATAATAACTACCGGCCAGAAGCTGTTTGCTCAGCTTAAGATCTTGACGAAACAGCCTGTTCTCCGTTGAACAGGCTGTTTTCGTTTAAAGTCTTAAACCTAAACCTAAACCTTTAAATCTTGCCAAATCACATATCTCAACGGCCTTTCACCTTTGATTCTTACCTCTTATTGCGACATGTTTTTCTCACCGCTAGAGGACAGATCGTATGATAAGGCGGAATCTTTCTCCTGCTTGGCTTGTTTATCCTGTCGTTGCTGTTCCAACCTGAAATAAAAATCCGTATAATCCACGCCCTAAAACAGTCCCACTAGCAATCTACAGTCGGTAATACGACGGTGTGAGAGTCGCAATGAACCAAAACGAAAATAAAAAAGATACACTTGAATTCAACAAGCTTCAGAAACTTCTAAGAAGAAATGTTGGGAATGCCATCGTCGACTACAACATGATCGAAGAGAATGACGTAGTAATGGCGTGCATTAGTGGCGGTAAAGATTCATTTGCGATGCTAGACATTTTGCTACGTTTGCGTGAAGCAGCACCCATCAAATTTGATGTTGTTGCCGTAAACCTAGACCAAAAACAACCGGGGTTCCCTGAGCATATTCTTCCTGAGTACTTTGAAACTCTGAACATTCCTTACTACATCGTAGATAAAGATACGTACTCAGTGGTAAAAGAAAAAGTGCCGGAAGGTAAGACAACTTGTGGTCTATGTTCTCGTCTTCGTCGTGGTACTTTGTACTCGTTTGCAGAGAAGATTGGCGCAACGAAGATTGCTCTAGGTCACCACCTAGACGACATTGTTGAGACTATGTTCCTGAACATGTTCCACGGTGCTCGCCTTAAGGCTATGCCACCTAAGCTTCGCTCTGACGATGGTCGTAACGTTGTAATCCGTCCTCTGACTTACTGTCGCGAAACGGACCTAATCAAATACGCAGAGCATAAAGAGTTTCCGATCATTCCATGTAACCTGTGTGGTTCTCAAGAAAATCTGCAACGTCAAAACATCAAAGCGATGCTAATTGATTGGGATAAACAGACTCCAGGCCGTGTTGAGAAGGTCTTCAAGTCAATTCAGAACGTGAGCCCAAGCCAATTGGCTGACCGTGAGTTGTTTGATTTCATTAACCTTCCACTGGATCGTAGCGAAGATCGCAAAGCATACGAATTCGAAGAAGCTGAAATCTCGTCTTCAAACATTGATGAGTCAATGTTCATCGACGTAACTAACGTATAACGCGATATAAACGATTCTGTTGTTGGAATCGCGCAAGCTTTAGATAAACAAAAACGCCTCAAGCATTGCTTGAGGCGTTTTTTTATAATTAAAAATCAGCTATTTAGACAGGTTCGGATCGAGAGGGCTAACGTAACCTGACGGTTTAAGAGCCAGTACATCGCAGTTAATCTTGTCGATGACATGTTCCGCAGTATTGCCGATAAACACGGCAGACAAGCCAGTACGACCTGTTGTACCAAGGATAACCATAGCAGCATTGTGTTCAGACGCTACACGAGGAATAACATCTTCAGGCAAGCCTTGCTCAACCACGGTTTGCTCTTCACACATACCGTGTTTCTGGCGTAGTGCTTTCATCGCGGTTAAGTGATGGCCGCGAACTGCATCAGTATAAGAGGTTGGGTCAAACTCTGGCAATTCGATTGTGATATTCGCAGGTGTCACCGGGTAGGCGTTCACCAAGAACGGTTCAGCATCCAAACGACCAGTGATCTCAAGTAATCTGTCGACCATCGTATCATTGAGCTCTAAGTGAGCTTCTGTTTCAGAGCCAACATGAACGGAAGCGTAGATCTTCGCGTGTTCTGGCCAGAAATCATTTTTAACCAACAGTACTGGGCTAGGGCACTTTCTTAATAGATGCCAGTCGGTTGGAGTAAATATGACCGATTCTAAGGTATCGTGCTTACGCGTGCCTTTGATCAAAATGTCATGCTCACCACTGTAAACCTCAGCAATGATCGCTTCATACGGGCGATTATGCCAAACCACTTGTACGTTAAATTCAATAGAATCGTCAAGGTAAGGAGCAGCAACCTTATTCATCCAAATTTCACGCTGATGAATTACGCCTTTGCGCATTGCGTCTCTCTCATCGACAGAGAGCATAGATGTCATTTCATACGAGAAGTCGTAGATCGACAAAAAGAAAGTGATGTGGCTTGTTGAGGTGCTTTTCTTGGCAAGTTGGATAGCACGAACTAGAGCAGGTTGCTCATCGTGATTAATGTCTGCGACAACTAAAATTTTGTTATAGATACTCATAACTAAGCCTACTTTTCAGACCGAACATATAAATAATGTAGCGTAGTTATGGAGAGAATAAGAGAAATATAAGAGGTTTTAAGAGAGAAACATGATGTAGCTCATTATTGAACTACATCATTGATATCTAGACTATTCTTTTGAAACGCCAGCAAGTTCCATCAACGCATCGTGATCTTCGATAGTGATGTATTTGCCTTTAACGCTCAAGATGTCCGCTTTTTGGAAACGACCTAACAGACGGCTGATTGTTTCAACAGTCAAGCCAAGGTAGTTACCAATATCGCCACGAGTCATCGTTAAGCGAAACTCACGAGGGCTGAAACCACGCTGAGAGAAGCGAGTTGAAAGGTTGTAAAGGAATGCCGCAAGGCGCTCTTCCGCGTTCTTTTTAGAAAGAAGCAGAATCATTTCCTGGTCACCTTTAATCTCATTACTCATCAAACGCATAATCTGCTGACGCAATTTAGGCATTTTCCCTGATAAGTCATCGAGAATCTCATATGGAATTTCACATACCATAGAAGTTTCCAAAGCTTGAGCGAAACTAGGGTGTTCATCACCCGTGATCGCGTCAAAGCCAACAAGATCGCCCGCTAAGTGGAATGCAGTAATCTGCTCATCACCTTGCTCGGTAATCGTATAGCTTTTAATCGTTCCAGAGCGAATAGCATAAAGAGACTTAAGTTCGTCTCCCGCTTTAAATAGCTCTTGGCCTTTTTGAATAGGTTTCTTTCTTTCAATGATCTGATCAAGTTGATCTAGCTCAGATTCATTCAAAGTAAATGGGATACAGAGTTGGCTAATACTACAATCTTGGCAGTGGATCGCACAGCCACCAGACTGAACTCGTTTCGTCACAGGCTTTTCAGAAATCATAACAATCTTTCACTATTTGATATACGTCAATATTTTAGCATTCCTTAATCCTAAAGGGTAGTAAAAAAACCGGATTAAAGACTCCGCTATACGGTATAAATAATGAGCTGTAGCGCCATATAACCGGTATAGAAGCCGTAAATAAGGATTAAAATTGCGCCAAACTGGCGAAATAAGTCAGCTTGTTGCAGTTTTTTGAGGAAATTGGCGCCCATTCCAACCGTGAGCATCGCTGGAAGAGTACCTAAACCGAAAGCAAGCATGATACCCGCTCCGTTATACCAACTTCCTGACACTGCCGCCCACGTTAGCATTGAGTAAACAAGACCACATGGAAGCCAACCCCAGATAAAACCAAAAGGTAAAGCATGGCTAGGGTGCTTCAATGGTAGAAATGATTTGCCTAAAGGAGAGATATAGCGCCATAACTTCTGTCCAACTTTTTCAAAGAACAACAAGCCAAACCACCATTTACCAATATACAAACCTAAGACGATCATAAAACCAGCAGCAAACAAACGCAGCCAGCCCAGCAGAGCATTAAAATCGCTCAGCTGACCTATCGAAGAGATTGCACCACCAATAACACCGCCAATCACAGCATAGCTTAACAAGCGCCCTAAGTTATAAAGCAGGGGAATGACAGGGGAAGGTTTACTGTTGCCAATCGAAAGAAGCGACGCAATACCACCACACATTCCCATGCAATGGCCTGCGCCGATCAATCCAACAACAAAAGCGCCAATCCAATCAGGCGTCATCGTTCTTTTTGTCTAAGTTAGTTTGGCTTTCTACGTTAGCTTTCTCATTCTTGACAGGTTTACTATCAGAATGATGATGAACATTAGTATCTTCATCAAACAGAATGTTATGGCCTTGGCGTTCAAGGTCTTCAAACTGCTCGCTCTTCACTGCCCATAGAAAGATTCCAACCGCGATACATACAAGTACGATCGCAATTGGAATGAGTATGTATAAACTTTCCATTATTTACCTTGCTCTTTTAAAAGCCTTAACGAGTTAGATACTACAATAATAGAGCTAGCAGACATGCCAACAACGGCAATGTATGGAGCAACCAAACCTGCGACAGCCAAAGGAAGAATAAGTAAGTTATACCCTAGTGACCAAGCTAGGTTTTCACGGATTATCCTACGCGTTTTTAGCGCCAAAGTACGGGACTTAAGTAATCTATCGAGCTTATCACCCAATAGCACCATATCCGCAGAGGCTTTCGCCACATCAGTACCGCCGCCCATAGCAACAGACAGGTGAGCACCGGCCAGAATAGGGGCGTCATTGATACCGTCACCAACCATCATGGTGATGTCACTTGCGTCTCTAGAGTTTAAATAAGCCAGCTTGTCTTCCGGCTTCGCGTTAGCAACAATGTCAGTAATACCAATCTCTGCTGCAACAGGCTTCGCATTAATCAAAGAGTCGCCAGTCAGCAGCGTGGTTTTGATTCCCGCTTCTTTGAATTGCTTAATGAACTCGATACTTTCTTTACGAATCGGATCTTCATAAGTGAATGTTGCAATATGACGACCAGACATCGACAAGTAAATACCGTTACTTTCAGATGGCTGAGCTTCACCTAGAATGAACTCGCTGCTACCAATCGCCACTTCTCGCCCATTCAACTCGCCAGTAATGCCCGAGCCAATCACGTTGTTTACCGACTCCACTTCGATATCATCAGAAATATAAGTTTTGAACGCTTTAGCGATAGGGTGGTTAGCGTGTTGCTCTAGGCTTGCTGCAACTTGCAAACAAGTGTCTTTATCAAGGTCAGCAAACGTCTCAACTTTACTGATACGAATATCACCTTCAGTCAGAGTGCCCGTTTTATCGATGATTAAGTGGTTTACCTTGCATAAGGTTTCAAATACGTGACCTTTGCGCAGCAAGATACCGAAGTTACCCATGCGAGAAGTTGAGCAAGTAATCGCGGTCGGCGTCGCAAGAGACAGAGCGCAAGGGCAGGTCGCTACTAATACTGAAAGCATGATCCAGAAAGCGTCTTCTGGTCGTGTTTGATGCCAGTAGAACCAAGTCCCGAATGAAATGATTAAGATAACCGCGACAAAGTATCGAGCCACCACATCGGCGATTTCAGCAATTCGGGGTTTAGACAATTGAGCTTCATCTTGAAGACGAACGATATTAGAAATAACCGAATCCGCTTTAGAGGTCATCACTTCCAATTCAAACGATTCATCACCATTCAGTGTGCCAGCAAAGACCGTATCACCTTCATTCTTAACCACATGGATAGATTCGCCAGTCAGCATGGATTCATCGATATGAATTCTGCCAGACAATACTTTGCCATCTGCGGGAATATGTTCACCCGGTAGAACGCGAATCTGGTCGCCAACTTTTAAGGTTTTTACCGGTACTTGCTCACCGTCTAGCGTTGTCGCCATCGCAGGAACGAGCTTAAGCAGGTTACCGCTAGCTGCTGCAGCTTTACGACGCGCGCGCATCTCAAGGAAACGGCCAAGCAACAAGAAGAAGGTGAACATCGAGATAGATTCAAAGAACACTTCACCTTGCTCTGTCACTGTTGCCACTAAACTCGCAACGTAAGCAAATAGCAGAGCGATCGAAACGGGTACATCCATACCCAATGTTCGGCCTTTAATACTGCGCCACGCATTAATATAGAAAGGTAACGCAGAGTATAGGAGAACAGGTGTTGCGAAGATCAAACTTACCCAACGGAAGTAACTTTTGAATTCAGGTTCAAGGCTGCCAAACACTTCGAGGTAGAGCGCTACAGCTAACATCATGACTTGCATGGTCGCTAAACCAGCAATACCAAGACGATAGAGATAATTCTTCATCGATCGATGATAGGCGGCTTCTTGTTGATCAGCCTCGAATGGAGCGGCTTTGTAGCCTAGGGTATGGATTGCAGACAACAGCTCGCTCAGTTTAGCCTGAGTGTTGTCCCAGCTGAGCAGGGCGCGGTTAGTCGTGGTATTAACACGAATACTAACAACCCCTAACTTTGAAGAGACTTGCTTCTCAATAAGCCATGCACAAGCAGCACAAGAGACACCTTCTAGTGACAATGTCACTTCAGAAGTATTTTCAGAGTTACGGACGAACTCCAATTGAACATCTTCGTTGTCGTAATGACTGAGTGCCAGAAGTTGCTCTGGAATTAGATCCGCTTTTTCAGCCGGAGCGGTACGATATTGGTAATAAGAGACCAAACCGCTATCAACGATTGTCTGGGCTACGGTTTCGCAACCTGGACAACACATCGGTCGAACCGATCCTAAGATTTCTACTTTAAAATCCGTTTCCGCTGGTACATCTTCACCGCAGTGATAACAGGATTCACACATAAGCTTTAGTTCGTTAGTTGAGTAGGAGTATCAATTGGGAAGTTCATGCGACCTTGCACTAACCATTCAGAATCATGCGGAGAAAGCTCAATAAACCATGGACCTTGCATTTCATGGTCCAGAGTCAACGTGTAGTTGCCGCTCGCATCAGCGGTCAGTAGCTGAGTAAAATCACGGTCAGGGAGCGTTCGGTGCACGAACATTGCGCTAATAGCAGGGAAGTGGTCTAGCTTGCCTTTGTCTAGGGTAATGATAACTGAGTTACCTTTCTCGCTAACTGAAGCTGATAGGCCAAGCTTTTTAGCAACGTTTACTTTTGAAATGTCGACATTAATACCTTTACCTTTTTTATAGTAATCTTCAGTGACAACGTTAACTGAATGGTTGGTAAGTATCGCGACTCGAACCAATGTTAGCATAGAAACGCCAACGGTTAGGAAGATCAAAAACCACGGCCAAAACTGCTTATACCAAGGTTGTACCATATTATTATTCTCAATATATCCAATGAAATAAAACTAATTTTTACAAACACTTAAGGTTATAACTGTAAAAGAAAGACAGCCCCTTAAGAAGGGGCTGTTATTATTATGTTACTCTTTATCTGAGTTGCTGAGGCTCCAGACGTAGGCAGCGACGAGCTGTACCTTATCCTCGCCGAGGATGTCCTTCCAAGCCGGCATTACACCAGAACGACCGTTCATTACTGTTTCAGTTACATCAGCACGAGAATCGCCAAACAACCAATCGCGGTCTGTTAGGTCAGGAGCACCAACAGCAGGGTTACCCTTACCATCTGTACCATGACACGCAGCACACACTACGAAACGTGCTTTACCAGCTTCTGCTTCACGTACGTTCACGCTACGACCAGAAAGGCTAAGAGTGTAGCTAACCACTTCTTTAACGCCTTCTTCGCCAAGTGCATCTTTCCACGCTGGCATTTGACCGACACGACCATGCATGATGGTAGTAACGATCGCTTGTGGTTCACCGCCATATAGCCATGCATCGTCAGTCAAGTTAGGGAAGCCCTTTTGACCACGAGCATCAGAACCATGACACTGAGAACAGTTTTGCAGGAACAAGCGTTGACCAACTTTGATTGCGTCAGCATCTGATGCAATGTCAGGAACAGAACGAAGACCGTTCTCATCATGAGCTAGCTTCTTAAATGCTTCGCCAAAGTAAGTGTTCGCGTCATCAAGCTCTTTTGCGTACTCATCTAACTGTTTGTTAGCTTGAGCTGCAGCGATTGCAGAGCGAGACTCTTCTACGCTACGAACTGTTTGGTTTGAACTCGTCCAACCTAGTAGACCTTTAAAGTTGCCAAGGCCTGGGTATAGAGCAAGATAAACAGCTGCAAACACAATTGTGCTAACGAAAAGGTATGTCCACCATTTAGGTAGTGGGTTATTAAGCTCACGAATACCATCGTATTCATGGCCCATGTCATGACCTTCTTCTACACCTGTTTTATCGTTGGAACACCAACGAAGTAAGGCTGCACAGCCAATCAGCGTACCGATTGTGATGACTGTTACCCAAATACTCCAGAATGTACTCATTACTTCGTCACTCCTTGATTTTTATCTTTCGCAGGTGCTTCATCAGCGAACACTAGGTTTGCATCTTCGTCGAAGCGCGACTTACGATTTTTACCGAAAGCCCACCAAACGATGCCGATGAAACAAGCAAAAACAGTAACAGTCCAAACACTTTGAAATGTAATAATGTCCATAATTATTCCTTATTTCATTGCGTGGCCAAGCGATTGAAGGTAAGCGATGATTGCATCCATCTCTGTTTTTCCTTCAACATCTTGTTTAGCGTTAGCAATTTGTTCGTCTGTGTAAGGAACACCAAATTGATTACGGAAGATTTCAAGCTTCTGCTTAGTCAATTTGCCATCAAGTACATTCTCAGCAAGCCATGGGAAACCAGGCATGTTTGATTCAGGAACAAGTTCGCGAGGGTCGAGAAGGTGAACACGGTGCCACTCATCAGAGTAACGATCACCAACACGCGCTAGATCTGGGCCAGTACGCTTAGAACCCCATAGGAATGGATGTTCCCAAACACTTTCGCCAGCTACAGAGTAGTGACCGTAACGTTCAGTTTCAGAGCGGAAAGGACGAATCATTTGGCTGTGACATACGTTACAACCTTCACGAATGTAAATATCACGACCTTCCATTTCCAGAGCAGAGTAAACACGTAGGTTTTCTACAGGTTCAGTCGTTTGCTTTTGGAAAATAAGCGGGGTGATTTCTACTAAAGCACCAAAGCTGATTGCGATAACAATTAAGATCGCGAGTAGACCAACGTTTTTCTCGACCAACTCATGGCGATTATTTGAATTTGAGCTCATTCTAAATCTCCTTAAGCCGGTTGAGGGATAGCTTTAAGGCTATCTTTAGGTGCAGAAACAGTTTTGTACGTGTTGTATGCCAGTAAGAACATACCAGATAGGAAGATAAGACCACCTAAGAAACGTACAAAGTAGAACGGGTAAGAAGCTTCTACAGACTCTACGAAGCTGTAAGTCAATGTACCGTCAGAGTTAACTGCGCGCCACATCAGACCTTGCATCACACCAGAAATCCACATTGCAACAATGTAGAAAACCGTACCAATCGTTGCTAACCAGAAGTGAACATTGATTAGGGATACAGAGTACATACGCTCTTGACCAAATAGTTTAGGAACTAAGTGGTAAACCGAACCGATAGAAACCATAGCAACCCAACCTAACGCACCAGAGTGAACGTGACCGATAGTCCAGTCCGTGTAGTGAGATAGTGCGTTAACCGTTTTAATTGCCATCATAGGGCCTTCGAAAGTCGACATGCCGTAGAATGATAGAGAAACGATTAGGAAACGTAGGATTGGGTCGTAGCGAAGCTTATGCCACGCACCAGATAGAGTCATAATACCGTTGATCATGCCACCCCAAGACGGAGCAAACAGAACCAATGACATAACCATACCTAGAGACTGAGTCCAGTCTGGAAGCGCAGTGTAGTGTAGGTGGTGTGGACCAGCCCAGATATACAGTGACACAAGAGCCCAGAAGTGAACAATCGACAAACGGTAAGAGTAAACAGGGCGACCAGCTTGTTTAGGAACGAAGTAATACATCATACCTAGGAAACCAGCTGTCAATAGGAAGCCTACCGCATTGTGTCCGTACCACCATTGCACCATTGCATCAATTGCACCTGCATAAATCGAGTAAGATTTAAACGCAGATACAGGAACAGCTAAGCTGTTAACGATGTGCAACACGGCAACCGTGATGATGAAGGCTCCGAAGAACCAGTTTGCTACATAAATGTGCGATGTCCTACGTTTAATCATGGTTCCAAAGAACACGACTGCGTAAGCTACCCACACAAGAGTAATAGCAATATCGATTGGCCATTCAAGTTCTGCATATTCTTTACCAGAGGTTAAACCTAACGGTAAAGTAATTGCAGCGGACAGGATAATCGCTTGCCAACCCCAAAAGGTAAAGGCTACGAGAGGGCCACCAAAGAGACGCGTCTGACAGGTACGTTGCACAACATAATATGATGTTGCAAACAGCGCACTTGTACCGAACGCAAAAATAACCGCATTAGTATGCAGGGGACGTAAACGACTGTACGTCAACCACGGCGTATCAAAGTTTAGCTGTGGCCAAACTAATTGAGCGGCAATCAAAACACCAACGCCCATACCGACAATACCCCACAAAATTGTAACGAGGGTAAATTGACGGACGACCGTATAGTTGTAGTTTTGTTCAAGCTGCTTTTCTTGGCTCATTTGCATGCTTCCAATTTCTTATTTACTACACTTTACTTCCAACACGACTCACGTCGTAATGCCACCCAAATTAGAAAAGGAAATTCAGCCTATTCAGGGCTTTATTTCCACTTGCTGATTTTGAAAAAAAGTGGCATTTTCAACGCGACACTATACTTGAATTAACAAATCAATGACAGAGTAGTAACCTTACGCTTGGTCTGGAATTGGGTTTTTATTTAAAAACTTTGAACTTTGTAACAAGGAGTAAAGATTATAATGGCGGCACAAAAGCTAACAAAGGGCAGGCTCGTACAAATTATCGGCATGTTGGTTATTTTAATAGCGGCATTTACTTGGAGAACAGTAACATACGACAATAACGAAACAGTAAGCTGTATAATTTCAAAACCGTGTGAATTTGGTATTGATAATCATAATGTTTTAATTTCGGGCGATAGTTCAGGGTATTCAATCGAAACATCTAAAACTGGCAAATTTATCATTAGCTACAATGAGAGCGGAATTCTAGAAGAAAAAGGGCCTTCGAATTGGCTGTTACAAACTAATGATAAGACCTCCTCAATAACAGTTACATTTCCACAACAGATAAGCACGTTTTCCGTAAACCTTTCTAAAGAGTAATAGAGGTAAAACTGAGTCACGCCTCGGTTCTTTTGATAGAAATATGTACCAAATCAGTGAAACACCATGCATTAAAGTGTTATAAAGAGGACATTAATAAAGTTTCCCGGAATCTATGAAATTTCTATCAAAAGTCTCTTATTCCCTAGACGATAAAATCGCAGTAGATGAGTTGCTCAATGGGGTAGAAAACCCTGACGATATTGCCTGTCTTATTTGCTACTGCACAGAAGAGTACTCAACACTCGCTGTGCAGAGATATTTCGTAGATGCTCTCCCTAACACCCCAATACATGGCTGCACCACTTGTCACGGCATTATGACCGAAACTGGGTTCCACTCCGGCCCAGTGATAGGCGTACTCATCATCTATGACTCCGGGATCAACGCCTATGGTACGGGTATCGAGCACTTTAGCGACTCCATAAACCAAAGCACCTTCAGCGCCATCGATAAAGCACTTAAGAACGCCAACCGAGAAGGTGAAATCCCTGATCTTATCTTACTGCATTCCACTCCAGGCAATGAAGAGAAGGTCATGGCGGCTATCGATAAGAAGTTTGGTACTGAGGTACCTGTTATTGGTGGCAGCGCGGCGGACAATCAGGTTTCTGGAAACTGGAGTATCTTTACCGAAGAGTCACTCTCTATCAATGGCGTATCTTTAACTGTGGTATTTGCTTCTCAGTCCATCTATTCGTCTTTTAGTGCAGGCCATACGCCCACTCGCTATTCTGGGACCGTGACTAAAGTAAGAAACCGAATATTGTTGGAGATTGACCATAGACCAGCCGTCACCGTTTATAACGAATGGACCAATTTCCATCTAGGTGGTAGTGATGATGGCTATATATTCGAAAAGTCGTCCGTGTATCCGCTAGGGCGAAAAGTTGGCTCTTCATACGACTACCCATATTTCAAATTGTCCCACTCAATCAGAGAAACAGAGTGCAATGGAATCGAGCTATTCACAGATATCAGTGAAGGCGACACCATTTATTTGATGCAGGGCTCTAAACAGCAATTGATAAGCCGTGCCGCTAATATTATTCACTCTTCTTACTACAACGACATGGATTTAGAAGAGAAACTAGGTGCGATCAACATCTTCTGTGCAGGTCCAATGTTGAACCTTAAGCAAGATATGGACGAAGTATGCGATCAAATAAATCAAGCACTTAACGGACTCCCATACATATGCCCATTCACCTTTGGTGAACAAGGAAGGTTATCTGGCGGTGAAAGTGCGCACGGAAATTTAATGGTATCGTCTGCAACGTTTTATAGGTTGAAAAAATAATGGGCTCTGAAGGTCAAGAAGCGCTGCAAGAAGCACGTATTGAACTGCAAAAACTAAAAGCCCGTGAGCGAAAACTGGCTGAAGAGAACAGGGTGATCTTATCAACCATCTCTGCGATCAGTAAGGCAAGTAACATATCTGAGATATTTTATAGTCTTGAATTTGTGCTCAAAAAATACATTAAATTTGATGACTTTATCGTAATATCTAGGGTAGGGAACGAAGGCAATTTCAAAACCCTGTTAACCAATAACAAAGTCTTCGAACAAATGAATTGGAGTGATTGTGGCAAGCTATCTCGAGTGATCAATGGAGAATGCGCCATCCTTTTTGAACCAAAGTCTCTGGGTGAATTCAATTCCTTACATCCCATTATCCTCGATCAAATCAACTCTGTTCTAATTACTGGTATCGATAGCGGACTAACACAATCCGTCATCATCTTTATCCACTCCAATACCAAGCACTTTAGTGTTGAAACCAAAGCAACCCTAAACCGATTTAGACCACTGATTGAGCGTGCTGTTTTCGATATTGAAAACAAAGAAAAGCTTGAAGCAACCGTTCGAGAGCGTACAGCAGAGCTTGTCACAGCAAGAAAAGACGCAGAAAGAGCCAACAAGGCCAAGTCTGAATTCCTCGCAATGATGAGTCATGAATTAAGAACACCGCTAAATGCCATCATTGGCTTGATAGACGCCCTAAAATCCACACCTCTGAACGACGAACAACAGTCTATACTGCTTAATATGAGCACATCATCTGAGCTTCTACTGGCAATTATCAGTGATGTATTGGACTTTTCTAAGATCGAGTCAGGATGTTTTTCGCTTGCGCCTCAATGGAGCAACGTAAGAGACACTGTAACGTTTGTATTGTCTGAACAAAAGAAGACAGCAGACGATAAAGGGTTGGCGCTAACGGTAACCAGCGATATCCCTGAAGGTGAACTTCATTACATCGATCCAAGCCGCTTGGCACAGATCCTATTTAACCTGATTGGCAACGCGATTAAATTTACTGAGCGTGGGCATGTCCATGTTTCTATCAAATACCTGCAGAGCTCATTCTATATAACAGTAGAAGACACCGGGATTGGCATTAGCTCACAACAACTTTCGTCGCTATTCAGCCCATTCGTGCAAGCTGATAGCACAATCACACGCAGATTTGGTGGTACCGGTTTAGGCCTGGCGATAACCAAACGACTGGTAGAATTGATGCGAGGACGCATATCTGTAGAAAGTGAGCCAGGTAAAGGCTCTAAATTCGAAGTACAGTTACCAGTGCTTACCAGAGTCACGAACAATCTAGCTCACTGTGAAGAAGACAAATCTTCAAGAGAACTCAGAAGCCGCTATTCAGTTTTAGTTGTCGAAGACAATCCTACAAATCAAATGGTGATTAAATTGATTCTAACGCGACAAGGCCACGAAGTTTTCATCGCAAGTAACGGTGAAGAAGCAATTGGCTTTGTTGAAAGAGGAAACGACTCGATAGACATTATCTTGATGGATGTGTCTATGCCAGTAATGGATGGCCTAACGACAACTAAATACATGAGAGACGCGAACATCAAAACGCCAATCGTCGCGCTAACAGCACACACATCATTAGAAGATAAATGTTCGTGCTTAGATGTAGGTATGAATGATTTCGTTACCAAACCAGTAAGAACCAAAGAGATCACAGAGGCTATTGATCGATTAATGCTTGAAATCTAATAAACGTATTCTTAATCGAAGATTAGGATATATGTTTATTAGGTATTTTATGGTAAATAGCCTCACTGTTAAATAGAACGCTAATTTGGTAGATAAACAAGAGGCAGGGCATCACACAAAGATACCTGCATTATAAACACCAAAACCAATTTAACATAATATACATAATACGCACTGAGCTAAGGCTTCTTGAGTAGGCACCATCCATAACGCCAATCCACCACAAGCCATTGAAATACCTGATAATCCTAGCCCGTCAAACTTTTTTGCCATGTGTTCCCATAGCTGCTTAATCTCTGGATTTTCGTTGCGGTCAGCGTGCAAACCTATCAACGCGATCTGCGGGTCTAATTTTGCTTTCTCTGCTAAAAAAACTGCCTGTGAATCAGTTAGATAGCGACGACCTTTGCGGAAATCACTGATTCTTTGCTGAGGTATATTCATATCGTGCGCTATTTGTTTGTCTTGTACGTAATTTTGAGCCTGTTTGTAGGCGTCTAACAGTTTATTTTGGTACATGGCAAATCCTCCGTTTCTTCAATCATAGCTTATTGCTAACCATTTTTGGTGTCTTGCACTAACCAAATCTGGTGTATATGCTTCTCTCCGATAACCAAATTTGGTTAATCAAATTTGACTGTCTAGGTTTGGGCTGTTTGCCCTTGACGCTTATAGCTCGGCTTAGATGGTCACTCCAATTCTCAATAATCAGTCAAGGTGGTTGTTATGTTTACAGTTGAATCGATTCAATACGGCTCTGTGCTCAAATCTGAACACGTTAGCTTCTCTAACTACCCAGATTTCACACACGCGTCCGTGTCTCTTCATAACTCACCACTAGAAATCTGCTTTGAGTTCCTTGTTAGCGAACTTGAGTTTGGCCAACGCACTATCGGTGAAGAACTTTTCCACACTGTCAGCTATAAGAATCCGCTTTATAACTCTGAAGACTCTTTCACGCTTACGTTTGATAACGACCAAGAGCTTGAACAGTTCTGCTCGTTCTATGGTTTGGAGCGTTAATCATGAATACATCATCGGCTCTAGTCATTACTGTTCAAACCAAATCAGGCACTCGATTCTTTTGCGGTTTTGGTAAACGTCAGCATGTTAAAACGGCTTGGCATATTGCGGGTTCAAAGTTCTTCACGTCCGAAGCTCTGTCAGATGATGTTCGTGAAGTTTGCGACATCCTTACATCTAAAGGAAAAACGTTTTCTGTTCATGTTGTTAAAGGCCTGCTTGAAGAGCCTTTAGATCTCACGACTCCTTTGTTTGTTGGTAAATAATCATGGATTCAATCTACTTCGACAACGAACCCAATCACGGCATCAACGCTTATTTTCCTTGGGGTCACAACTTCTTTAAGACTCAGCGTGAGTTCTTCCAATTCATGGAAGTTCATTACGGCATGGTGTCATTTCAGATTGTCGAAATCACTGATGAGAACTACCAAGAGCTTTTGGTTAAAGGTGTTTTCCATGCCATCTAAAAAACCACATAAGTTTCATGATGAGATTCGTCCGGTTCAAGTGGATCACCTAGCCTTTTCGTTTTCGTACGGCTCGCTTAGACACTTAGACAGCTCGAACGAACAAGACTTTATCAATATGCAGTTTCCTGAGTTTAAAAAGAGAAGCGTCAACGGTCGCCTTAACTCACCAGAAGCGATAGAGAAATCAATTGAGTCACACCGTAACAAATGTCGCAAGGTTTTAGCCGATAGGTTTGATGAGTTCATGTCTAAAGTCTTTAACTTCCGTATCTCTCCGATGCGTGGCCGTGGCTTACATGGCTATGAAGATTCAATGGTGATTTACGATTCTACGGGAACGGTTGAATGTGGCTTGGTTGGTGTTGGCGGTAATAACGATACGGTTTACGTGCAAATCAATGGTACGGGTTGCGCTAAGTTGTTCGACTTCACCACACACAAAAAGGTGCACTGGTGGTTGTCACTTTTGGGTATCACTCGCCTAGCCCGTTTAGATCTCTGTGTGGATGACTACACCGGAATCTTTGACTGTAAGTATGCTGAGAAATGTTTTTATGAGGGAGCATTTCGCACTGCTTCTCGTGGTCGTGGTCCCACAATGGTTCCTCATAAGCGCGTTTCACAATCCGGTGAATTATCAGAGGAAGCCGTTCTTGTTGGCTCTCGTACCTCTGCAATCTACTGGCGTGTGTACAACAAGAAGTTTGAGCAAAACATCGCTGACCCTGAAGTAATTTGGTACCGCAATGAAGTGGAATTGAAGAAGTGCGATTTGGCACTACTCGCCTCGCCTGCTTCGGCCTTTGCTGGTCTGTGTGACTTCTCGGCCAGTATCGACCCTGCTGAACCAATGAAGATTGAGCTTAACAAAAAGAAAGCAGGTCTTGAGTTCTTCGCTCGTATTGCTTGGGTTCGTCGTCAATGTGGCAAAGCTCTATCTGAAGTTGTTGCAATGACTGAGGGTGACTTGGGGGAAGCATTCGGAATGCTCATTCCTACGCACCATAGACGCGCAAACTTTGAAACCTCGTTAGGCATTCCTGACGAATACACTAAACAGAAAATCGAAATTTTGGAGTCAAGAATATGCCTACAATAACTGGTATTGCTATCAAGCGTTTCCCTAAATCCAACATGGAATTTGCGGAATTGTCTGTTCTTCGTGCCGTTGAAGAAGTCGATAACGAGAAGTTTCAGCAAACGGGTATCGGTTACTCGACTGACATCCCTTACAACAAACAAGCGTTGAAAATTGATGTGGCTTACGCTCGTCAGCTTATCCAATCACGCGCTTTTGTTGCTAACCGTGACTACGAACTGAGCTTTGGTGCTAACCCAAATGATCCTCTAGATATCTTGGTGACCAAACTTGTTCCTGTCGATGAAGAAATTAAAAAGCACTTCGATAACTTCATGAAAGCTAAGTAATTAGGTCTAGGTGCTATGTCTATTTGCGTGACTGTTATTGATGGGATTTTGCAACAATCGTCTGGTGATGTTTGTGAGTATGTCTTGGTCTCTAAAGAACAGTTAACGCACTTGGTTGATGGTCAATTTGATTGGTCATTACTTGAATTCGACAAATCGTTGTATGAATTCGTTGTCGGTCAGAGCTTGGCAACCTTTGTTGGTGGTCATGTTCTAGGCCGTGTATTAAAACACTTTCGTTAATCCATTTAGGAAAATTATTATGATTAAACTACGTCAATTGGTTAGCAATAAAATCCTTGTTGCTTCTGTCGTTCTTACTTCTGGCTCTGCGTTCGCTGACCCAAGCGCGAATGAAACAGCTATCACTGCTGCCGTTAATGCAGGTAAAGGTATGGTCGAGCTAACTACTTCTGGTGTGATTGGTATTGCTGCTCTTGCCTTCGGTCTGGGTATGGTTGTTTCTTGGCTCCGTAAGTAATGATTATCTCCGTTGTTCTTGGCTCTTTAACGTGCGCCTCATTCCTTTATGGGGTTTATACCGGAGTCATAGCAGGTTGATTGATTGGGAGCTTCGGCTCCCTTTTTTATTGGGGGTTTATATTTATATGTTATTCAAAAATAGCCTCGTTTTACTATTCTTGTTTTTCGGTTTTTCAGTGAATGCTTTTGCAGGTCTCTGTAAAGTTACTATGGCCAATGACCAGTATTTTTATGCAGGTGTTCAGTATGGTGATACCGTTAATTTCTCCGCTGTTAAGTTGTCTGGTCATACTGTGGCGGGTCCATGTGAATTAAAAAGAGGACGAACTACTGTCCTTATGGGTTCACCTGTTCCCTCTTGTCCTTCTGGTACTAGTCTAGTTGATGGCAAGTGTGAATCCCTTTGTAAACAAATGGAGGGTCAAAGCTTAGGTACTGTCACTTTTCCTGAAGGGACTCGGGACGTCGCCTCCCTTTGTCGAAATTCTTGTAAAGCTAAGTCTGATTTATTTTTCCCTGCTGCTAATCCTCCCTATGGAGTTTTTACCTACACGGGTGATTCTTGTGATGGTTCTGAATCATCGGGCGGTGATGGCTCTACTGGCGGTGATGGTTCTACTGGTGGTGACGGTTCTACTGGTGGTGACGGTTCTACTGGTGGTGATGGTTCTACTGGTGGTGATGGTTCTACTGGTGGTGATGGTTCTACTGGCGGTGATGGTTCTACTGGTGGTGACGGTTCTACTGGTGGTGATGGTTCTACTGGTGGTGATGGTTCTACTGGTGGTGATGGTTCTACTGGCGGTGATGGTTCTACTGGTGGTGACGGTTCTACTGGTGGTGATGGTTCTACTGGTGGTGATGGTTCTACTGGTGGTGATGGTTCTACTGGCGGTGATGGTTCTACTGGTGGTGATGGTTCTACTGGTGGTGACGGTTCTACTGGTGGTGACGGTTCTACTGGTGGTGACGGTTCTACTGGTGGTGATGGTTCTACTGGTGGCGGCAGTTCTAATAATGGTGAAGGTCTCACTAAGGGAGATATCAAAGACGTTCTTGAAGATGTCTTTGGGAAATCAGGTTCATTCAGTGCTCCAGGGCAAGGTGATGGATACGCTACTAACACTGTACTCACCACAGCAGTTGATGATCTAAAAACTGAAATTGATGACCTAGAAAAAACACTTGAAAGTAAGGTAAAGGAATCCCCTTTAAAGCTCGGTCATATGTCATTTTCTAACGGCTCATATGAATCCACAACTTTTTCCCTAAGCCGATGGAATGTTGATGTTGGGTTCAACTTGTTCAGTTCTTTAGGCTCTACCAATACCAATATGATTCGCACCGTTATCTTATTCATCGCAGCTCTATTAGCTGGCTTTATCTTGCTTTCCTCTGGTCGCTCTAAGGTATAAATCATGGAATATTTCTACAGCGCACTTGATTACATTGTTACTGTCTTCGGCAGTATTTACGACTTCTTTGCTACCATTCCTGACTTGTTTTTAGACTTGTTTACCTACGCATGGTTTTGGTTCATTAAGCTCTATATCTATCTAAAAATCCAAATGCTCGAATTGGCCTATAACGTTGCCTCTTTATTGCTTTCTGAATATGAGGTCTACACGGTGTTAAACATGGCCTTTAATAAGCTTCCGTCAGACTTACGCTTTGCCTGTCACCAGTTCGGTATTGTTGATTCAGTTCGAATTATTGTTGATGCGTTTGCTACGGCATTTGTGCTTAGAATTATGGGGTGGTGATATGGCTGTTTCCTTTCGTCATGGCTCTAACGGGGCTTATAAAACCGCTTATGTTACATGGTTCGAAATCCTCCCTGCCTTGCGTGAGGGTCGTATCGTTGTCACGAATATTGAGGGCTTGAAACCAAAAGAATCTATCGAAGAATTGTTAGGTGAAAAGTTTCCAGATTCAGCACGCTTGATTAGGATCTTCACACGATCTTCTGAGGGAGTAATGCTTTGGCAAAATTGGTTTAACTGGATGCCCCTTGGCGCATTCGTTGTGATTGATGAGTGTCAGGATTTGTATTGTCCCGAAGCAGGATTTAAGCGTGAAAAGTTCTTACAAAAGCCCTTTTCTGAGTTCGTAGATTACTTACCTAAAGACTTTTCAGAATTGTTCTATTCCCGTTGGCTTCCGGTTGACCCTGATTCGTTTGAAGTGGGTGACGTTGATGATTGTGAACGAACCCAACTCGATGAAAATAACAGACTGCTCTACCCGTTCGACTTCTACGGTGCATTCATGCGACATAGAAAATACCAATGGGATATTGTCATGCTTACACCTGATTACACTGCAATCCCCACTTGGTTGAAAGGGTGTGCCGGTGAAGCTTATTCTCATCGCTCAACAGATACATTCTTTCGAAGTCGTAAGCCTAGGATTTTTAACCACCCTCCAAAATCCACTAAGACAGCTCCTTCCACTAAGGCCGACATGGCCAGTAGTACCACCAAGAAAGTTCCTGTTGATGTGTTCGCGCTTTATCAGTCCACAGGAACCGGAGGCTTTAACGCCACTAAATCCGATATCTCGGTTTTGAAGTCTCCAAAATTCATTCTCGCGATCATTATTGGGGTCGTGGCCATTGGCAAGTTTCTATGGGATTTATCTTATGTACTATCTGATTCTGATGTGGGTGAAGTTCAAACGGTTGATGCGCCAGCTGCCGTTCCCAACTCGCCTACTCTATCCAATTCGGTTAACGTTCCAGTATCTGAAAATGTTCTTATCCAAGATGGGGAAAGTTCTGTTCGGGTGGGTTCTAGCAATGTTACTTCTCAAGCTTCTGTTGAAAGTCTTCCTGATGCTGTGAATCCTTTCTTTGATGCTTTTCCTGTGTTTAATGGCTCTACTGCGGTTTATCTTACGTCCATAAATAAAACGGTTTATCCAAAGGGCTTTGGTGAGTATTCGGACTTTGTCTTTAGGATAGATAAAGGTGTAGATACTTTTTATATACGCTCGGCTGTGTTGAATCGCTACGGCTACCGCTTTGAATTGATTGATGATTGCTTGATTCAAGTGCGCTCTAAATCAGTATCAAGGGTTTTAACGTGTCCACCTACATCGAGTGGCGTTGCTATCGCTTCTGAAAGTAACGACTTGATGAGTGGAAGAGTTGAGGATGTTCAAAGGTCTGTCGATATCTTCAGTATGTAGAGTAATTAGGTAGTGCTATCAAAAAGCGAACCGGTGAGTTGATCGAGGTTGATATATTGCTATCAAAACGAGCACTTTAGCCTGGAACAAATAGCTCAAAATGCTATCATTATCAAACCAGGATAAACCGGCATCGAGGAAAAATGATGGCTATTACGATTAGAGATACTGACCAACACGAAGAAATGCTATCCAAGCTAAAAGAACTGACGCGAACATCTACGATGTCGAAAGCCTTGGTTCAAGGCGGCTATGATGCGCTCAAATATCAAGAGCTATACCAGAAAGAACGAATACTCAATGAGAAGTTGAAGCGTAAGCTCTACGACAATGAGTTGGCAGTAACTGATTACCTCGATGCATTAAAAGGTCTTCAGTCTGTCGTGGACTAGCCCCGCAGGGATAAGGGAACCCACGAAAGTAATTTAGAATGATGCTGTCAGGTTCCCGATAAGCAGCGAAGCGTAGCTGACTTGATGAAACCACATCACCGCCCTTCACATTGCCAAGATCACCCTAGCAGAGCCTCACAGCATTAGTGGGGCTTTTTGCTACTGCAACCCATCTAACTCACAACTCTTTCTATTCTGCTCACAGCTTCGCGTGAGTCGTGAGAGCTGAACAGCGAGCGCGACGCTGTGGGCAGCAACCCCCGTGTTGTATCACGGGGGTAAATTCAATGCTCCAACTTAGTTCCGCGAACTCTGCTAGCATTTATTATAAAATTTGAAATCTCACGATGTAGTGTTAAGTTCAGAATTTATGCGATAGTTCTATCCAAATTTTATTGATTACATGAAAGGTTATATCAGTTTCATGTATGATATTCAGACAAAATTAGTTTTAGGTTATTTGAAGAAATGTATCAAGATTCGTATTTCACATTTTATGAAAAACTGTACTACCACGAGTTAGAGATGAAGCAAAAAATTGATATGCGCTTACAAGCTATCTTAGTGTTTACATTTGCATGGCTTAATTTATTGTCGTATATGCTTCAAGTACTAGATTTCGAAAGTAACAAACTAATTTCAATAATGTTCTACAATTTGATTGGTATTTATACCATATTCATTTTAAGAAGCCTGTATTACTCAGTTACTGCTTTCTATGGAAATGTGTACCAATATATCGAGACACCAAAGGTTTTTGACGATTATCACTTAGTTCTTAAAAATCACTATGAAGAACACAGTCCTGAATCTTACAAAGATTTGTCTGATAACGATTTAAACAAATTTATACGTATAAATTTAATCAATAGCACTCATCACAATTGCCAGTTAAACGATAAGCGTTCTCAGAAGGCATTTGAGTCAACAAAATGGTTAGTAATATCATTTTTGCCATTCTTAATTGCATTTTTAATTTTCGTAGGATTTAAGTTGGACTTAAAACACCCCACAAAGCCTATTCTTATTGAACAAACAACATATCAGGGAGTCAATTCCAGTGACAGACAAGTCAAATACACCAATCCAGCCAGCAGCCCCGACACCACCTCCTCCTCCTCCAGGGATTAGAGTAGTAAAAAGTTCTGTTGACCGAACTAAACGAGAGGCACCGCCTCCAAGGAAGGTACACGATGAATAAACCTAAATCACCACCGCCACCACCGCCACCACCAAGTGGTGTAAGATTCGTAAAAGATGGTGTAGTTCCCGACAAAAAGAAAAGTTAGTAATAAGTTCTCTTTAGCCGCAGTCATTGCGGCTTTTATTTTCTAGATCTCATTAACCTATATAGCTAGGCTTTATGCGCTGTGTTTTAGATACAAGATTAGCTTCTTGATTTAATTTTTGTTAAACCGTAACTTAGTATGCGTTAGATTTTATATGTCAAGGATATGAAATGGCTAAGTTTTTAAACACCAGTGCTACAAACTATTATCTCGAAGAACTCATTAAGAATGCATCTGAACGGCTGATACTTATCAGCCCATTCCTGAAACTTAATGACCGCATCAGAGAGCTATTAGAAGACAAAGATCGATTGAAAATCGACATCAGAATTGTTTATGGAAAAAGCGAACTACAACCGGATGAGATTAACTGGCTTAAAGGCTTATCTTTCGTTCGTACTAGTTTCTGTAAGAACCTTCATGCTAAGTGCTACATGAACGAAAGTTCTTGTATCATTACCAGCTTGAACTTATATGAGTTCAGCCAGGTGAACAACAATGAAATGGGTATCTTCATTGATAGAGATGAAGACTCAGAGATTTATAAAGACTCTTACGATGAAGCTCAGCGCATTATTCGCATTAGTGATGAAGTTAGAATTTCATTAGAAAAGGTTTCTTCTGACTCAGCCGAGTCAGCTGCTACTGAAGAATCAACTACAGTTGATGAACAAGCCAAGATTACTTCTTCTAAACTGGCTAAAAAGCATAAGCTCAAAACTGATGACTTTCTTCAAGCCTGTGTGACTAAAGGATACCTTTCATTCGAAGGTGGAAAACACACGTTAACTGAATCCGGTAAGGAACAAGGTGCTGAATCAAAATACAGCAAACGCTTTGGACCTTACTTTATTTGGCCGGAAGCTCTAGAAGTTGTTTAATAGAAATATACTAAAAAGCTCCTTTCGGAGCTTTATTTTTATCTCATAATTTTAGCTAGCGCCCTAGCAACCCTTATTAAATATGTTGAAGTCCTTATCTCTAACTCAGATTGTATTTCTAATAATGCGATTCCAGCTAAAATTTGTTGCGGTGTTACTCGCTGCCCTGTAGAAGTTTCTAACTTGTCATAGTGCATTTTAAACTGTTCCCAATCTTCACTAGCACTCAGTTCCCGACCTTTCGCCATCCTCATAAGCCTTTTACATTCCGGTGGCATCGGTTTTCCTTCGTCCCATCCTGTGACTGTTCTCACAGATTTAAAACACAATTCGGCGACCTCTTCCTTTGTCATTTGGCACTCTAACTCTCGAAAAATGTAATTCTTACTCATTTCGCGATACTTCAATGATAAAACCTCTAAATACAAGAGGTTGCAGTGAATTTATAAGATATGCACCATTAAACATAATCAGACATAATACGCACTAAATTGTAAGCCCCAGATAGTAATGTCCGGTTTGACCCATTTTAAAATGTCCTCCTAAGCTTACCTATATTTGTCTGCTTAGGAGTTATCCGGATGCTTATTACTATGAGTGAAAAAGATATTCATCGATTCAAGGTGCTTACTGACGTACGTGAAAAACGACTACGCCAAGTTGACGCTGCTGTCATTTTGAATCTATCTGCGCGTCATATCCGACGTTTGGTGAACCAACTGATCTCTCTTGGCGCGTAAAGTCTTACACACGCAGCGCGTGGACGCCCAAGTAATCGACGCTACTCAGAACATTTCAGAATTGAAATACTGAAACTTATCCGTGAACTTCTCACCAACGTTCGCTCTGGAAAAACTGACTGAACGACACAATCTATCCGTCTCTAAAGAAACACTCCGTCAATGGATGATCGCCGACGGACTGTGGCTTCCACATTCACAACGCAAACCTCGAGTCTATCAGCCTCGTTACCGTCGTGATTGCTTGGGTGAACTTATCCAAATTGACGGCTCCCATCATGACTGGTTTGAAGGCCGCAGCGACAAATGCTGCCTATTGGTGTTCATTGATGATGCGACTGGCCGTTTGATGAACCTAAGATTCAGTGAGACAGAATCCGCATTTGACTACATGTTGACCACGCGTGAATACCTCAATGAGCACGGTAAACCCATCGCATTTTACAGTGACAAGCACTCAATTTTTCGAGTGAATTAGGAGAAACACAAACAAGTTGGTCAAACTCAATACGGGCGCGTGTTGAAAGAATTGGCGATAGAACTCATCTGTGCCAATAGCTCCCAAGCCAAAGACCGCGTTGAGCGAGCCAACCTCACGTTGCAAGACCGACTGGTTAAAGAGATGCGCTTACAAGGTATCGACAGCATCGAACAAGCCAACGCCTGGCTTCCCTACTTCATCGCCGATTTTAACCACCGCTTTGCTAAGCTCGCTCAATACCCGAAAGACATGCATCGTCCGGTTCGAGAATCCAAGCAAGAACTCGACGATATTTTCAGTTGGCAAGAAACCCGCAAGCTCTCAAAGTCGCTGACATTTCAATACGATAAAGTGATCTATCTCATTGAGCCTACCGAAGAAAACAGCCGATTAACGCACGAAAACGTCAAGATACTCGACTACCCAAACGGTGAAATCGCCATCCAATACGGGCATCGAAAACTCGAATTCAAAACCTTCGATAAACTCGAGCACGTTCAACAAACCCAAGTCGTCGACAACAAACGCCTCGGCCAAGTTTTAAAATTTGCTCAGCAACAACAAGAAGAATTCGAACAACAACAGCAACGAACCCGCAGTAAGAAAGCCCCCAAGCGCCGTGCACAACAAAGAGCCCTTCAAACAGCCCCTCGAACCATCAACCCAGTCCTCACCGAACCATTCAAAGCCTCCAGTCGAAAGACCTAATAACGGGACATTTCTATTTGGGGCAAATGAGGACATTTTAAAATGGGATTGACAGAACCTGTAAGCGCAAAGTTGTAATGTCACTATTTTCCAAAGTTGAAATGTCCCTTTAGCTCATCACCACTAGGCTTAATTGATATTGGTAAACGCTATGGACATAACAACATGCTGGTGACTATGAGTGATTCAGAGATCAATCGTTTTAAAGTAATTGAAGATGTGTGTCAGCGACGGATACGTCGGGCCGATGCTGCCGAGATCCTCAGCTTGAGTGTCCGTCACATCCAACGCCTGATGAACCGACTTCGTAAATACGGTGCGAGCGGATTGGCTCATCGCGCTCGCGGTAAGCCTAGCAATCATCGTTATTCAAGTGGTTATCGAAACTCGGTGCTAAGCCTTGTCCGTGAAAACTACAGCGACTTCTCACCAACACTCGCTCAAGAAAAGTTATCTGAGCTGCACAACTTGCCCATATCAAACGAAACTTTACGTCAATGGATGATCGCCGACGGACTGTGGCTTCCACATTCACAACGCAAACCTCGAGTCTATCAGCCTCGTTACCGTCGTGATTGCTTGGGTGAACTTATCCAAATTGACGGCTCCCATCATGACTGGTTTGAAGGCCGCTGTGACAAATGCTGCCTATTGGTGTTCATTGATGATGCGACTAGCCGTCTGATGAACCTAAGATTCAGTGAGACAGAATCCGCGTTTGATTACATGCTGACCACGCGTGAATACCTCAATGAGCACGGCAAGCCCATCGCATTTTACAGTGACAAGCACTCGATTTTTCGAGTGAATCAGGAGAAACACAAACAAGTTGGCCAAACTCAATACGGGCGCGTGTTGAAAAGAACTGGCGATAGAATTCATCTGTGCCAACAGCTCCCAAGCCAAAGGCCGCGTTGAGCGAGCCAACCTCACGCTGCAAGACCGACTGGTTAAAGAGATGCGCTTACAAGGTATCGACACCATCGAACAAGCCAACACCTGGCTTCCCTACTTCATCGCCGATTTTAACCATCGCTTTGCTAAGCCCGCTCAATACCCAAAAGACATGCATCGTCAGGTTCGAGAGTCAAAGCAAGAACTCGACGATGTTTTCAAGTGCAAGAAACACACAAGAGTTAACTAGAACACTTCCTTTATTAAATTAGCCTTACGATTCTCAATACTAAGCCTATGCCATTTAGTCTTAAAAGTTACGTTGTATCTTATTTGCGACTAACCTACTTTAGTTCGCTATTACTCAACTGCAAAACAAACCACTTAAACCGGTCACTATTTCGTGTTTAAATTTTGTTCTATCAAACAGTTGTACCAATAAATTTGGTGATTGAGCAATCAAATGCTATGCATTCGGGTATGAGTTATGAATTAAAGTGTTAACATCAAGCAATGTTGTAAACTAGGTGTTTGATATGTTGCCTAAACTTTATAAGTTCAGATCTCTCCACGACAGAAACATACAATCTATTGCCGAATGTTCGTTATGGTTTGATTACGCTAAGACCTTTAATAACCCATTTGACTCTAACCATCTGCTCGATAAAGAACTTCAAAACGATTTCAAGGTTATGTGTTTTTCTCAGTCAAGTGACCATCCAATACTATGGTCTCAGTATGGCGACAACTTTAAAGGCATGTGCATCGAGTATGATCTCAATTGTTATAATGGTGAGGCCAAGCTCGATTGCTTTGAAGTCCAGTATGAAGACGACCTAAGTATGTTCCGCTTAGAATCGTTGGGGGAATTCCAAACATCTGAATTGGAAGCAAAAATATTCAAGATAAAGCATTCTAATTGGCGTTACGAAAAGGAATATCGCTGGGTGTTGCCTGATGAGGAGATGCTCGGCAATAAGCTGTACCTTAATAGAGAATGCCTAAGTTCTGTAATCCTCTCTGAACACGCTCCTGCCGACAGGAAGCTTAAAGTTCTGATGACTTGCCAACGCCTTGGTATTCCCGTTAAACACGCAACAGCCAAACAAGAGTCGTTTACATTCGAAGTGGTCAGTTAAAATAATATAACCAACTGATTCTTATTAAAAATAACAGTACCCATCAAAAGTTACAGTGTAAGAAAAGGGGGCCGCATTTAATGTGGCTCCCTTCTCTTATTTACATATTCGTTGTCAGTTTTCCAGGCACTCTACTCTGCATTTGTTCAATTGTCGTTATAGACATTTGAACTGTGGAAAACCAATAAGGGCGATGCTTAACGTTAAACAATTCGCTGTTATCTAACGCTTCAAAAATAGAAAACTTTCTTCCCTGAGCGAGAGCTGCACCATAAACTGTTCGCTCTAGCACGGGAATATCATTCACTTCCTCTAGAAGCGCCTCCTTTATAAATTGGTTACCCGGGCTCCAATCTATAAACTCAACAAAATTTTTGAGTAGCTTAAGATCCAATTGATCTACCATGGTCTCGAGAAACTGTGTGTTTGGGAGGATTTCAGTACAAGCATAATACTCATCATGCTTGTCACTTGCTTCACGATAGCCAAGCATCGTTTTTACCAATGCATCTTCAAATATTGAAGAAAAATGGTTACAAATCAAAAACAAAGGCAGAACCCTCAAAACACCCAGTAGAATACCGACGTTAGGATCCTTTATCGACGTGTCTTGAAGTCGAATTCGAGTCGCATTAGAAGTTACGACTAAATGTTGCCAAACCTTAGGAGTAATGTGTTTGATGTTAGCATCGTTCCATTTAATTAGTTTCTGGCTCATTAGTAATGGAAACAATAAACGACAGTTGTCTATACCTACCTGCTGTGCTGCAACCTTAGGGTCGAGAATCACCTTAGACTTTCTACCGTATTTCTCAGAAAACTCCGGATTGGAAACAAACTCTATTAAATTTGAACTCAACAATTTGCTCGTATCTAAAACCTGATGGATCTTAGAAAAGTTTAAGGATGGCGTATACGCAACACTAGCAAACTGGTTGTAGTCTGGTAGCTCTGAAAACAATGTGCTTATTAAGGTCCCTTGAAGCTTCTCAAGCATAAGCGCAGTGGCGGCATTACTGACATCATCGACCACGTAGCGCAATGTTTGTTGCTTCGCGACGACTTTCTCACGATGAGCGTTAACTCTATCTTGTTCACAACGCAATAGAATACGTTGATTGCGAGATATGCGGTCAGATTCATCAAATATAACGCTATCACAGTATTTATTTTCCAAACTCAGTAATGTATCTACCGTAGATTGCTCGAGTTTATATTCCGGTGAGATCAGCCACCGATTAAAGCGAGCCTCAACATTGATTGAGACTTTTCTAGATATCTCAATCACTTCAGGGGTGTAATTTTTATGTGCTAACAACAACCGTGATTTTCCTTTGCCCTAAATGCTCTTTTATCGGCATACTCTGCCTTTATAATAAAACTAATATTAATAGAAATTAGAGATTGGTTCACGTAATTGTTTCAATAAAATTAAGATCATTTAGTTATAGTGCATGATGTCGGATTATTCTGAGATATGGAGGCGGATGTACTTTTCAGGAAAGCTGTATTTGAACTTTTTCTTCCTCGGTAAGTGCTTTTTAGCTTGTTTGCATACTTTGCTATCGCCAGATGCCCTAACCTTTTTGATTCTGGCAAAACCTTTAGAGTGCTTCATTTCTATCATCAGGTCGCAATAACCATCAAAATCAATATTACTCTTGTTGAGCCCTTCCAGCACTGTGGCTTTGATTTTTTTGGCTACGGGGTTAACCAATGCATCGTCGGCAAAAACTAATGGGGATAAAAAACACGACAGAAATATTAGATATCTCATACTGCTCTCTCTTTATTGGGGGGGAGAACAGTATGCTTGCAGTTTAGGGGGATTAAGAATTAACTAAGTATGACGTTTTACCAGATAACTCGTAATTCTCGATAATTACGCTTTCTTTGAACCTTTGGATTTAAATCCATTATGCGGAAATACGTTACGAATACGTTGTTGAACGCTTTTAGGTACATCTTTAGTAAATTTGAGATTGTAACCAGAGCGCTTCGCATACACTTTCAACTCACCCTTGAAGGAATTATTGTGGCCAATTTCTTGAAGGTTGTGCTTAAAGCTCGGTGGAAGATGACCTTTAACTTGTTCGATCGCCCCGTCACTAAATTTGATTTTCAATACCGGCCGATCAACTGCGACTAACCAAAAAACCAACGCTGCACCAATTAAGATTACATACATCATAATGTCACCACTACTGTTGACGGTTATTTATCGTCAGAAAGGAGCTTACTCAAATCTTCTTTAAGGCTAGTAACTGTCTTGCTGGCCTGCTCACTTCGAGACGCTTCGCTAACCAAATACTCTATCGCATCAGATAACGTACAACCAAGTTCGTTTGCTCGTTGAGATAACTTCTCCCAGACTCGATAATCAAGATCGATAGACTTCTTTTTAGTATGAACTTGCTCAGCGTTGAAATGGCGCTTACGTTTGGCTCTGATCGCTTGCTTGAGTTTGTTATCAAGCTCAGGCGACATGTTATTTGAGATCCACTCAAGAACCCCTGTAGGTTGGTGTTCTAGCTCCAACAAAGCTTTCACGGCAACATCAGCTTCACTTGAATCTATATGGCAAGTGATCGAATCACCTTCTTTCCATTTTTTTACCAAGTAGTTCCATTTCCAACCACATTCTAAATTTTCAAGCTGCTGATATTTCATGTCTAATCTCGAGAGTTAACCTAGTGACAGCGTAACCCATAATAGGTCACTTAACAATTATTGTCTTGAAAGAATAGACCAAGATCATACTTATATTAGCTTAGTGTTTAGTAACTACAACATAGACCTATATGAGTCCTCGGTTTTTCTATATACTCCCTACCTTATTATCATAATCAGACATTTAAATGACTCAAGTAGATTGGCGACATGTAACGCCTCAGTACGATGAATATAGCGCTCAACTAGAGCAATTTCCTGACATCTCTCCTTTCACATTCTCAGATATTCAACATAGATTTAGAGATGCGCTAACCCGTTTTGTACGCCTATCCAATCTTTCACGAGTTCTACTTGTTAATGCGCCTGACAACTCAATCTATCGTCAACTTATCGTTGAATCTTTGACGACAGAGTTACAAGACGATGCTCAGCCTGTTATAAAAACCGAATCTTTAAATGCAGCCGCTTTATTTGACCAAGTTCAGTCTAAAAATGGTGAAATTGTAGCGACAAAGCCAGGTCTACTTTCTAGAGCGAACAATGGCTACCTCGTTGTCTCAGCGAATCTGATCCTTGCAAATCCAGGAAGTTGGTTGTTATTGAAATCCGCACTTCTCGGTGAAGCAGTCGAACCAATTAGCAGTTTTCCAGAGCATCTAAATCAAACGCCTATCGCTGCACTGACATACAACATTAAGTTGATTGTTGTCGGAGACCGCGCTCAGCTTGGTGATCTGGATTATCTAGATGGCGATATTCAAACAGGGTTTTGTCTATTCAGTGAAATAGAACAAGATATTAAGCTTTCACACGATACTTTGACCCAATATCTTGGGTATCTAAGATGGCTTCAGCAACGTTATAACCTCCCATACATTACGCAACAGGCACTAATTGGGATTCTTACCGCTGGCGCGCGTGAGACTGAAGATCAGAGCTATATCCCTTTATGCCCTATTTGGCACAATGCGCTATTGAGCGAAGCTTTAGTTGAAGCGGACAATGGTGACATTGATATTCACCATATTCAGCAAGCTCAACAACACAAATACAACCGCGAGTCTTACCTTCCTGAACGTGCTCTCGATGATATTCGAGATGGCCAAGTCATCATAGAAACAGAGGGTGAGCAAATAGGACAAGTTAACGGCCTGACGGTTATTGACGTTCCTGGACACCCTATTTCTTATGGTGAACCAGCTCGTATTTCCTGTGTTATTCACTTTGGCGATGGCGACATTACCGATGTAGAGAGAAAAGCAGAGCTTGGTGGCAACCTTCATGCTAAAGGCATGATGATCATGCAAGCGTTCGTAAGCAGCGCGCTAAACCTTGAAGATCCGTTGCCATATGCTGCTTCTGTTGTGTTTGAGCAATCATACTGCGAAGTTGACGGCGATAGCGCTTCCCTTGCTGAGCTTTGCTCTCTGGTAAGTGCTTTGTCAGAATACCCTATCAATCAACAAATAGCGGTAACCGGTGCTGTCGACCAATTCGGTCGTGTACAAGCCGTTGGTGGGCTAAACGAGAAAATCGAAGGCTTCTACCATGTGTGTAAACACAACGGGCTAACTGGCGAACAAGGTGTGATCCTTCCAAGATCTAACTTAAGACACCTTGCTCTGAAGCCAGACCTAATTGAAAGCATCAAAAACAAAGAGTTCCATATCTGGTCTGTGTCTAATGTAGATGAAGCGATTCCTCTTATTATGAACGCACCATTTAGGGACGAAGAACAAGAAAGCGTTCTGAGTAAAATCGCGGAACGTATTGAAAATTTTGAAAGACATGAGCACCCAATTGGAATTGTTGGACGCATTAAAAACTGGTTTGTCTAGTACTGATCGGACTTGTTTAGCGTACACCGGTTCACTAATATGCACCTATCAAAAATCGGAGTAATTGATAATGCAAAACAAACGTGATTCTTACACTCGCGAAGATCTTCTAGCATCAAGCCAAGGCGAACTATGGCCAGAAGGTCCTCAACTACCAGCACCGAACATGTTGATGATGGATCGCATCACTAAAATGTCTGAGACTGAAGGTGATTTCGGTAAAGGTTTGATTCTTGCTGAACTGGATATTACTCCTGACCTATGGTTCTTCGACTGTCACTTCCCTGGCGACCCAGTAATGCCTGGTTGTCTAGGCCTTGATGCAATGTGGCAGCTTGTTGGCTTCTACCTTGGTTGGGTTGGCGGCAAAGGCAAAGGCCGTGCTTTAGGTGTTGGTGAAGTTAAATTCACTGGCCAAATCTTACCTACGGCTAAAAAAGTAACTTACGAAATTCACATGAAGCGTGTTGTTAACCGTCGCCTAGTAATGGGCCTTGCAGACGGTCGCGTTCTTGTTGATGGTAAAGAGATCTATGTTGCTAAAGATTTGAAAGTTGGTCTTTTCCAAGACACATCAGCATTCTAGTCTAATAGTTAGATTTTTAATAAAGCAGCCAATGGTTGCTTTATTTTCATCCCAACAAATTTAGTTATAGTGCACCAAGATGTGACAAAATAACTCTCATCAATTATATGTCCACCAGCGAAACAACCTTAAATCACTTTCTAATCAGCCAGTTCTCGGTTTATAAGGCCTTGTATGGTTCTCAGAAACTAACAAGGCTCCAGCTGTTATACAACATGGAGCCTTGACCTTTGAATATGTTCGCCCTATCTACTTATAGAGACCTGAATGCTTATCATCTTTGGCATCACGCCAACCACCTAACCAATACGATTTAGAATCCATTTGACTGTATGGGCAAGCTTCTTGTGACCTGCCGTTTAAACCAGCTTTGTAACCTTGAGATTGTGCTCGTTCTAGGCGATCACGCTTTTGTCTCTTCATAGTACAGTCCTCATACGGGTGTTCGTTTACTAACATACAATGATTACAACTTCGTGGAGTTTTGTTGACTCCAACTTTAAGAGTCGACCACTTTTGCACTTTTCTCAAGGCGAAAAAAAGCCCGAGTTCAGAATTGTGAACTCGGGCTCAAGAGATAAAATTATTTAAATTTTCTACGGAACCCTAACAGGCCAAGCACAGTCAAACCTAACCAACCTAACCCTGCACCTTGGCGGTCAACTTTTACTGTATCTGTGCTACGAGTCTGGATATCTTCTTTAATAGCACCGCTAATAGGAACCAACTTAACCGCGACAACTTCTTCGACTGCGTTAGATGACGCTCCACCACAATATGAGTTA
Organism: Vibrio sp. NC2; assembly: GCF_025195005.1. Lineage (NCBI taxonomy): Bacteria > Pseudomonadati > Pseudomonadota > Gammaproteobacteria > Vibrionales > Vibrionaceae > Vibrio > Vibrio sp. NC2. The sequence goes on from NZ_JANVFC010000001.1 coordinate 747,557, forward strand.
TGTGACGTTGTATCGTATGGTTGTGTTGTTCCACCAACGGTACACTTGATAGCTGTTGCTGAGATCACACCTGCATCATTGATATCAGAAGCATCAATAATTCGGAACTTGTTGTTTTCTCCAGAAGCGTTGCCATCATTTGTTAGGTCATCTAACCACCAAGCTTGGCCGTTGAAGATGTCTACACGACGCTCATCTTTCGATGAAGCAACATTATAAGGATAAATAAAGCCACGGTGTCTACGCTCACTACCATTTACTTCACGAGTCGTCTCAGCGTCAATCTGGCCAACAAACTCATTGAAGTTGTTAACTGCTTTAGCTTCACCGCTCGAACCACCAAAGAATATACCACCAGACAAGTATGTTGCAGTAGGAGTAGATGCTGATGCATCAGTTACAACGAAAATCTTGTTACCTGCGCTACCACTCTCTGGTACATAACCGTTGCGTTTAGAATAACCGACAGCAAACAAGTTATCGTTAATATCGGTCGCTACAGAGTTACTGTATCTAGCGTCATTATTAGAAGACCCAGAATTAACCTCAGTACCACTGATTACTTTAGTCGTCCAAGTAGCACCAGAAATATCCAATGAGTCACTCACAAAAACGCTTGCGTTCATGTCTTGTAGATCACCACTTCCATTTACTGTATCGAAACCAACGCCATACAGGTTTCCTGAACTCTCCACCAGACCACGCATGCTTCCCTGAGCAAAATAATCTCCGGTTTGAGGAATATCACCTTGTGTCCATGTAAATTGGTGAACTTCACCAACTTTCCAAATCGCAGCTTTAGAACTAAATGTAGTGTTTGAAGTACCTGTCGCTGGTCCTTTGACTGAAATACTACCAAAGTTGTAAATGATGTCAGTACCACCATTATCAACAGTGAGTGCACCCCAAGCTCGAGATTCAGAAGAAGCAGACAGAGGAACTGTTGCAACGGCATTATGACGAATATCACTACCGTTCGATTGGATACCCAATGGAGAACCAATTTTATTCAGAGAATTAATAACAACGTTGTATTGACTTATAGATGCTCCGCCTTGAACAAATGCTTGCGCACTAACATAACTTAAGTCATTTATTTCTCTGCTCCATGTATTCCAACGCTCGCCAGCCCAAGAATTGCAAGTGTTGTACTTTAATTCACGATCACAATAGTTTTCAAAATCTTTGAATTCCTGAATGTATTGAAATGCTGCATCCATCGCGAATGGAACTTCTTCACGGTAGCTCACGCCTTCCTCAAATAGTTTTTTATTGTCACCAAAACCTTCTTGGGCAAGTCTAACTTCTACAGCAGCTAAAAATTTATTATCTGCTGGATCTTCGTTAGGAGCATTTGAGCAATTTGTGGCCGTTGAGTCAAAGCAACCTAACAATAAATCATTGGTTCCATCGTTCGCCGAACCCGGTTGTATAGCAACACCAAAAGAGTTTTGGACATCACCGAGTACTATTGAAGTTGGTACCTCAACCTCAACAATATCATAAAGCGCAGCATTCGCATTAGTTGCAGCCAAAACTAGGGCTGCAACTGTTGTTAATTTAAATTTAGTACAAGTCATTATTACTTCTTAACTTTCCTGTTGTAGTGCCTCGAGCTCTTCCCAGCGCTCAAAAGCAACTTCAAGCTCCTGCTCTGCTGCAGATAGCTTATCTAATACTGGTTGTGTCTGCTCTACAGATTTTGAAAAGAAGCTTGGATCGTTGACTTCTTCCTGAAGAGTTTCAATTTGAGTTTCCAATTCTTCTAAACGCATTGGTAGCGCTTCTAGTTCTCGTTGTAGCTTATACGATAACTTCTTAGGTTTAGCTTTAACTGGAGCAGTTTTGGGAGTTTCCTCAACAACTTTTTCAGTCTTTGCTGGCTTTTCAACCTGACGATACTCAAGTGCTTGTGCTCTTTGCTTCTGAGCATCATGGTAACCACCAACAAACTCTTCAACTACACCGTTACCTTCAAATATCCAACTCGTCATTACCGTATTATCAACGAACTGACGATCGTGGCTCACGAGAAGCAACGTACCCTCATAGTTGGCAAGCAAATCTTCTAAAAGTTCCAATGTTTCGATATCTAAATCATTGGTAGGCTCATCGAGAATCAACAAGTTATTCGATTTAAGGAAAATACGAGCCAATAACAATCGGTTTTTCTCGCCACCAGATAGTGCTTTAACAGGGGTACGAGCACGTTTAGGAGAGAACAAGAAATCTTGTAAGTAGCTCAGTGCATGACGCTCACGTCCGCCTACTGTTACTTCTTGCTTACCGTCAGCCAGGTTATCAATCACCGACTTCTCAGGGTCTAGAATTTCACGGTATTGGTCGAAGTAAGCCACTTCCAGCTTAGTACCACAATGCAAACGACCTGAATCAGGTTTAAGTTGATCAAGAAGCAGTTTAAGCACCGTACTCTTACCACAGCCATTTGGCCCGATAAGTGCGATGCGATCACCGCGCATGATGTTGAAGCTAAAGTCTGTAACGATCTCTTTGCCTTCAAATGCAAAGTTAAGGTTCTCTGCTTCAAATACGATTTTACCTGAACGTGCAGACGTATCGATTTGGATATTCGCTTTACCTTGTACTTCACGACGATCTTGACGCTCTTCACGAAGCTTTTTAAGAGCACGAACACGGCCTTCATTACGCGTACGACGCGCTTTGATGCCTTGACGAATCCAAACTTCTTCTTGCGCTAGCTTTTTGTCAAATTCTGCGTTTTGCATCTCTTCAACACGTAGCGCTTCTTCTTTCTCTAACAAGTAGTTGTCGTAATCACCAGGGAAAGAACTTAGCTTGCCACGGTCAAGATCAACAATGCGTGTCGCCATTGATTTGATGAAAGCACGGTCATGCGAGATAAAGATGATTGAACCACGGAAATCTTTTAAGAAAGCTTCTAACCATTCGATCGTAGCTACGTCCAAGTGGTTGGTAGGCTCATCAAGCAGTAATACGTCAGGGTCACATACAAGCGCACGTGCAAGTGCTGCTTTACGTTGCCAACCACCTGACAGTTCCGTCAGTTTAGTATTTGCTGTGAGTTTAAGTGCAGCAAGAACATTACTTACGCGATCTTCAAAACGCCAAGCATTTGCATGATCCAATTTTTCTTGAACGCGAGTAAGGCGATTTAAATTCTTTTCGCTAGGATCTTCTGCAATCACATCAAGTAAGTTGTGGTATTCCTTAAGCAGCTCACCTACCTCAGCCAAACCACCCGAGACGTATTCGTAAACAGAACCTTGCTCATTACGCGGTGGATCTTGCTCTAGACGAGATACAACCACATCTTGTGTGATCTGCATCTTGCCGTCGTCCATGATGATGTTACCAGACAAGATCTTCATCAACGTTGATTTACCTGCACCATTACGGCCAACCAAACACACACGTTCGTTTTCTTGCAGTGCGAAATCCGCACCATCTAATAATGGGTGATCACCAAACGCTAATTGCCCATTATGAATTGTAAGTAATGCCATTCTTCTTTAACCAATCGTTAAGTTCTAACAAGCCAAAAGGCCAGTTAAGCTCTGAGTGTTTAGACAAGTCAGAGCTTTCAAATTTGAGTACCGGAATAGTGACCCCGTAACGGGAGAAGAGCTCATCATCCAATGCGATATCCACCACATTGATCTGATGACTTATATTCAGCTGTTCCGTGAGTTTGAATGCCATCTCACATAGATGGCACCCTTCTGTACTGTAGAGAGTCAGCACTATATATCCTTATACAATCTCTTAATTACTTATGAGTAATCAACCAGCAGTTATGAATGTGCTTGTTGCGAGAGAAATCCAGAGGCAACGTCTTAGACGAGATATTCTGAGCTTTAAGACCCAGTTCTTCCAGCCCTTCCATATCCATCTTGAAATGACGCTTGTTGTTAGAGAACACAATCGTGCCTTCTTCTCTTAGAAGACGCTTTAAATCTTCCATTAACTGGATGTGGTCACGTTGAACATCAAAAGATTGGTCCATACGCTTAGAGTTCGAGAACGTTGGCGGATCAATAAAGATCAAGTCGTAAGATCCTTGCTCTTTCGCCAACCATTGTAAGCAGTCAGCTTGAACAAATTGATGTTGACGACCAACACGGCCGTTCAGCTCCATGTTCTCTTTTGCCCACTCAAGATACGTGTTCGACATATCTACAGTCGTTGTAGAGCGAGCGCCACCGACTGCAGCATGAACAGAAGCACTGCCTGTGTAAGCAAACAGGTTCAAGAAGTCTTTACCACTAGCCATCTCACCAATACGACGGCGAGTAATCTTATGATCTAAGAACAAGCCTGTATCTAAGTAGTCATGAAGGTTAACAATCAGCTTAACGCCGTATTCGTTTACTTCTAGGTTAGAAGAGTCTTGAGCCATCTTCTGGTATTGAGAACGGCCTTTCTGCTTCTGACGAACCTTAAGCACGACGTTGTTTGCTTCAACGCCTGTCACTTGAATAGACGCACGGATGATATCGGTTAAGCGACGCTTAGCTTTGTCTTCCGGCACATCTTTAGGTGCTGCGTATTCTTGAATCACAAGGTGACCCGGATATACGTCAATCGCAACATTGTATTCTGGTAAGTCAGCATCGTAGATACGGTAGCAGTCTAATTGCTCTTTCTTAGCCCACTTACCGATTTTGCCGATGTTCTTTTTAAGACGGTTCGCGAAATCAGGAGCAATCAGCTGCTCTTGCTCGCCAGTAGGACGCTCAGACATAGGACGGTCTGAAATTGAGTAGTTCTTCTGGTGACACGGTAACGCACCGTTATTCAGTTTGAACTGTTTGTCTGCACGCATACGCAAGCAGCTAAGTAATTCATCAGAACTTGAGAAGATAGACGCGTTGCAACCGCCAAACTCAGCCTTCAGTTGAGCACCAAATGCTGTGTAGAGTGCAATCAAGCCAGGCTCTGTACCTAAACGCTCACCATAAGGCGGGTTTGACACAATCACACCATCATTGAACTCTGCAGGGCGTTTAAGCTTTGCTGCGTCACCTACTTCGAATTCAATCAACTCTTCAACGCCAGCACGACGTGCATTGTCACGCGCCGTTTTGATCATGCGTTCGTCGTTGTCATAACCGAAGAGCTTACATTCTACTTTCTTAACGCCACGACGGCCTTGAACGTTCGCTTCTGCTTTCACTTCAGCCCAAAGCTCTGGTTCGAAATCTTCTAGTGATTCAAAACACCATTTCTGACGTTTCACACCAGGTGCCATGTTTGCAGCCATCATCGCCGCTTCAATCACTAACGTGCCTGAACCACACATAGGGTCAAGGAAAGGTTTCGTTGCATCCCAACCACTACGAAGAAGAATCGCTGCAGCAAGAGTTTCACGCAGTGGTGCGCGACCTGATTCTGGACGGTAGCCACGTTGATGAAGGCCACTGCCTACCATATCCACACCAAGAATCGCTTTGTCGCGATGTAGACGAACGTGAATACGAATATCTGGATTTTCTTTGCTAATAGATGGGCGCGGTAAAGACTTCTTCTCAAAGCAATCTACAACGGCATCTTTTACTTTCATCGCACCGTATTGGCTATTACGGATTTCGTTGTTCGTACCATTGAAATCAACAACGAAACGCTTAGTGCTATGGAATTGATTTACCCAGTTAACCGCTGTGGTTGATAGGTAAAGATCCATGTCGTCCATACAAGTGAATTCGGAAAGGACACGTACAAATCGAGAAGCCAAACGGCTCCACAAACAACAACGATAAATTTGCTCATTGGTGGCTTTGAATTTAACACCTGCTTGAACAGGTTTTGCGTTTGTAATCCCTAGTTGGGTTAGTTCTTCAACTAATAAATTCTCAAGGCCATTTGAGGTAACCGCTAGATATTGATTCATAGTGTTCTTTTATTGATAAAAATGAGCTCGATTATACCTGAATTTGTTACCAGAGCATCACACTAAACTCGTCTTTTCATTGAATCTTTCGACTAACTGCTTAGCAAATGCTCAGTCATGAAGCGATCGCTTACTCGCACGCCCTTACAACACAACAACTCTCAATCTCACAGAAATAACACTCATCGATAGGCCTAAACCATTAAGTGCATTTATATTCACCCTTAAATTGGTATACACCAGATTGAAATTTAGGTTGAAATTTAGCAACAAAAGACCCCAAACAGGGAATAAACAGAGGAAACCCGCTATCGATAATGAGAGAACTGGTCGAAATTGAGGTTAAAAAAGATACGTTTTTTGCAAATTAAATAAGTGAACAACGTCATTCAAATGAATGAACTACGTCGTATTTATTGAGATAGGCTTTTTTAGGCACAAAAAAATCGGCTATTAAGCCGATTATGGGGAAGGTATTACAGGTTTATTCGTAGCGATGGTTGGTCGAAATAATGCTCTAGTGATGCTCTAGTGATGCTCTAGTGATGCTCTAGTGATGCTCTAGATTAGAGGTTAGAGATTAACCCACCATAGCAATATGCGTTTGATGAAGGATGGCATTTGCATCAGTCATTCTATCGTGCATGACTTTAATCGAGTCTCCAAAGCGTAAACCTTTTGAAGGCGTTAAGAGGAACTCTTCTAAGTCTACAAATGCACATAAGCTCGCACACTCACCTACTTCTAATACGATGAAGTAACCAAGACTATGCTCGTTATTCATTTGTACAATATCCCCTTCTTGAGGATATTCATGACCAGCGCCTTGTGAGTCGAAGAACCAGCTTTTAGGCTGTACAGGCTTATGGAAACGCTTTGCAGCCACACAATAAAGTGCAAGCTCGGCTTGGCGTGGCTCAGACAGTTCTAAGCCAGAAATTTGTTCTTTGAAGGTTTGGTAGGAAGATGCATCATCAACAGTGAATTCATTATCTTTAAAAGCGCAGTCCACCAGCTTATTGCGGACCAGATTCGTTTTAAAAATCATATCCTCTCCGAGGTTTAGCATCAATGAACATTGCTGCTCATCGTAATACCAACTCCATGTATCGCTAGGTTTAAGCATCATTTCGTCTCACACTGTTGAACCATTCCATTAGGTAAAACGCAAAATTACCTTCAATTACAGTAATTTTACTGTGCGATAGGCAAAAAAAAAGAGGAAATGAATTCCTCTTTCTTATTGCTTTTCTCTACAACTCAGTGAGTTACAGTGTCTCTTTTATTAAGACGATGCCGGATTGTAGTCTTTGGACTAAGATCGTTTTTACGAACTATAGATTTTTGACGATATCGCCTACAAGACCTGGACCTTTGTAGATGAAACCAGAGTAAACTTGTACAAGCTTCGCGCCCGCCATCATTTTCTCTTTTGCAGCAACGTAAGAGTCAACGCCACCTACCCCGATGATCGGTAGTTGGTCACCCAGCTCTTGGTGAAGTTTGCGAACAACTTCAGTACTGCGAGATTGAACTGGACGCCCGCTTAGGCCACCCGCTTCATCGCAATGCTTCATGCCTTCAACGATACTGCGATCCAATGTCGTGTTGGTTGCGATCACACCGTCGATCTTATTTTTGATCAATGATTCACAAATCTGGCTGATTTCGTCATCACTTAGATCCGGAGCGATCTTAAGAGCAAGCGGGACATATTTGCCATGCTTCGCTTCTAATTCAGATTGCTTGGTTTTTAGCTCAGACAACAGATCATCAAGTGCTTCACCGTATTGTAGCGAACGAAGTCCTGGAGTATTTGGTGAAGAGATATTTACCGCAATGTAACCCGCGTATTGGTAAACCTTCTCCATACAGATAATGTAATCTTCTGCGCCCTTTTCAATTGGCGTGTCTTTGTTCTTACCAATATTGATACCTAAGATGCCGTCATAGTTAGACTTCTTAACATTCTCAATTAGGTTATCTACGCCTAGGTTGTTAAAGCCCATGCGATTGATAATACCTTCGGCTTCAACAAGACGGAACAGACGTGGTTTGTCATTACCTGCTTGTGGACGAGGAGTAACAGTCCCTACTTCTACAAAACCAAAACCCATTGCGCTAAATGCATCAATACATTCGCCGTTTTTGTCTAGGCCGGCAGCAAGGCCAACTGGATTTTTAAAAGTAAGACCCATGCACTCTACAGGTCGGTGAGGTAATTGTTGGCGATACAAAAGATCAATAGGTGTGCCGGTGAAGCGTTTGAAATTTTGGATTGCAAGATCATGAGCCTTTTCGGCATCAAGTTGGAAAAAGCCAGTTCTGGCTAGACGGTAAAGCATTGTGCCTCCGATAGAAAAAAGCGCCGTGTAAACGGGGCGATATTATTTACTTATTTACCCAACTATTCAATCTATTACTGTCTGTAAGGGTAAGATAATCGAGTTTGCTAACGAAAGAGGTTTATTATTAAGCAAACGTTACCGTATCCTCCAGTGAATGGCCCATTTGACTATCATTCATATAACGAGCATAGATTAACTCGACCAGGGATAAGCTAACTTGACCAAGCATAAGTGACTCAACGATATGATTGGACACGTCATTCACTATTCAGCCAAATGACACTTTTCTGTCAAATAACATTGTTCGGCCAAACGAAAAAGGCAGACCTAATGGCCTGCCCTTGTTTATTTTCGTTTTTATCTAATCGCTAGTCTGTTGACATGCAGTTTAGATTCAATAGCATCAATTCACGTAGTGCTACTGAGAACTTAGCAAACTCATGAACCGAACCCACTTTGAATTCGTTCAAGATGCTTTCCCAACGATGTAGAGAAACCGAGTTGCTTTCCATCCAATCATCAAGCGCTTTAATCACATCGATGTCTGAAGCACAACCGCAGTTAAGCACTTGACCAGTTAGCTGACGTTGCTGCCAATCCAGATCTTCTCTGAATGCTGCACGTGCCAGCGCTTGCCAGTTGTTGTCTACTGCTTGGCCATTGATTTGTTTCAAGAACCAGTGCAGAGACAAACGGTCACCAAGATTGAAGTAAAGCTTAGACGCCTGTTGTACTGTTTTACCCGTCTCACGAGCCACTGTGGATATATCCAGTGCTGAGTACAAGCTAGACAAACGCGCGACTGAATTAGCCAACTCAGCGTTTACACCTTGGTCAATCCATAGCTGTGCCATTGCGTTATGCTCTTCTACTTCAGAAGCCACTAGGTTTTCATCCAGTTTCTCTGTGATAGTAAGAACATCACCTTGGTAAAGTTCAATCAGTGCTTTCACCGACTGTTTACCGGTACGGTTTCTTAACAACCAACGAGCCAAGCGACGAAGTGTACGGCGAACATGGTAGATCAATTCATATTGAGCTTCAGAACTTGAAACATTGTCCAGTTCACGAATGCTCTTCAGAACATGGCCAAGACCGTAGATTTCACGTGATGCCGCGTAAGCATTGGCAATATCAACGATATTTGCGCCCGTCTCTTCTTGCAGACGAGTGACGAAGTTACAACCCATCTCGTTAACCATTTGGTTAGCCAATGCCGTCGCAATGATTTCAGAACGTAGTGGATGATTATCCATGTGCTGAGAGTAGTTACGACGTAACGCTGTTGGGAAGTATTGCATAAGCTGTTGAGCATGGAATTCATCATTAGCGATATCATCACTAACAAGATCTTCTTTAAGCACCATTTTTCCGTAAGCGACAAGTACAGAAAGCTCTGGTCTTGTTAGGCCTTGGCCCTGCTTTTCACGCTCAAGCAGTGTTTCGTCATCTGGGATGTATTCCAAACCACGATCCAAGTACCCTGCTTTCTCCATAGTGTGAATAAAGCGGATTTGCTCTTTTACTAAGCCAACACCTTGATGTTCAGTAACCGAAATAGATTCAGCTTGGCAATATGCGTCGTCTAGTACGATTTCGCCAACTTCATCTTCCATTGATTCAAGTACTTGGTTACGTTGCTTAACGGTTAGATCACCATTAGATACCAAGCCATTCAGGAAGATCTTAATGTTTACTTCGTTATCCGAACAGTCAACACCACCAACGTTATCAACGAAGTCAGTATTAACGCGGCCACTCGTTAGCGCGTATTCGATACGACCCAGTTGAGTCATACCCAAGTTACCACCTTCACCAACAACCTTAGCTTTCAGGTCACGGCCATCAATACGAAGCACGTCATTTGCACGGTCACCAACATCTGTATGAGTCTCGTTTGAAGACTTAACGTATGTACCGATACCGCCATTCCAAAGAAGATCAACCTGCATAGACAAGATCGATTTGATCAAGTCATTCGGTGCCATTGAAGCTTTCTTGGTGCCCAGCATTTTCTGAATTTCAGGCGTCAAAGGGATAGACTTCGCTCGACGAGAGAAGATGCCACCACCTTGAGAGATAAGGTCTTTGTTGTAATCTTCCCAGCTTGAGCGAGGTAGATTAAACAAGCGCTCACGCTCTACCCAGCTTGCTGCTGATTCTGGATTCGGATCGATGAAGATATGCATGTGGTTAAACGCAGCTTGCATACGAATATGCTTAGATAACAGCATGCCGTTACCAAACACATCGCCCGCCATATCACCTACACCGATAGCGGTGAAGTCCGTTGTTTGACAGTTGATGCCCATTTCACGGAAGTGACGTTTAACAGATTCCCAACCACCTTTCGCGGTGATACCCATTGCTTTATGGTCGTAACCGTTAGAACCACCAGAGGCGAACGCATCGCCTAACCAGAAATTGTATTCATCAGATACTGAGTTTGCTAGATCTGAGAACGTTGCAGTTCCTTTATCTGCAGCAACAACCAAGTACGGATCATCTTCATCGTGACGAACAACACTCTTAGGTGGGATAACCTCGCCTTCAATGATGTTGTCTGATACGTCTAGTAGCGCACGGATGAAGCGCTTGTAACAACGTTGACCTTCAGCGAAGATCTCATCACGGCCAGACATCATGTGCTGACGCTTACAAACGAAACCACCTTTTGCACCAACCGGTACAATTACTGTGTTCTTAACTTGTTGTGCTTTAACTAGGCCTAGAATCTCAGTACGGAAATCCTCTTGACGGTCTGACCAACGTAAACCACCACGAGCGACTTTACCGCCACGTAGATGCACACCTTCAATGTCTGGTGCGTAAACGAAGATCTCAAAAGCAGGAACCGGCGCTGGAATATCTGGAATCTCGCTTGGTCTCATTTTCAGAGCCAACCAAGGTTTAGACTGTTTGTTGTCGTCTAACTGATAGTAGTTAGTACGAAGCGTTGCTGTGATCATTTCCATGTAGCGACGAATGATACGATCATCATCCAAGCTTTCTACATGATCCAACTGCTCAGTGATCTTCTTGATAAGATCTTGTTGGCCTTTCGCGCTGCCCTTCAATTTAGGATCAAAACGCTTGCCGAATAAGCTCACTAACCCTTTCGCTAGATCTGGGTAATGAGACAATGTGTCTTCAATGTATTGTTGACTAAATGGGAAACCAACTTGGCGCATGTAACGCGCATACGCACGTAAGATTGAGATTTCACGGCCAGAAAGACCTGCACCCAATACCAAGCGGTTGAAACCATCGCTGTCTAACTCACCCGCCCAAATCGCAGCAAAGGCTTGTTGGAATAGATCGCGAGCTTCACGAAGATCAATCGTCTTGTCACTCTTGTGTAGCATCGAGAAATCAAGGATCCAATAAGTCACCCCATTGGTTTTGCGCACTTCATAAGGTGATTCACCAATAACGCGCAGACCAAAGTTTTCAAGCATTGGCATAACATCAGACAAGTGAATCGGCTCATCACTGTGGTAGAACAATTTCAAACGAACAGCTTTAGAGTCTGCCGCCTCTTCTTGAGGTCGGTAGAAAAGCATGCCCAGTTTGTTGTCTTCACTTAGTGCTTCTAGACGCTCGATATCCGCAACAGCAGAACCAGGCATCATGTCTTCTTTGTACGAACGTGGGAATGCACGCATGTACTCTTTCGATAACGGAAGACCTTTGCTCTCACCGAAGTTAGCAACGATTGATTCAGACAGGCGGTCATCCCACGTAGACGATACTTCCATTAAATTTTGCTCAATTGTTTTCACGTCCACATCCATGTTGTTGTTATCAACACGAACAATATAGTGCGTTCTTGCCAGTGGGCTTTCAGAGAAGTATGTCGTGAATTCGACTTCTTCTTCGCAACCGAAGTATTGCTTCAAGATGCGCTGGGTTTGACGACGAAGCTCGGTGTTGTAACGATCTTTTGTTACGTAAACCATACAGCTGAAGAAACGGCCAAACGGGTCTTTTCGAACGAACAAACGCAGAAGATCGCGATCTTGCATTTGCACTACGCCCGTACCCACTTCAAGTAGCTCTTCTTCTCGAGCTTGAAGCAGTTCATCACGCGGGTAGTTTTCAAGAATATTGTGCAGTGCTTTATAAGAGTATGAACCCTTACGGTAACCACTTGCATCTAAGATACGCTCAACTTTCTCGCGAACTAGAGGAATGGTTTCAACGGTCTGGTTATAAACGGCAGAAGTGTAAAGACCGGTAAAGCGGTGCTCACCAATGACCTTGCCGTTTTTATCAAACTTCTTGATACCGATGTAATCATTGTAAGCTGGGCGGTGAATGCGTGAAGCCGTGTTGCCCTTGGTTACGATCAATACATACGGTTTTTTCGCTTCTAAGCGTGCCGAGTCAGAAAACTCAGACAGCTTAACGTTGCGTACGCGATCTGAATTTGCGAACAAACCAAGGCCTTGCTCCTTGGTAGGTTGTAGTTCCGTGTCGCCATTTACAGAAACAAGGTCATATTCCTTGTAGCCCATAAACGTAAAGTTGTGCTCGCCTAACCAACGAAGGAACGCCAGAGTTTCATCAAAACGCTGGCTATCAACTGGGATCGTCTCTTTTTGCTGTTCAACTTGATTGGTGACTTCTTCAAGTCTTTCTACCATTTGTAGCCAGTCATTAACCACAAGGCCAGTATCGGTAAAGATATCCAACAGCTCGGTTTTAAGCGCTGTCATTTCAGCTTTGCTACTAAGACGGTCAACCTCAATATGGAAAAGCGACTGGAATGCACCTTCATTGTTGCTGACACCAACAACACTTCCCTTATCAGAACGTGAGATTTGTGTTGGGTTGTGAAGCATAAGGTGAGAAGAGAGGTCGAGGCGAGTTAATGCCATTTTTACAGAATCAACGAGGAATGGGCTATCTGGTACCACTATCTCAACGATAGTGTGAGTCGATTGCCAGCCTTGGCGACTTACTGTCGGGTTAAAAACACGGACAGAGATTTCGTCGGCTTTCTTTTCATTGATGTGATGCCATAAGCTAACTACAGCACCGTATAAATCGGATTCGTTTCTCTGAGTCAGGTCGTCGTGAGAAACGTTACTAAACAAGTGTTGAGCAAGTTGAGTTACGAGAGGTCGATGAGCAAGGTCAAGTTTGTCTTGAATCAGTTTGTACACTTTTTCAAGTAAAACTGGAACCACAGTTTCACGTGCGGTCATAGTCACACTCCACAATTAGAATTATATTTTATTATTAGGGGGCTTACTTAAGCTGGTGTTTGAATTGAGCCGTTGAGCTCTTTTCTACTAACGAGTTAAGCAAAGGTAATGCATTCATTTATTGTAAAAGCATTATTGAGAAATAGTTAATTGTTTTGGAGGTGGTAAGAGGTGAAATGTTTGATTATGTGATTAAGATTCCTTTTAACTCACTAGGCACGCCAAGGTTTACAGAGCTTCCAACTTAATAAACTTATTTTTTTGGTCAGTTGTCAGTCTAAACTGCCCTCTAACCCCTATTTGTGTAAGAAAAGGTCTGAACCGAGTTGCAGGTAACTGTAGGCGTAATCCAGTGGTCGTTATCACTTGGACTTTACTTGCCGCACCAGAATAGCTGGCCAAAAACTGCTGATATGAGATGTTAAGTTGGAAAATATAGCGATTCATACAATACCTGTGTAAATATACAGCACCAGTGTTTTTTGGCACTTAACGATGTCTGACTGTACAACTGAGCTTGAAAACTTGTCTAGCTTATCGAAAATTCGATGACCCAGAAACAAAAAAATCAGTGGCAGATATTCTCTACCACTGATGACTTTTTGTTATTAGTAAACCGTTTGTTAGCAAGCCGCTTATTAGCAAACCGCTTATTAACAAACAGTTACGTGAATGAGCGCGAGCTTAAGCCTCTAGTGCTTTCGTCACTTTCTCAAACAAGTCTTTTGCTAGGTTACCCATGTTCTTTAACGTCTCAAGTTCTTTTCTGATCAGAGCTTGGCGGGCATCGTCGTACTTACGGAACTTAAGCAGCGGGTCAATCAAGCGCGAAGCCACTTGCGGGTTGCTGCTGTTCAGCTCACGTAGGATCTCGCCAGCAAACGCATAACCTTGACCTGACTTGTCATGGAATTGAACCGGGTTCATGTTTAAGAACGAACCAACCAAGTTACGAGTGCGGTTCGGGTTTTTCAAACTAAACGCTTGGTGTGACATAGACGCCTTGATCACTTCAAGTGCGTTTGAACTTGGGTTCGTTCCTTGAAGAGCAAACCACTTGTCCATGACAAGACCATCGTGTTTCCACTTGTCGCTGTAATCCGCCATTAAAGTTTCACGACATGGAAGTTGAGCACTGTTCGCCGCGCCCATTGCTGCCATTGTATCTGTCATGTTATTTGCTTGCTGGTACATAGCGACAACCAAGTCATTACCCTTTTCAGTATGAGCCAAGTAACTTAGACAAACTTTACGCAGAGTTCGCTTACCAATTGAATCATGGTCAATCGTGTATTCTGTTAGTACGTGACTGTGGTAAACCGCAGCAAGTTCATCTTCGAGCTCTTTCGCTAGCGTCACTTTCATCGCTTTCAATACAGATGCAACCGCATCGATATCGACACGCTCATACCAACCAGACACTTCATTATGACTTGGTAGAGAAAGCATCTCTGCAATAAACGCTGGCTCTAAAGAATCACTAAGCAGTACGCCACGGAATGCATCAACAACAGAAGCTGAAAGTTCAAACTCTTGACCTTGTTGAACCTTCTCAACGTTACTGCGGATGTACTTAGCCAATAGCATTTGACCCGCATCCCAACGAGAGAACTCATTGCGAGCATTCACCATCAGGAAGATCAGCTCTTCATCTGAATAATCGTATTCCAATTTCACTGGCGCAGAGAATTCACGAAGTAGCGATGGGATCGGTTGATCTGAAACGTTTTCAAACACAAACGTTTGTTCCGCTTCTTTCACATCTAATACATTGTGAACTGGCTGACCGTTACATTGTAACTCAATCACATCACCCGACGCTGTGTATAGCTCGATATCTAGTGGAATATGCAGAGCCTGCTTTTCGGTTTGCTCATGAGTTGGCGCTGTTACTTGGCGAGTCGTTAACGTGTACTCTTTTTTCCCTGCATCGTAGTGGCTTTCAACAGAAAGCGTCGGCGTACCAGACTGGCTGTACCATAAACGGAACTGAGACAGATCAACACCCGATGCATCTTCCATTGCCGCTACGAAGTCTTCACATGTTGCCGCCGTGCCATCGTGACGTTCAAAGTACAGCTTCATGCCTTTTTGGAAACCTTCCTCACCCAACAATGTGTGGATCATTCGGATCACTTCACTACCCTTTTCGTATACTGTCAACGTGTAGAAGTTGTTCATTTCTATCACTTTTTCAGGACGAATTGGGTGAGACATTGGGCTCGCATCTTCAGCGAATTGTGGCCCACGAATAATACGAACATTGTTGATACGGTTTACTGCGCGAGAGCCAAGATCAGAAGAGAATTCTTGGTCACGGAATACCGTTAAACCTTCTTTCAAGCTCAACTGGAACCAATCACGACAAGTGACTCGGTTACCTGTCCAGTTATGGAAATATTCGTGACCGATTACTGCTTCAATACCTAGGTAGTCGGTATCTGTCGCGGTTTGGTCATTAGCTAAAACGAATTTAGAGTTGAATACGTTCAGGCCTTTGTTTTCCATCGCGCCCATGTTGAAGAAATCAACGGCAACAATCATGTAGATGTCTAAGTCATACTCAAGATTGAAACGCTCTTCGTCCCACTTCATTGAGTTAATCAAAGAAACCATCGCGTGGTTTGCGCGGTCGAGGTTGCCTTTGTCGACAAAGATTTCTAGATCAACATTACGACCAGATTGAGTAGTATAAGCATCACGAAGTACGTCGAAGTCACCCGCAACTAAAGCAAACAGGTACGCAGGTTTTGGATGTGGGTCTTGCCATTTCACCCAGTGACGACCATTTTCAGCTTCGCCTTCGTCTACACGGTTACCATTACTTAATAAGAATGGGTTTTCGGCTTTGTCTGCGATGACCGTTGTCGTGAATTTCGCCAACACATCTGGGCGATCCATATAATAAGTAATACGACGGAAACCTTCAGCTTCACATTGAGTACAGAATGCACCACCTGATTTGTACAGGCCTTCAAGTGCACTGTTTCCTTCAGGGTCGACTTCAGTCACGATCGTTAGCGTAAATTCTTTCGGAAGGTCATTCAAAGTAAGTAGAGTTTCAGACTGCTCATATTGCGTCCACTCCGTACCTTCTACCAAAACAGACACCAACTTCAAGCCTTCACCATCAAGTACTAATGTCGAGCTTTCTTTCTCCTGCTTAACACTAGAAACAGCGGTAATGATGGATGCTGAATCGTACAAATCGAAAGTAAGATCGATTTCAGAAATAGTGTGAGATGGTGATTGATAATCTTTACGATACTTGGCTTGAGGTGTATGTGCCATGACGGGTTCCTTTTGATCGTTATACGTAATTATTTTTTAACTGTATATATCTAAAGGTTGAGCGCCAATAAAACAAGGGGAATATTGAAAAAAGGAGGCATTGTAGGAAAATGCCTCCATGTTTTGCTATTTTATCAATCAAATCAGACAGGAACGGCTAAGAAATGAACTGTGAACCATATTATCAACGAGCCCGACTTTACGGCGAGATATAGTGCTTAACGAATGCGATTAAGCACCGCAAACATGTCTCCTTCTTCACCTTGAAGCGTCAACACATCACTGTTCAATGTGTAACGAGTACCGTGTTCGCCATTTTCATACAGCAATACTAATTGGTCGCCTTCGGTGTAATACACTCCGCGACGAATGACTTCTCCCCCTTCTTCATCGGACACTCGGAACATGAAGATAAAGTCAGGCTGAAGCACTAAATCCATTTTTTGAATGTTACTGGCACGCAAATCGCTTCCGGACAGTTCGGCACTTGACCATATTCCTGCCAGGGCGTTGGGCAAGGCTTTGGTGAACATAACACCGTTAAGATTCAACATATTGTGATTACTGCTGTAAGCGTAAACCTGAGGCTCAGAAGTATTTAATCCCAAAATAATCGTGTCTTCATTAGCGTTATACAAACCTTCCCAATGGTCGACACTGTAGTCTTTCTTCTGAATATCAATAGAGAAAGAGTAGTTTGAGTCGAGAGTCAGCTTAATTGCTCTAAAATTTTCAGTGCCTTGTTCAGGATCTGGGTTCATCAAATACCAATCACCAAGCAACAGAGGAAGGTCAAAATGAGATAGGTTGCTATCACTTTTTGATTGTTGATCGCTCGAAGCGACCTCACTTCCAAAAGCAACAAAACTTAAACAAGATAAAAATAGTAGAATCCATTTCATACGCGCCCCCTCGTTTTCTTTAAGCTTAGGCACGTAATGAATAGAAAGCGAAAAAATATGATCCAAGTCACTAAATTTTAAGTGCAAAGTAACTTAAATGTCATTATTCGACGCAAAATAGAGCTAAATAACCCTGAGTATTGAGTGTTCTTTGCGACAATCTCAACGATTACAATCAGGTATTCCTTTCAAATCATAGACACAAAAAAAGCGAGCCGAGGCTCGCTTTTTAAATTGTGCATCTTTAAACAATCACCTTTTAACAGGTATTTGCTCTATTTCTTGATCATATCCAGCATGATAGCAACAGACTCATCAAGATAAGCATCCGGGGCTTCATAGTCTTTAGGAATATCATCTAACGTTTTAAATGCCTCTAATTTGGCTGCTTTTTGACGTTGGTTGATACGATCTAGACGAAGCGTATCCGCATCATCGCTTTCTTGCTGACGTACCTTTTCATTCAAAGAAAGGTCGTTATCGTCTTTATCTGCCTTATATTTTTCAATATCTTGCGCGATAAAGCCGAATTCCATGTCAGTAGCAATGCGAGCTTGATGTTGGGCAGTCAAAGCAATTATTTCTTCATCGTTACGCTGTAATACTGAATAATTTGCTTTATCAATACTGTCCCAAGGCAGAGCATTATCTTCAACACTTTCACCAGTATCAGCAGGATCAATTGGCGTTGGATAAGCAATATCAGGTACTACACCTTTGTTTTGCGTACTGCCACCATTGATTCGGTAGAATTTCTGGATTGTGTATTGAACATAGCCCAACTCTTTATCGAATAAATCATAGATATGATTCAAAGAGCGATGTTGTTGCACCGTTCCTTTACCGAAAGAGTTTTCGCCAAGAATGATTGCACGACCGTAATCTTGCATCGCTGCCGCAAAGATCTCAGAGGCTGAAGCACTGTAGCGATTGACCAATACCGTTAGTGGGCCTTGGTAACTAATTTCGCCATCAGTATCACTGTTCACTTTGACACGACCGTAGCTATCACGCACCTGAACAACGGGTCCCTCTTTGATAAACAAACCAGAGAGTTCAGTTGCTTCAGTGAGTGCACCACCACCGTTGTTTCTCAGATCAACAATAATGCCTTCAACACCTTGCCCTTTAAGCTCAGTGATCAGTTTGTCTGTATCTTTAGAAAGACCAACATAGAAGCTTGGTACTTCTAGTACACCAATCTTCTTGCCATCTTTCTCGATAACTTCTGATTTAACAGCGCGGTCTTCTAAACGAATCTTATCGCGTACAATTGTGACAACGTGACTTTTTGCATCTTTACCATCTGGCAGGATCTGTAGCTTAACTTTGGTCCCTTTCGGTCCTTTGATTAATTGCACTACATCGTCTAAACGCCAGCCGATAACATCAACAATCTCTTCGCCATCTTGACCGACACCAACAATACGATCGCCGTCGCTCAATTGTTTGCTGTTTGACGCAGGGCCACCAGCAACGAGAGATCGAATAACGGTGTAGTCGTCAGTCATCTGAAGTACAGCACCAATACCTTCTAAAGATAGATTCATCTCTGATTGGAATTGCTCTGCATTTCTTGGAGAAAGGTAGCTGGTGTGAGGATCAACTTCACGCGCAAATGCGTTCATGTAGATTTGGAAAGCATCTTCATTATGCGATTGCGTGATACGCTTCATCGCATTGTTGTAACGCTTTTCCAAAACTTCTTGAATCTCTGGCCACTCTTTACCAGTAAGTTTTAGGTTCAACGCATCGTATTTAACACGCTTCCTCCAAAGCTCATTCACTTCGGCGATATCTTTCGGCCATTCCGCTTCATTGCGATTGAGCTCAATACTTTCATCGGTATCAAACTTAATCTCAGTGTCTAGCAAAGACAGCGCATACTGAAAACGTTCAAAACGCTTCTGCATAGAAAGATTATAAACATCGAAAGCAATCTGGTTATTACCCGCTTTCAGCTGATCATCAATTTGAACAGATGATGAGGAGAAAGAGTCAATATCAGCTTGAGTGAAGATATTACGATTATAATCCAGCATCTCTAAATAACGATTAAAGATAGCTTGAGAGAAATCATCGTTGAGATTGAAGTGTTTATAGTGAGAACGAGTAAATCGAGAAGTAACACGTTTACTAGCAGTTTCGTGTTGGGCCTCAGGAACGAGTAAAGGTAAATCGTCCTGATCTAATTTGGCTTCAAGAGCCTGAGCTGAAGCTGCTAGACAAAAGCTAGCAGCAATCAGTGTCAATTTTGAACGGCATTTCATGCGTAGGAGTATCTCCTTTAAGCGCGCAAGTGCTCCGCTTTAACAACCATTTGTAGGCCGTTTGCTAACTGAACACGCACATCTTCCTTATTGATTTCAACAATGGTCGCAGCCATGTTTCCTGTACCCATGTTCACATTTACTTCTTTGCCAGCGATGAATTCGTCAGCGTTCAAAGCGCGTGTTTCTACAGGCTTTTCTACTTTCGGTGCTTTAGGCGCTTGACGACGAGGCTGTTGAGCTTTCTTCGCCTTAGCTTTCGCTTTGCCTTCTTCACGAGCTTTCTGTGCTTGTTCTTTACGACGAGCCTGAACTTTCGCTTTGCTTTCTGCAAGTGTAGCTTTAGCGTGCTCAACGTGCTCTTCTTCTAACGTGCCACACGTGTTGCCGTCTAGGTCAACACGATCTGCGCCAGCTTTTACGCCGTGCAGGTAACGCCATGATGATGTGTACTGTCTTAACGCTGCACGAAGCTGAGTCTTACTTACTTTTTCGTCTTCATTTAGACGTTCAGCAAGATCTTGAAAAATACCAATTTTAAGTGGTTTTGCTTCACCTTCTAGAGTAAAGCATTTAGGGAAACATTCAGCAATATATGCGATAACTTCTTTGCTGTTTTTTAACTTTTCAGTGTTTTCCATGTGGGTTCCTGGTTTTTGCGGTTTTCCGCGAGCATTAAGAAAATATTTTTACGTATTATAGAGAGATGCTTGGGAAAAACCACAGTAAGAGAATAATTTATGCCTTGTTCGCGTGCGAATTAAGCACCTTTTCCACTTCAGCCATAAAAAATGTCAATCCGTCTTCATCAATTTGAGAAAAACGACCAATATTTGGACTATCGATATCAAGAACGCCCACAACTTTGCCATCGATAGAGAATGGAATAACGATTTCTGAGTTACTTGCAGCGTCACAAGCGATGTGACCTTCGAACTCATGCACATCATGAATACGCTGAACTGTGTTTGTCGCAACCGCAGTTCCACACACACCACGCCCTACCGGAATTCGAACGCAAGCAGGTTGACCTTGGAATGGACCCAGTACTAGTTCGTCTTTTTCCTTAGCTAGATCCTGCTTCATTAAATAGAAACCCGCCCAATTCAGTTCATCCAATTCCATGAATAATAATGAACTAATATTTGCTAGATTTGCAATTAGATCGGTTTCAGATTCAATTAATGCAACGGCTTGTTTGGTTAAGCGTTGGTAATGTTCTATTTTCATATTAACTTCCAATTAAATTGAGACTTCCATTATCAAGAGAACGCAGTAAAATGCGGCCATCAAACTAAATAGGACTTATTCTCATTACAATGAACAATTCAGAAGACACTATTAGCCGTTCTTGGTTGATAACTCAAGTAAAAAAACACAAGTCCAAATTACTGTTTGCTAACTTTGTTGCCGTTATTGCAACCCTGATTAGCGTCCCTATCCCTCTGCTTATGCCACTCATGGTCGATGAAGTTTTGCTTGATAAGCCAGCTTCAGGGTTAGAGATGATGAATCATCTACTTCCAGTCTCATTGCAAACGCCGACTGGTTATATTGCGCTTACTCTCTTGTTGGTTATCTTAATGCGCTCGGCCAGCCAAGCGCTGAATATTCTACAAGGTCGCCAATTTACTTTGGTTTCCAAAACGATCACCTACCAGATGCGTAGCAAGATGATCGATAAACTTGGTCGTATTAGCATCCGACAATATGAGACCAAGGGCAGCGGCGGTATTAATGCCCACCTAATTACAGACATAGAGACCATTGATAAGTTCATTGGCTCGACCCTTTCTAAATTTATCATCAGTTTCTTAACGGTATTCGGAACCGCTATCGTCCTACTATGGTTAGAGTGGCGACTTGGGCTATTTATCTTACTGGTCAATCCTGTTGTTATTTATTTTTCTCGTAAACTCGGCAGCCGAGTTAAACACCTCAAAAAATATGAGAACCAGTCTTTTGAGCGTTTTCAGAATCGCTTAGTGGAAACCTTAGATGGCATCTATCAACTCCGAGCCGCTAATAAGGAGCGTATCTTTCTTGATGAACTTAAAGTTCAAGCAAACCAAGTAAGAATCGATGCTGATAAATACGCTTGGCAATCGGAAGCTGCCGGCCGTGTTTCGTTTCTACTGTTCTTATTAGGTTTCGAACTGTTCCGAGCCGTCGCCATGCTAATGGTGTTGTTCAGTGACTTGACGATAGGTCAGATTTTTGCGGTATTCGGCTATTTATGGTTCATGTTAGGCCCTGTCCAAGAATTGCTAGGGATTCAATTCTCTTGGTATAGCGCGAAAGCAGCGCTGCAACGTATTAACGACCTACTGCAACTAGAAGAAGAACATCGCCCTGTTAGCAAGGTAAACCCTTTTGATGACCATAAAGAAGTGACAGTCGACATTGAAGACGTTACATTCTCTTACACATTAGAAAACACTGTTTTAAACAGGCTATCGCTACACATTCCAGCAGGGAAAAAAGTCGCCCTAGTGGGTGCAAGCGGTGGTGGTAAATCAACGTTGATCCAGTTGTTAATTGGGGTTTATCAAGCCGACTCTGGTTGTATACGCTTTAATGGTGAAACAACGGACGACATCAGCTTTGACATAATACGCAGTCAAATTGCCGTTGTTTTACAACAACCTATACTCTTTAACGATACATTAAGGCATAATCTGACCCTTGGTGCTGAATACGATGAAATGTCGTTGTGGCGGGCGCTTGAAGTCTCTCAAATGCAAGATGTTATCAAACAGCTGAGTAATGGCTTGGATACGCAAATTGGTAGGAATGGCGTTCGACTGTCTGGCGGTCAACGACAACGCTTAGCGATCGCCCGCATGGTGCTGAGTAATCCTAAGTTTGTTATTCTTGACGAAGCGACATCTGCACTGGATACAGCAACAGAGTCAGCACTGCATAAAGCACTAAGCGAGTTTTTGAAAGATCGCACAACTTTAATAGTGGCTCATCGATTATCAGCGGTGAAACAGGCCGATCTAATCTATGTTTTAGAAGATGGGCAAGTCACACAGACGGGAACGCATGGTGAATTGGTTGAACAACAAGGACTATATCAAACACTCTATGGCAGTGTGCAATCGCACGCCTGATGTTTATTGTTCTAGGGACTTAAATCAGTGTAGTTCTAGGCATTTAAATCAGCTTAAAAGTCTGATTAGTGTTTCAACTTGGGAGGTCGCGTGACCTCCCCATCCGAAACCAATTCTTTATCGACTCAGCACCAGTTGTCAACTGAGTCTCCGTTGACAACTAAGTCTCCGTTGACAACTAAGTCTCCGTTAGCAACTAAGTCTCCGTTAAGAACCGAGCACCAGTGCGATAGCAGCTCTGTACGTCTGTGTCAAGGCTGCGAACTCCCCGTTGATAAAATGGACATCCCTCTGGGGAAATCCGCATATTGTCCAAGGTGTGGCACCCAGCTTTACCGAGGCGGTACACCTAGCCTGTCTGGAAACCTAGCAATCGCGATTACCTGCTTATTGCTATTTATTCCCTCACACTTTTTTGAATTTATCAGTATTCGTCTGATTGGCGTCATGATACCTGCGACGTTACCATCAGGTGTCTTTACTTTAATGGGTGAAGGCTTCCCTCTATTAGGCCTACTCATCCTATTCTGCAGTTCGATCGCCCCGTTACTCGTTTGCACCTCTGTACTCGTCACTCATGCAGCACTGCGCTTTAAGATTTTCACGCCATTTAGGTTTGCGTTATCCATCATCCAGACATTAAAGCATTGGATGATGTTGGATGTATTTCTGGTAAGTTTGGCTGTCTCATGCTTCAAACTGCAGGATTACTCAGATATTTTTGTCGGCCCTGGTTTAGTTGGATTGATTTTATTGCAGCTTTTCAGTGTATTACTGGTAAGCCGTATCAGTGTGCGTCGCTATTGGGAAGCTTGGGCTCAAGAGTCTGATTACTCTTTTGTAGAAAGTAAGAACGTACACTGCCACAACTGCCACCTTTCTCAACCTGAAGGTCATACTTGCGTACGTTGTCACCATGACTTATATCACCGTAAGCCCTACTCTATACAGAAAACATGGGCTCTGTTGTTTGCTGCGTCAGTGGCTATCGTACCAGCCAACGTTATTCCTATTTCTATCCTTATTACAAACGGACAAAGGTTAGAAGACACGATAATTTCTGGTGTCGCTTCGCTGATCAATAGCGACATGTATGGCATCGCAGCGATCATTTTTATTGCCAGTATCGTCGTGCCTGTTGCGAAAATACTTGGCCTAACGTACATCTTAATTTGTATCAAGATGAAGCGCGCGGTTTACCACAGGCAGCGCATGACCATCTATTTCATTGTGAAGTGGGTGGGAAAATGGTCGGTGATGGATCTGTTCGTTATTTCGATCATGATGACCTTGGTCGACCGTGGACAAATTTTAAACTTTACACCAGGTTATGGTGCAGTCGCTTTTGGTGTCGTTGTTGTTCTCACGATGCTGGCAGCGGAAAGCTTAGATCCTAGGCTAATTTGGGATAACTACACCTCTAAAGATGAGTCAGTGAATGAACAACGATAACCAATCACAAACGTCATATTCACCAGAAGTAAGAAAAAACAAAGGCATCTCACCTTTGTGGATTCTGCCGATATTAACCGTCGCCTTAGCCGGTTGGTTGGTCATGAAATCGATACACGATGCAGGGCAACGTGTGCAGATATACTTCTCAGATGCCGCAGGTTTGGTCGCAGGTCGAACAACGATTCGTTACCAAGGCTTAGAGGTGGGTATGGTGCGCGACATCACCTTGTCCAAAGATTTATCGAGCATCTATGTCGATGCTGACATCTACCCAGAAGCGAAAAAGTTACTTTCAAAGGGCACACGTTTCTGGCTCGTAAAACCAACGGCGAGTTTGTCTGGTATCTCAGGGTTAGACGCGCTTGTTTCGGGTAACTACATTGCTATTCATCCTAGCGAAACCAAAGAAGAACCAGAAACCGTTTTCCAAGCCCTAGAATCGTCCCCTTCTGATTTACTCGCTTCTGAAGGTTTGAACATTTCACTGACAACCAAAGATCTGGGTGGTGTGTCTGTTGGCTCTCAAATCGTTTATCGTAAAATTCCAATTGGTGAGGTTTACAACTACCAGTTAAACGACAACGCCAAGTCCGTTACGATTCAAGCGTCGATTAAAGATGAATACAGCCATATCATTACCGACCAAAGCCGTTTTTGGAATGTCAGTGGTTTAGGTGCAAGTATTGGATTTTCAGGCGTCGATGTGCGCTTAGAAAGCCTAAGCGCGCTGCTTGGCGGTTCAATTGCGGTTGACTCTCCCGGAGAAGGTCAGCCCGTCGAGATGAACACCAAGTTCAAGCTCTACCCAGATTTGAAAACCGCTGGTCGTGGCATCTCTATAAAGATCGCCGTGCCAGATGACAACAAGATCAGCGCAACTGGCGCTCCGATCATGTATCGAGGCATTGAAATCGGCCAGATCACTGATTTATCTTTAAGCGAAGGTCGCGAAAACGTGGTCGCATCTGCAGCTATCCAACCGGCATTCAGCGACTTTTTAAATAGCGGCAGTAAATTCGTTTTAGAAGAAGCTGAACTGTCACTCACTGGTATGAAGAACATTGCCAACTTAGTGACAGGTAACTTTTTAACCTTGGTACCGGGCGAAGGTGAAAAGGCGCGTCGATTTACTGCGATTCGTAAAAACGAGTTCAGTCAGGAACAAGAAAAGTCAGTCGCGATTCGCTTAACCTCAAACAATTCATTCGGATTGGATGTCGGTACACAACTGCTCTACAAAGGCATTGCCGTTGGCTCTATCATTCAAGTTGGCTTAGTTGATGGTGTTGGCACTGGCTCTGACAAGCACGAAGTGTTTATGGATGCGCTTATCGATAACGAATATGCGCACTTGATCAAAAGTCACAACCGTTTCTTTGTGACAGGCAGTGCGACCGCAGAGCTGACCGAATCAGGTCTAAGTGTTACTGTTCCACCGGCAAAACAGCTTCTTACTGGCTCGATCAGCTTTGTGAGTGAAGGTAAACCTGAAGCTCGAACTGACTACCAGCTTTTCCAAAGCAAGTCGCTAGCAGAAATCGCTAAGTTTAATCAGTCAGGCTCAAAGACGCTTTCGTTATTTGCTAGTGAGTTACCTTCAATTTCTAAAGGCAGCCCACTGCTCTACCGTAACCTACAAGTGGGTAGTATTTCGGATTTTCAGCTTGCAGATGGTGGTGTAAGAATCAAAGTCACGATCGAAAATCGTTACACGCACTTACTCAATAAACATACCGTTTTTTGGAACCGCTCAGGCGTTGAGATTGATGCTTCGCTATCGGGTATTAGTATTAAAGCGGCACCCGTTAAAACGCTAATTCAAGGTGGTATTGCTTTTGATTCGCTTCCCGGTATAGACAATAAGCTTGGCAATGTGTGGAAGCTGTACAAAGATTCTAAATCCGCTCGAAAATTTGGCCGCGCAATTACGATTACCTCTTCTGGCGATCAAGAAGTCAGCAAGGGTATGACGATCAAATACCAAGGTGTCACTGTAGGTGAGGTCACTTTGGTGATTCCTAACTTCAATAAAGGCGGCATTGAAATTACCGCGCGAATCTTACCTGAGTACGTTGACAAGATTGCCGTGGCCAACAGTCACTTCTGGTTGGCAGAACCTGAGATCGGCCTTAATGGCATCAAAAACGTCTCTGCGCTTCTCTCTAAGCACATCAACGTAGATCCGGGCAATGGTGACAGAAGTACGAAATTTAAGCTTAGCAAAGGACCAGTGCAGCCTGAAGGCAAGATATTCCAGCTACAAAGCGAAACGCGAGGCTCGGTGTCTGAAGGCACGCCTATCCTATTCCGTGAGCTAGAAATCGGTAGTGTTATCGATGTTCAACTAGGCGAGTTTGCTGACCGTATCATCTCTACGATTCAAATAGAACCTGACTACGCGTATCTGATCCGCGCAAACACTGTGTTCTGGAACGTGTCGGGTGTCGATGTTTCTATCGGCCTCTCTGGTGCAAACATCAAAGCAGGAACGGTAGACAGTTTATTAAGAGGCGGAATTACCTTCTCAACGCCACCGACGAGTGAACTTCAGCCTGTGGCAAGCGAAGATCAGTCTTTCTACCTATACCCTCAAGCAGAAGATGAGTGGAAATCATGGAGAACCGCGATTCCTCGTCCATAGAGTGAATCCTCAGAAGCTCCATGCAAATTAATACAGCTTAACGAAGATTAATTCTTCATCAAAATGCAGCCATTCGGCTGCATTTTTGTTGTTTGCCGTAAATATGGTTTAGGACGACCTCATTTTGCTTTAAACTCCCCGCATTAATGCAATAATTCGAGATACTCTTTTGCACGCTAACGTATATATTCCTGAAGAATTCCTAACGCACATCGAAGCGATCATGCCTAGTCATCTAGATATGGCTTCTTTTGTTGCCTCATGCCAAAAACCACTTCGTAAAAGTATTCGAGTCAACACACTGAAAACCAGTGTGGAAGACTTCCTAGTACGAGCAAAAGAGAAAGGCTGGGAACTGGAACCTGTACCTTGGTGTGAAACGGGTTTTTGGATTACAGCCGATGAAAGTGAAGCGCCTCTAGGTAATACGGCAGAACACATGTCTGGTCTTTTCTACATCCAAGAAGCCAGTTCTATGATGCCACCTTCGGCACTTTTCCAAGGCGAAGCTGATTACCAAGCCGTGCTAGATACTGCTGCTGCACCCGGATCTAAAACAACGCAAATCGCTGCGCTAATGAATAATCGTGGCGTGTTGGTTGCCAATGAATACGCTGCTAGCCGTGTAAAAGTCCTTCACGCCAACATCGAACGTTGTGGCGTTCGTAATGCCGCACTCAGTAACTTCGATGGTCGAGTTTTCGGTGGTTGGTTGCCAGAACAGTTTGATGCTGTCTTGCTGGATGCACCCTGCTCTGGCGAAGGTACCATTCGTAAAGACGCTGATGCGATGAAGAACTGGACGTATCAATCTGTAGTCGATATTGCTGACACGCAAAAAGACCTGATTGAAAGTGCATTCCATGCTCTTAAACCTAATGGTGTTTTGGTTTACTCAACATGTACGTTAAGCACTGAAGAGAACCAACAAGTGTGCTATCACCTAAAAGAAACCTTTGGTGATGCGGTTGAGTTTGAATCTCTTGAATCACTGTTCGACAACGCAAAAGCAACGACTACTGAAGAAGGCTTTCTTCACATCTTCCCTCAGGTATATGACTCGGAAGGTTTCTTTGTTGCACGTATCCGTAAACTAGCGTCTGTGACTCCACCAGAAGTTAAAAAACGCATGGGTAAATTCCCATTTGAAAAAGCGTCAAAGAAAGCTCAGCAAGAAATCGCTGAACAACTGCTTAGTGCTCTCGATATCGAACTACCAAGTGATACTCAAGTTTGGATCCGAGATAAAGACGTTTGGCTATTCCCTGAGGCGCTTGAGCCTATGATCGGTGCATTCCGTTTCTCTCGTATGGGCATCAAGATCGCTGAAACCCATAAAAAAGGTTACCGATGGCAACACCAAGTCGCGACAACACTCGCGACAGGTAATGAAGCTAACATTGTAGACCTCAGCATCGAAGATGCTCGAGAATGGTTCATGGGCCGAGACGTTCGCCCAGAAGGCTTGTCCGGCAAAGGCGAAGTGCTAGTAAAATACAACGGCGCAATCATCGGCCTTGGTAAATGGGTAGGTAACCGAGTGAAGAATGGCTTACCAAGAGAGCTAGTACGCGACAAAAACCTTTTCTAGTCGTTCGATTAAAGCTCTCACTGTACTGAGAAAAACAAAAAGCCCAAACAACATCCATTGTTTGGGCTTTTTCTATTCTTGTCGGCTAGCTCATTTCAAGGGAAGCACTGTAAAATCAACGCTTAATTACACAAATATCAATTCAAGTCACTATTTCCAATAACAAAAATCGCTTATTAGGGAATTTAAACTAGACTTCAGTCTAACAGCCAAAGAATTAAAACGATTAGCGTAGGCTCTTCGGAGCTCTTTCCCCTAAGCCCAAACAGGAAGGTTTGGGCTTTTTTTTTGACCGACAAGCTCGCTTATTTAACTAGACTGATGCCTTCTTTGTCGATAGTGATCTTGCCAGACTTGTACAAACCACCAATTGTCTTCTTGAACGTACCTTTGCTGGTTCTGAATGCAGAGAAAATAACTTCCGGAGAAGATTTATCATTCAAAGGTAAGTAACCACCTTTCTTCTCAAGCAGATCGAGAACCTTAGTGCTTAGGTCATCCATTTTAGCCACACCAATTTTCTGAAGAGACAAGTCAATCTTACCGTCTTCTTCACGAACGTTTTTAATGTAGCCTTTTAGCGCTTTACCTATGAACAGCTTACCGATGATGTCTGATGGGAAAATCATGCCCCAATGCTCACCGTTCACGATCGCTTTGTAACCTAACTGGCTGCGCTCAGCGATAATGAGATCCACTTGCTCGTTTTGCTTATAAGTCGCAGGCGTGTTGTCTAACCACTTGTTGAACTTTGTTGTACCTACAATGCGGCTAGATGCTTTATCGATATACACATATACTAAGATTGACTGACCTTCGTTTAAACGGCCACGTTGCTCGCTGAAAGGAACAAGAAGGTCTTTACCTTTCACGCCCCAGCTCATGAATGCACCGGTGCTGTTTACGCCTTCAACCGTCATCAAGCCAAACTGCCCCACTTGAGCAATTGGTTTTTCAGTCGTTGCAGCAATCTGGTTGTCAGAATCAATGTATAAGAAAACATCCAGTTTTTGACCAATTTCAACACCTTCAGGAGTAAATCGTTTTGGCAGCAACACGGTTCCATAGTCGCTAGCGTCAAGGAATACACCGAAGTCGGCTTGCTTTACTACTTCTAAGTTGTTTATTTGACCAATATTAATCATCAAGATTTTCTCTACTTTAAATTTGGCGGTGATTATACGTGATCTCTGATATGCTTTCGCTAGTTTCATTCATATTTTTACATTCTAGGAGACATCGTTGATCACCGTTGATAAACAAGATGCGATAACACTCAAAATTAACCATGCAATGGCGAAGACCAAAAAGCTCGACATGGACGTTTATCTATTCATTCCCGGTGAACTCGGACTCACTCCCGAAGTACTTTCTGAAAGTGCCTTTTTCTACAGCTCAATTACTCAAAAGCGCGCCTACTACAGTGACAAGACACTGTTACCTTTGGTACACAGTCGCTTGGCAAAACGTGGACGCTTATCAACGACACAGTATCGTGTGAGTTTGAGTTTGTTCGCATATCAATATGTTATTGCTTTAGATAAAGCCGTGAGCAGTTTAAATAAGACTGATAGTGACGACGTAACAGCGGATGAGGTTGATGAAGTCATTGAGCTCGCGTTAGACATCTTGAAGAAGCTTCGCCGAAGTATTCCTTATGAAGAAAACCTCAAACGCTACTACGCAAACATTGATAACTATCTTTCTTGGTACACAGAGCAAAAGTTCTTATCTCTGGTCTCTCATATGCCGCGTGGCAGTGAGTACTCGACGATAAAAGAGCGACTCTTGACGCTGTGTGACAAAGAGACTGCCCATCGTAAACTTAATCGCTATAACTCAGCCAAAGTTCGTGAAGACGTAACGCGCCTGAGTAACAAGATGCGATTGCTGCGACGTTTGATAGAGCACCCTATCGTACTCAAGGAGAAGACCACCTCCATGGGTAAAAACGTTAAGCGTGCCGTTAAAGGTATTGCGACAGGCTTAGTCATGGTAGTAGTGACGACAACCGTCATATTGGCTCGTGATTTTCTAGGAGAGATTACCGCTTCTTTCATCGTGTCGATGTCATTTATCTACGCACTGCGTGAAATATTTAAAGATGACTTGAGAGACATCCTTTGGCGTTGGCTTCGTAAAGGCAAACCCAAGTGGAAGCGTCGCTACTTTGACCCAACAACCAATAAATCTGTCGGCCACAAGCTTGAATGGTTGGACTATGCGAACTTTTCCAAGTTAGCTGACCGTATTCAATCAATACGCAAGAAACGTGTCGTTCAGCGTGAAGAGCAAGTCTTGCACTACCGTTCACATACCGAGATGTCGACGTCAACATTCATGAGTGGTTACGAAGAGACTCGTGAAACGTTATCGATCAGCCTGAGAGCACTGACACGCTTGATGGACAAGGGGTCAAATAACGTATATCGCCTGAATGAAGGGCAAGTAAGCCGTGAGTCTGTCGAAAAGCGTCACCTGCTCAATCTGATCATTAAAGAGAACAATCACGATACTGAACCGACCTATTACCGTTGGAAAATCGTAATGAACCGTTCAAAGATCGTTGATATCGAGCAAATCACTCAAGAGTCATAGCGTTGTTACGGTATGTGGATACTAGATTCACATACCGCCCTTCCACTTGTTCAACAAATGCTTTCTGTTTAACTATGATCTTCAGATTCAGATTCCGTCCAACCTTATACTTCCGAGCTATTTTCTAGAAGGAACTTTCTTAATCGAAAGCGTCAGCGTGAACTCCGCCATTGGTTCATCGCCATGCAAAGACGGACAAGTCGCGATTATGGTCACGGGTTGATTCACACGCTCGCCAGTAGACATAGTTTCAGCCAGCATAGTGTTGATCAGCTCACCATCGTTACAAGTGAAGTGTACGTCACCTTCCGGGCGCTTCAAGAAGTTACCTGTCACCTCTTTAAATGCCAGCGAGATCTTTTCGCCTTGCTGCTGCGATTTACTCATTGCAAGAAAGCCCCCCGCCACATCAGCACCTACTGCTAACACACCAAAGTACATGCTATTGAGGTGGTTCTTAGTTCGTCTTTTGAGAGGAATTTTCACTTCAACATGTTGATTATCCAGCGCGAGCAGTTTTGGTCGGCATAGCCAGATCAGAGGCACTTTGAAAAAGCCAAACATGCTCAAGTAGAAATTTGCTTTTTGTAGAGGGGTCAACATTCGAGTTACCTAGTCAAATAAGTCATCAGACCAGTTAATCGATTAGCGCTCGATATGTCAAAAAAATGTTACAAAAAAGAGATATCATCGCATAATGATATCTCTTTCATTCTCAAAGCTTTATTGCTTTAAATAAACTCATACAGCAAGTTGATTTATTTAGACAATAAGCTGGTCTATGCAGTAACGACTGTCTCAACACCGTCAAGATCAGCGATAAAGCCTTGTAGACGCGGGTAGTCCACCAAGCCTTGAGTCACAAGCAGGACGGGCTTCTTCGCGTTCAGCGTTGCTTTAACAATCATACTCAACAAGGTAATAACCGCCTCGTTTTGTGGATCAAAAGCATGTTGCTGAGCTTCATTGTGCTTGTCTACGCCTAAAGTGAAAGACGCTAAGCTATCAACGTTCACTACAACACCATCAAAGTAATGCAGCAATCTTTCGCTCAGTAGCACTGCAGACGGCACATCGCACGAGAACAGTACTTTCAAACCATTAAGGCCTCGCGGTAAGCCTTGCTCTGCAAGCAAATCAATAATCTTAGCGGCATCGCTTAATGCTCGTACATACGGTACAACCACTTCAACGTTAATACCCTGCTCTCGCAACGCTTTAATTACCTGACACTCTAAAGCGAATGCTTTGCTGTACTCTGATGTTGCATAACGAGCAACCCCACGAACACCTAGTGCCGGGTTTATCTCTTCGGCTTCACAGCTACCACCAAGTAGCGAACGGAAGCCATAGCTGTCAGCACTACTTAACGCGATACGAACAGAAGTATGATTTGGCTGAACGGCAGCTTGGATGGCAATCACTAAGGTCGAAACAAAATGCTCATCGACTGTTTTATCGCCAAGGATCGCATCTAAAGAGGTTTTTTCGATATCAGTCAGTGTATCTAAGTGACTTTCAATACTTGGGTGATAGAAGATACGATCCATAACCAATTCAGATAATGAAACGTATAAGTGGTTAGAATTATTATTATCGTTGTAAGAAGGCAGCACATCACCTAAGACCAGTTCTGGGTGCAAAGTGCTTTGATTTTCTTGAGTCATTGCTGCTCCAGCATTTTTATGTTGTGTTCAAACGAAAATACCGATAGCTGCCTGTTAATACAAGTGAAAATCCCTTATTTGGCGCTGGCCTGCTGATAAAAATAAGAATATTAGCAATAACAGAGATAACTTTGACTTAAGAGAGTTTATTCCTCTGTTCAATTCCGTTATCTTAACCACTTCGCAATAGAATAAAAAAGCCATCACATGCCATTAAAAACTGATGAGTTGAGAACCCAAGCTCTGGGTCCTATGCCAACTCCTGCCGAACTAGGCAATGCACATCCTATTACTGACGACGTTGCTGAGCGCATTAAAAATTCTCGCCGCCAAATCGAAGATATTCTAACGGGTCGTGATAACCGCCTGTTAGTTATCGTAGGCCCTTGCTCTGTTCACGATACAGAAGCGGCACTTGATTACGCTGAGCGTCTAAGTCAGATTCAAGACCAGTACAAAGATGAACTGTTCGTTGTAATGAGAACCTACTTCGAGAAACCTCGTACTGTTGTAGGTTGGAAGGGTTTGATTACCGATCCTAACCTTGATGGGTCATACGCACTTGAAACAGGCTTGAACAAAGCTCGTAAGCTTCTACTAGATATCAACAAGCTTGGCCTAGCTACCGCGACTGAATTCCTTGATATGATCACCGGTCAGTACATTGCAGACCTTATCACTTGGGGCGCAATTGGCGCTCGTACGACTGAATCTCAGATTCACCGTGAAATGGCTTCTGCACTGTCTTGCCCAGTTGGTTTCAAGAACGCAACTAACGGCAACATCAAAATTGCTATTGATGCGATTCGTGCTGCGCATGCTTCACACTACTTCTACTCGCCAGATAAGAACGGCCGTATGACGGTTTACCGTACTTCTGGCAACCCATACGGTCACGTAATTCTACGTGGTGGTGATAAAGGCCCTAACTTTGATGCTGAATCTGTAGATAACGCATGTAAGCAACTGGCTGAATTCGATCTACCTCAACGTTTGGTTGTAGACTTTAGCCACGCTAACTGTCAGAAACAGCACCGTAAACAGTTAGAAGTGGCACAAGACATTTGTGAGCAAATCAAATCTAACAAGAATCAAATTGCAGGCATCATGGCGGAAAGCTTCATTGTAGAAGGTAACCAGCCAATGACAGATATCAACAACCTAGAATACGGCAAGTCGATTACTGACCCATGCCTAAGCTGGGAAGATACTGCAACAATGCTAGATATGCTTGCAACAGCAATTAAAGATAGAAACTTAGCTTAAGGAAACAACACAATGCCATCATTTGACATTATCTCTGAAGTAGAAGCAGTAGAACTGCGTAACGCGGTAGACAACGCAAACCGTGAACTATCGACTCGTTTCGATTTTCGCGGCGTTGAAGCAAGCTTTGATTACAAAGATGAATCAGTAAAATTGACTGCTCAAGACGATTTTCAACTGAAGCAAATGCGCGATATCCTTCGTAGCAACCTAACAAAGCGTAATGTTGATCCTAACGCGATGGAAGCGAAAGCGGCAGACCAAACAGGTCGCACTTGGCACCAAACGGTTATCTTTAAGCAAGGCATCGAAACGGATGTCGCTAAGAAAATCGTTAAGCTAATCAAAGACAACAAAGTTAAGGTTCAAGCTTCTATCCAAGGCGACAAAGTTCGTGTAACTGGTAAGAAGCGTGATGACCTACAAGCTGTTATGGCTCTAGTTCGCAGCGGTGAACTTGGTCAACCTTTCCAGTTTGACAACTTCCGCGACTAATTTTTGAGTTTGAGCGACCGCTTATTTGGGTTGCTCATTCATCAGCACAATGTCGTGTTCGAAATAGCAAAAAGCCACTTCTTTAGGTGAACTGACCCCCAATAGTTGGACACCAATCATTGGGGGTCTTTTTATGTCCAAATATAGCCGAGAGCTAAAATGTATCATTGCTAAGCAATACTTAGATGGCACGTC